>CALKHU010000147.1 GCA_937991555.1 uncultured Caulobacter sp.
GATATGGATGCTGGCGGGTGATCGACCGTCGAACTGGTCAAGCGCGAGACCGACGAGTTCCGAAACGCGCAGTCCGCCGGCGAAAGCCAGATGCAACATGGCTCGATCGCGAAGGCCGGATGATATCCGACGATCCGGTGCGTTGAGCAGCGCTTGCACTTCAGTGCGTGACAGTGAAGCCACGAGCGCCTCGTCAATCTTCTTCATCGGAATGGTGTGCACTCGAAGGGCCTGATCGAGGACGGCGGGGAAGGGCGCAGGCGCCTGCGGGAGCTCAAGGCCGATCTCCACCTGTTGACCGCGCTGGCCGACCTGGGCGGCGTCTGGGACCTGGATCAGGTCACCGGCGCCCTGGCGCGGTTTGCGGACGCGGCCCTGCATGCCGCCGTCGCGCTCGTGGCGCGGGACGAGGTCGAGCGCGGCCGGCTGGTGGCCGTTCCGCCCGGCCCCGCCGGTCCCATCCCGGGGCTGATGATCATCGCCATGGGCAAGCACGGCGCCTTCGAGCTCAACTACTCGAGCGACATCGACATCACCTTCTTCTACGAGCCGGAACGGCTGCCGCTGGCCGAGGGCGTGGAGCCGCGCGACGAGGCGGTGCGCATCGCCCAGGGCGTGGCGCGGGCGATGGCCGACCGCACCAGCGACGGCTACGTCTTCCGTGTCGACCTTCGGCTGCGGCCGGACCCGTCGTCCACGCCTCCGGCCATCCCCGCGGCGGCGGCCTTCACCTACTATGAGAGCGTCGGCCAGAACTGGGAGCGCGCCGCCTTCATCAAGGCGCGGGCGGCGGCGGGCGACATTCCGGCCGGCGAAGCGTTCCTGGAGGAGCTGCAGCCGTTCATCTGGCGGCGGAACCTCGACTTCGCGGCCATCGCCGACATCCACTCCATCAAGCGCCAGATCCACGCCTACAAGGTCGATGAACGGATGACCGCCAAGGGCGCCGACCTGAAGCTGGGAAGGGGCGGCATCCGGGAGATCGAGTTCTACGTCCAGACCCAGCAGCTGATCCTGGGCGGCCGGCGCCGGGAGCTGCGGTCGAACCGCACCATCGAGGCGCTTCGCGCGCTCCGCGACGCCGGGCGTGTGACCCCGGAGGCGTGCGAGGTGCTGACCGACGCCTACGCCGACCTTCGCGCGCTGGAACACCGCGCACAGATGCTGGGCGATGACCAGACCCACCGGCTGCCGGAGTCCGACGGCGAGCGGAAGCGGGTGGCGGCCCTGTGGGGGCAGGACAACCTGCGCAGCTTCGATGCGACGGTCGGACGGATCCTGAAAGCCGTGAACGCCCGCTACGGCGAGCTCTTCCAGGGCGAGGAGGCGCTGTCGTCGCGGTTCGGGAGTCTGGTCTTCACCGGCGTCGAGGACGATCCGGAGACGCTGAGCACGCTCAAGCGCATGGGATTCTCGAATCCGGCCCAGGTGAGCCAGACGATCCGGGGCTGGCACCACGGGCGCATCGGCGCGACGCGCACCGAACGGGGACGGGAGCTGTTCACCCGACTGGCGCCGCGCCTGCTCGACGCGGCCAACGCCACCGGCGCTCCGGACGCCGCCTTCAACCGCTTCGCGGATTTCTTCGGCGGGCTGTCGTCAGGCGTGCAGGTGCAGTCGCTGTTCCTCGCCCAGCCGAAGCTGTTCGAACTGGTGGTCCAGGTCATGGCCTTCGCGCCCCAGCTGGCCCAGACCCTGGCGCGGCGTCCGGCGGCGCTCGACGCGCTGCTCGACCCGGCCTTTTTCGACCCCTTCGATGCGCGCCAGGGGGAGGAGGCCCTTCGGCACGCCCTCGCCCGGGCCGAAGGGTTCGAGGCGGCGATGGACGCCGCCCGCCGGGTCCATCGCGAGCAGGCGTTCCGCATCGGGGTGCAGGTCATGAGCGGCGCGGCGACCGCGGAGGCGGCGGGCGGCGCCTTCGCCGACCTCGCCGACCTCTGCATCCGCGGGCTCGCCGAGGCGGCCCTAGCCGAGACCATCCGGCAGGCGGGCGCCTTCGAGGGCGACGTGGCGGTGGTGGCGCTGGGCAAGTGCGGCGGCCGGGAGATGACCGCGCGGTCCGACCTGGACCTGATGACCCTCTATCGCGCGCGCGATCCGGCGGGGATGTCGGAGAAGAAGGGCTGGAGCGCCGATGTCTTCTACGCCCGCTTCACCCAGCGGCTGATCGCGGCCCTGTCGGCGCCGACCGGGGAGGGCGGTCTCTACGAGGTCGACATGCAGCTTCGCCCCACCGGCAGCAAGGGGCCGGTCGCGGTCAGCATGCGGGCGTTCGAGGACTATTACGACCGCGAGGCCGAGACCTGGGAGATGCTGGCGCTGACCCGGGCGCGGGTGGTCTGGGCCAGCGACGGAACGTTCGCCGTCGAGGCCGCGGCGGCGGTCGAACAGGCCCTGCGCCGTCCGCGCGACGTCCCCCGCACCGCCGCCGACGTACGCGAGATGCGCGACCTGATGGCGCGCGAGCGGCCGCCCTCGGGCGAGTGGGATCTCAAGCTCGGCGAGGGCGGGCTGGTCGATATCGAGTTCGCCGCCCAGTTCCTGCAGATCGTCCACGCCGGCGCCGGCGGCCCGCTGGCGCAGAACACCGGCGACGCCCTCGCGGCGCTGGAGTCCGCGGGTCTTGCCGAGACGGGGCGCCTGGAGACGCTGAACGCGGCCTGGGTGCTGCAGCAGAACCTGTCCCAGCTGCTCAAGCTGGCCCTCGACGACAAGGCCGACCCTTCGCAGGAGCCAAAGGCGTTGCAGGCCCTGCTGGCGCGGGCGGGCGGCGCGCGCGACCTGCGCGGTCTGAGGACACGCCTGGCGGCGGCGCAGAAGGGCGCTCACCAGGCCTATGAGGCGCTGCTGGCGGTCTGAGCCCGGGCTACAGCCGGGCCGCCGCGTCCGTGGCGCGGATCAGGCCGTCGATGATGCCCGGCTCGGTCGAGGCGTGGCCGGCGTCCCAGACGACATTGAAGCTGGCCTCCGGCCAGGCCTTGTGGAGCGCCCAGGCGCTCTCCAGCGGCGTGACGACGTCGAAGCGGCCCTGCACGATCCAGCCGGGAATCCTGCGGATCTTGTGCACGTTCTTGAGCAGCCACCCGTCCTCGTCGAAGAAGCCGCGGTTGGCGAAGAAATGGCATTCGATCCGGGCGAAGGCGATCGCGAAGTCGACCTCGTTGAACTTCGGCGGGCGGGCTTCGGGGCCGCGGATCGAGATGGTGTCGCCCTCCCACTGGCTCCAGGCGGCGGCGGCCTCGGCCTGGACCCTGCGGTCGGAATGGGTCAGGCGACGGTGGTAGGCGGCGATCATGTCGGCGCGCTCGCCGGGCGGGATCGGCGCCTTGAAGCGTTCCCAGGCGTCCGGGAACAGGTAGCTGGCTCCGTCCTGGTAGAACCACTTCAGCTCGCGCTGGGTGAGCAGGAAGATGCCGCGCAGGACGAGGCCCTCGACCCGCTCCGGATGGGTGATGGCGTAGGCCAGCGCCAGGGTCGAGCCCCAGCTGCCGCCGAACACCGTCCACGTCTCGACGCCGAGGTGCACGCGCAGCCGCTCGATGTCCTCGATCAGCGACCAGGTGGTGTTGTCCTCGAGACTGGCGTTGGGACGGCTCTTGCCGCAGCCGCGCTGGTCGAACAGGGCGACCCGCCATTTCTCCGGATCGAAGAAGCGCCGCATGGTCGGGTTGACCGCGCCGCCGGGGCCGCCGTGCAGGACCACCGCGGCCTTGCCCTTCGGGTTACCGCATTCCTCGTAGTAGATCTCGTGCGGGCCGCCCGTCTGCAGCCAGCCGACCGCGTTGGGCTCGATCTCCGGGTAGAGGCTCTTGCGGGCGAAGGTCTGACCCACGGTCGGCGAATGGGCTGAGCGATCCATGCGCCCGTTCTAGCGCCGGGGCGCGCCGGCGGCCAATGACAAAGCGTCGGGAAGGGGCGGGGCGCACGGACCGGCGAGATCCGGCGCCCCGTCAGGCGCCGGTCACAGCGGGAAGCGGCGGTTCAGCCAGTCGAGCATGATGCGGTTGACCTGTTCGGGTTCTTCCTGCTGCGTCCAGTGACCCGAGCCGGTGACGAGCTGCTTCTCGAGATCCGGGATGAACTGCTCCATGCCATCGGCGGACGAGGGCGGCAGCACGGCGTCCTTCTCGGCCATGACCATCAGGCTGGGGTGCGGGACGTGATCCTTCAGGCCTTCGGACCGCTCCCAGTTCCGGGTGAAGTTGCGGTACCAGTTGATGCCGCCGGTGAAGCCCGAGCGTTCGAAGCTCTCCACGAAGACGTCCATCTCCGCGTCGGTCAGCAGCCTGGGGCGGGGGTCGACGGCGGGGTCGTAGGCGGCCAGCAGATCGACCAGCGGGAAGACGCTGGGGTCGCCCTCCTTGCGCTCGGTCGCGAAGCCGGCCCCGGCCGGAGCGTCCGGCAGGTCGAGCGGCCGTTTCATGAAGAATTCCATCGCCTTGCGGACATCGGCGTCCAACGCCGCGTCGGCTTCGCCCGGGGTCTGGAAGTGGACGATGTACATCCGTTCGCCGAGCCGCTTGCGCATGATCGCGATCGGATCCACCGGCGGCCGGGGATTGAACGGCGTGTTCAGCCCGATCACGCCGGCGACCCGGTCCGGATGGCGAAGAGCCATCTGCCAGACGACGATGCCGCCCCAGTCGTGGCCGACGAAGATGGCCTTCTGCACGCCCTTGGCGTCGAGCAATGCGACGAGATCGGCGCACAGGTGCTCGATGTCATAGCTCTCGACCGCCTCCGGCGCTTCGGTAAGCCCGTAGCCGCGCTGGTCGGGCGCGATCACCCAGCGCCCCGCGTCGGACATCGCCTTGATCTGGTGCCGCCACGAGAAGGCCAGCTCCGGGAAGCCATGACAGAAGACCAGCGGCGCGCCCCGCCCCTCCGGCCCGGCCTCGTAGTAGGCCATGCGGATGCCGTTGACCTCGGCGTAGCGGACGGGCGGCATCATGGTGTCGATGGCGGACATGGCGTTTCCCTGGGTCTCCTCGTTGTCCGCACGGTGACCGGTGATCGTCGGGGAAGGCAAGGCTTCCCTCGCGCTGTCGATGGCCCTAGACACGGCCCATCTTGAGCCAGCGTCCCGACAGTCCCGGCCGACCGCCCGCCACGCCCTGGGGGCTGGTGATCCTGCTCGGTTCGCTGACGGCCTTCGCGCCGATGTCGATCGACATGTACCTGCCGGCCTTCCCGGCCATGGGCGCTGACCTGCAGGCTGACGCGGGCCAGCAGCAGGCGACGCTGGCGGTCTTCCTGTTCGGCATGGCCATCGGCCAGTTCCTCTATGGCCCGGCCTCGGACCGGTTCGGACGCCGCGGGCCGATGCTGGTCGGGATCAGCGTCTACATCGCCGCCTCGATCGCCTGCGCCCTGGCGCAGGGTGCGGACTGGATGATCGCCGCGCGCTTCGTCCAGGCGCTCGGCGGCTGCGCCGGCGCAGTGGTGGCGCGCGCCGTCGTGCGGGACCAGTTCGACCACACCGAGACAGCGCGGGTGCTGTCGCTGCTGACCCTGATCATGGGTCTGGCCCCGATCCTGGCCCCGGTCTCCGGCGCGGCCGTGCTCGAACTCGCCGGCTGGCGGGCGATCTTCTGGCTGCTCGCGGCCTTCGGCGTCGCCTGCTGGCTGGCGGTGTTCTTCCGGCTCAGGGAGAGCCGTTCCGAGGCGACGGCGGCGCTGGCGCGCAGCGAGAACCCCTTCCGGGCCTATCGCGCGCTGATGGGCGAGCGACGACTGATCGGTTACGCGCTCGGCGGCGGCCTGAACGGGGCGCTGCTGTTCACCTACATCTCGTCCTCGTCCGGACTGATGATCGAGACCTTCGGCTTCACGCCGTTCGCCTACACCGTCGTCTTCGGGGCCAACGCCTTCGGGGTCATCGGCGCGGGGCAGGTCAACCGCATGCTGCTGCGGCGACTGACTCCCGACCAGGTCCTGGCGCGGGCCAGCCTGGCGGCGCTCGGCTTCGGCGCCCTGCTGCTGGTCGCGGCGGAGACGGGGATCGGCGGGGCCTGGACGGTGCTGCCGCTGCTGTTCTGCTGCCTCGCCAGCTATGGCCTGATGGCCGGCAACACCATGGCCGGCGCCCTCAGCGTCGACCCCGCCCGCGCAGGCTCGACGTCGGCGCTGATGGGCGGCCTGTCCTTCGCGGCGGGCGCCTTCGCCTCATGGCTGGGCGGCGTCCTTCACGACGGAACGGCCCTGCCGATGGCCGCCGTGATGCTGGCCTGCCTGCTCGGCTCGAGCGCGGCGCTCCACGGCCTGGCCCTGCCGCGCAAGGCTCAGTCGGCGGGCTGATCGACCCGCCGCGCCGACCACGCCAGCACCGCCCAGCCGACCAGGAACAGCAGGCCGCCGAGCGGGGTGACCGCGCCCAGCCATCGCGGCCCGCCCAGCGCCATGGCGTAGAGCGAGCCGGAGAACAGCACGATTCCCGACAGGAAGAAGGCCGGCGCGATCCGGGCGCCGCGGGCCCCGATGTTCATGAAGGTGGCGCAGGCGGCCGTGGCCATGGTGTGCATGAACTGGTAGGTCGCGCCGGTCTTCAGCCAGTCCTTGGCCTGCGGATCGGCGATGCCGTGGGCGGCGAACGCGCCCACCGCCACGGCGACGAATCCGCTCAGGGCCGCCAGCGTCATCCAGGTTCGCCGGGTCCAGATCACGCTTCCCCTCCGTCACCGTTGCATAGTCAGGTTGTCATCGTTCACTTTAGGCGTCGTAGGCCTGAAACGCTCATCTGAGAAGCGTATGGTCACAGAGGAAACGCGCCCCGCCGCCTCGCCGCGGGCGCACCAGGAGGACAGGCGTATGGCGCTCACCAAAGGCGACGACTACCCGATTCACCAGACCGCCGAGCCGATCGCCTACTCGGGCACGGACCGGAACTTCTACGACCGCTACTTCTTCAACGGCTACCACCCGACCGAGGGTGAGGACTTCTTCGCCATCGCCTTCGGGGTCTATCCGCACCTCAACGTCGCCGACGCGGCCTTCGTCGTCGTCCGCGACCGGGTCGAGACCGCGCTGCACGCGAGCCGCTGGCTGGGGGACCGAATGGATCTCTCCTGCGGACCAGTGAAGATCGAGATCCTCGAGCCGCTGCAGAAGCTGAAGGTCACCGTCGACTCGCCCGAGCACCGGCTGAAGGGCGAGGTCATCTTCGACGGCCGCGCCTTCCCGATCGAGGAGCCGCGCTTCGTCCGCCGCAACGGCACCCGGACCTTCATGGACTACACCCGGCTGACCCAGAACGGCCGCTATACCGGGTGGATCGAGCTGGACGGCGTGCGCAGGTCGATCGACGGCTTCGTCGGCACCCGTGATCGCAGCTGGGGCGTGCGCCCTGTCGGCGCGCAGGACAGCCAGGCCACCGTGCCGCCGACCCCGCCGCAGTTCTACTGGCTGTGGTCGCCGACCAGCTTCGAGGACGGCAGCTTCTTCTTCCATACCAACGAAGACGCCGTCGGCCGCGCCTGGAACACCCGGGCGGTCTGGTGCAAGGACGGGGACGGCGAGGCCGACTTCCACCATCTCAACGGCGAGGACGAGGTGCACTGGAAGCAGGGCACGCGCCACGCCCAGTCCGCCGTCGTCCATCTGACCGACGACTTCGGCAAGCCGGCCGGCAAGGTCGAGTTCAGCCCGCTGTACGAGTTCCAGATGATGGGGCTCGGCTACACCCATCCGAAATGGGGCCATGGGCACCTGCACGGCGAGCTGACCGTCGAACGCGAGGACATCAAGCTCAGCGAGGCCAACCCGCAGCTGCCGTTCAACCTGCACGTCCAGGCGCTGTCGGAGGTCACCTACACCAATGCCGAGGGCAAGGTGCGCAAGGGCAGGGGCGTCCTCGAGCAGCTGGTCATCGGCCCGCACCATCCGTCCGGCTTCAACCAGATGCTGGACTTCGCGGGATGAGCCTGCGGACGCAGATCGAAGCCTACCTGACGCGCATCTGGGGCGCGCCGGCGACCGTCGCCGACCTCTCGCGCATTCCGGGCGGCGCCAGCCGCGAGACCTACCGGCTGGACGTCGTCTGCGGCGGCGAGACGAAGAAGCTCATCCTGCGCCGGGATCCGCCGGGCAGCCTCATCGACACCGAGCGTAAGATCGAGTTCGAGGCCATTCGCTCCTTCGCCGGCAAGGGCGTTCCGGCGCCGGAGGCCGTCGCTCTGGAGGAGGACGGCGCCGAGCTGGAACGCCCGTTCTTCATCATGGGGCGGATCGACGGGGGCAAGGCGCAGAGCCCGTTCTCGATGCCGCCCTACGGCGAGCATGCGGCGACGATCGGCGAGCAGTTCTACCGCCATCTGGGCGTGATCGCGGCGGCGGAGGTCGAGGGGCTGCCCATCACCGGCGTCTGCGACAGTCCCGCCCCCGACGCCTGCTGGAAACGCGAGCTGGACTACTGGGAAGGCGTCATCGACGCCGATGAGGAGCACCCCCAGCCGATCGTGCGCGCCTGCATCCGCCGCCTGCGGGCCAATCCCCCGCCGCCGGCCCAGAAGCTCTCGGTCGTCCACGGCGACTATCGCACCGGCAACTTCCTGCATGACGGGGCCGGCAAGGTCATCGCCCTGCTCGACTGGGAGATGGCCCACATCGGCGATCCGCTCGAGGACCTCGGCTGGGCGATGGAGCCGCTGTGGTGCTACGGCGAGACCGACCGCGTGTCCGGCATGCTCCCGAAGGCGGAGGCCATCGCCATCTGGGAGAAGGCGAGCGGCCTGAAGGTCGATCCGGCGGCCTTCGCCTGGTGGGAGCTTTTCGCGTCGGTGAAGGGCCAGGCGATCTGGATCTCGTCGGCCAACGAGTATCGCAAGGGCGGCTTCAAGGACCCGGTGCTGGGCCTGTCCGGTTGGTACACCGCCCGGCGGCAGGACGTGATTCTCGCCGACCGGCTCGCGGCCCTGGAGGCGCTGTCATGACCCCGACCGTTCCCGAACTGCTGCTGGGCAACTTCCTCTGTCTGATGGACCCGCCGCCTGAGGAGTCTGTCGGCGACTACCTGCAGGCGAAGATCGGCGTCACCGGCATGATCTCCATGCTCTGCGCCCAGGAGGCGGAGCGGGGCATCGAGGCGCGGGCCTGGGAGAACGGGGCCATCAGGGATCTGCTGAAGGCGGCCGCGCCGGCCTACGGCCAGCGCTTCGCCGAGGCCGCCGCCGGCGTCGACACCGACCTGTCCCTCGCCGCCATGGACCGCGCCAACGCGGGCCTGCGCCGGGCGCTGATCGACCTGCACATCGCCGTCGAGGCGGCCCGCGACGCGGCGCGGGACACCGAGATCCGGGCGCTGTACGTGAAAATGGCGGACGCCCGTCGGCTCGATCTCCCGCCCATGCCCGCGACCTGACAGATTTCTAACTTGTTCGCGCGTCGCGGGCGCCCCAAGAGCACGCCGGATACCGGTGATTGCCCGAAATGGGGGGTGCGAATGATCAGACGCCTTGCCGCCGTGACGGCGCTGAGCCTCGGGCTGGCCACGACGGCGGAGGCCGAGGGCGTCGCCGGCGGCACCAAGCTTTTCAAGGACTGGATGGCGGCCTGCGACAACGTCGCCAGCTGCGCCGGCTACACGTTCCAGGGCGAGGACTTCGACTACGGCGACTATGTCGTCATCCGTCGCAAGGCCGGGCCGGACGAGGCGGCCACGATCGCCTTCGTGGTCGCGGCTTCAGACAACGAGACCCCTGCGGGCGAGGCCCGCTTCCGCGTCGTGCTCGACGGCGAGCCGCTGGCCGCCGTCCAGGAACTGGTCGCGAAGCCCGACGAGACGAGTGGAGGCTGGCGGGCCGAACTGCGCGGCGACCGCGCCCTGGCCTTCATCGACGCGGTCCGCAACGGCGACGATATCGTCCTTCTGCGGGGCGACGACCAGGCGGCGCGGTTCTCGCTGGCCGGGCTCTCCGCGACGCTGCTCTGGTTCGACGAGACCCAGGGACGGCTCGGCGCGGCTTCGGCCCTGCTGCGCCGCGGCTCGAAGGCCTCGCCGCCGGCGCCCCCGGCTCCGGTCGTGACGCGGGGACCGGTCGTCTCGCAGGACGGTCTGCCCAGGGCGGTTTCCCCGGCCATGGCGGCCACCGCCGACCTGCAGGCCTGCGACGTGGACTATGCCGCCGACGATGAGCTCTCCGTCTGGCGGCTTTCGCCGGGCACGCTGCTGTGGGCGGCGCCGTGTTCGCGCGGCGCCTACAACACCATCTTCGCCATGCTGCTGACGGACGAGGCCGGCGGGAACGTGCGCCACGCGGTGTTCCCCGGTACGCCGGGCGCGGACAAGGAGCAGTCCGGCGAGTTGATGAACGTCCGCTACGACCCGGCCACGCGCGTGCTGAGCAACTTCGACAAGGCGCGAGGCCTCGGCGACTGCGGCGCCCAGAGCGACTGGGTCTGGACCGGCTCCGGCTTCAGGCTGACTTGGCAGGCGATCATGCCGGACTGCCGCGGCGTGGGTTTCGAGGACTGGCCGACGACCTGGACCGCCGAGGTGCGTTAGGGGACTTCCGGCCTCGACTCTGGTAGCGGAGGCCATGCCTCGCGCCATCCAGCTCGGCCTCTTCTATTGCGCGGTGTTCGTCGGCACGGGCGTCAGCCTGCCGTACATGCCGATCTGGTTCGAGGCGCACGGCCTCAGCGGCGCGCAGATCGGCCTGATCCTGTCGGCGCCGATGCTGGTGCGGATCTTCATCACCACCGCCCTGGCGGTCTGGGCCGACGGGTTCGCGCTGCGCCGGACGCCGATCATGCTGTTCGGGCTGGCCGCGGGCGCGTTCTACGGCCTCATCGGCCTGACCCAGGGATTCGCGGTCTGGCTGGTCTGCTGGATGATGGCCGCTTCCTTCCTGTCGACCGTCCTGCCGCTGGCCGACGTGTTGTCCATGCGCCGCGCGCGCCTGGAGGGCTTCAACTACGGCCATGCGCGGGGTCTGGGCTCGGTCGCCTTCGTCGCCGCCAACGTCGGCATGGGCGCCATGCTGGTCTGGGCGAGCCCGGACCTGATCCTGGCCTGGACCGCGGCGGCGGCGCTGGCGGCGGGCGTCGCGGCGCGGCTGCTGCTGCCGGCCGATCCGGTGCACGAGGGCGGCGAACGGCCGGGGCGCAGCGATCGCTGGCGCGGGATCTCCGACCTGTTGCGCAACCGGCCCTTCATGCTGGCGGTGCTGGCCACCGGGATGATCCAGGCGACGCACGCCTTCTACTACGCCTTCTCGTCGATCCTGTGGTCGGCCCAGGGGCTGCCGAAGGCGACGATCGGTCTGCTCTGGGCGACCGGCGTGGCCGTCGAGGTCGCGTTCATGTGGTTCCTGGAGCCGTGGCGGCGGCGGGTCGGGCCGGAACGGCTGGTGATCCTCGGCGGGCTGGCGGCGATCCTGCGCTGGACGGCGTTCGCCTTCGAGCCGCCGCTGTGGGCGCTGTTTCCGCTGCAGGGGCTGCATGCGCTGAGCTTCGCGGCGGTGTTCATGGGCGGGCTGCAGCTGATCGAACGGACCGCGCCCGCGCGAAGCGCCTCGGCGGCGCAGACGCTGAGCTCGGCCTTCTCGGGGGGCCTGGTGATCGGCCTCGCCACCCTGGCCAGCGGTCCGTTGTACGACGCCGTCGGGTCACGCGGTTACCTGGCCATGACGGCCTTGGCCCTGGTGGGCCTCGTACTGGCGTTCCGTGTCCGCGCGAGCCCGGCGAAGATTGCGAAAACTTCATGAGCGGGCGCATTGCGAACGCCGTTCGCCCAGCGCATAAGCGGGGCTGCATGAGACGCGAGGGGAGGTCCCGATGCAATTCATCGCTGAACTCCTGACCGCCTTCATGGTCTGGCTCGCCGCCGCCGTGCTGATCCACTTCGGCGTCGAGGTCGATCTCGACCGTCCGGCGTCGCCGATCGTCGAGCGCGTCATTGAGCAGGGCGAGGCGGCGGCGCCGCACCCGATTTCGCAGGCCTGCCCCGAGGCTGCGCGCGAGGCGGTCCGCGGACCGCTGCAGGCCGCCTGAGGCGACGGCGACGGCTGATCCCTGCGCGGACATTAACGAAACCTTTCAAGCCCCTTTGCTCGCGCGAGTTTCACCGGTAGGTTTCACCTCGCGCGCGAGGTGACGGGGCTGGACCCGCGCGCGGACAATCGGCAACGGTCCCCGGGCAGGATGCACTCCGCGTATGACGTCCAGGAACCCCAGCGCCCCGTTCGATTTCTCGCGCCTGGACGAGGGGGCGGCCGGTCCGCGCCCCGAACTGCAATCCGCCGACGGCGCGCCGGAAGCGCCGCCCGAAGCCGAGCTCGACATCGTCCAGGCTCCGGCCGTGGAAATGGCCGCGCCTGAATCCGTCTCGCCCCCGCCGGCCCGGCCGACCGCGCCGCATGCCGAGCCGCCCCTGACTCCCGCCGTCATCGCCCAGACGCCGCGCGCGGCGAAGGAGCCCTCCGGCTGGCCGGTCTGGGTCGTGGCGATCTTCGTCTGTGCGCTGTGGGCCGCCGCGCCGGTGGCCTTCATGCTCGGCTGGCGCGTGCGCGTGGTTCCGCTCGACAACGACCCGCTGGCCATCGCCCTGTTCGGTGTCCTGGCCGTGGGTCCCGCCGCGCTGGTGCTGGTGGCGGCCTACTTCGTCCGCCAGGGCCAGAAGCTGGCCGCCGAGGTCCGCCGCATGCAGGACATGTCCCAGCGGTTGATGACGCCGGCGGTCATGGCCGCGGCGGAGACCGGGTCGGCGGTCGAGTCCGTCCGCCTGCAGATCGACAGCGCCGCCGGCGCCGCCCATGAGGCCCGCGAGACCATGTTGGCCCTGCGCCAGGCTCTGGCCGAGGAGACCGAACGGCTGACCGAAGCCGCTGCGATCTCGGCGCGCACGGCCGCCGACCTGTCGCTGACGCTGGGCTCGGAGCGCGAGCAGCTGGTCGAGCTCAGCGGCCAGCTCGACGCCCGCTCGACCGCCGTCGCCGACGCCATCACCCAGCAGGCGCGCATGGTCGCCGAAGCCTCCGACCTCGCCGAAACGCAGCTTCGCGAGGCCGAGGCCGCCCTGGCCGCCCGCGCCGCGGACCTGGCCGCCGCGGCCGGCGAGGCCGGCGACGCCGCCCGCATCGCCGGCGAGGATCTCGCGCGGCAGGTGGCGCGGCTCGAGACGGCCGGCGTCGGCGTCGGCGACCAGATGCGCCTCGTCGAGGAAGGGCTCACCCAGCAGCGGGCCGCCCTGGTCACCGTCGCCCACGCGATGCGGGCGGACCAGGAGGACTTCGCCGCCATGGCCGAGTCCCGCGCCGCCCAGCTGGCCGAGTTCATGGTCCAGGCGACCGAGAGCGCGACCAACGTCGGCGAACATGCCGCCAGGGGCGCCGACGCCCTGCGCACGCTGATCGGCGAGGCCGCCGAGCGCTTCACCGAGCTGACCGAACGGGCCCGGGCCGAGCGCGAGGCGCTCGTCTCCGAGTCGACGGACGCTTTCGGCAGGGTCGGCGAGGCCGCCGCCCGCGAACGCGAGCTGCTCGCCTCCGACCTGCAGGTGTCCATCGACCGCCTCGCCCAGGCGGCGCACGACGCCCGCCATGCCGCGGAGGCGCACGCCGAGGCGGCGCAGGTCCGCGTCGACCAGCTCAGCGAAGCCGCCTTCACCGCCCATCAGAAGGCCGACGCCATCTTCGAGGCGCGCCTCAAGGAGGCCCGCGACCTGATCGAGCAGTCGGCGCAGATGGTCGAGCAGGCGGGCGCCGCCACCGCCCAGCGGCTGGAGCAGGGCGCGGCCGTCGCCCGCGGCGCCCTGACCGACCTGGAACGGCTGCTCGACGAGGTCGACCGCCGCGCCGCGGCCCTGCCCGAGGCGGCCAAGGGCAAGGTGGAGGAGGTCCGCGCGTCGGTCGAGCAGAGCATGGACGAGCTCATGGCCGCGACCCGCCGCGCGGCCGAGGAGACCCAGACCATCGACGCCGCCTTCCAGGAGCGGGTGCGCCGCAACTACGACATGCTGAGCGAGGCCGTGAAGGTCATGGGCGTCGTCGCCGGGGCCGCCGGCAACGCCGCTCCGGCGCTGGCCGCGGCGTCCCGCGCCGTGCGCAGCGAGCCGCCCCTCGCGCCGTCCGCCATGACCGCGCCATCGGGTGACGACACCGGTCGCACGCGCCTGAAGCTGACGCCGACCGCGACCGACGAGGAGTTCCGCAGCGTGTTCGAGTCGGCCGGCGGCCGATCGCCCGCCGCGGCGCCGCCGGCCGCCGAAGGCGGCGAGGGCCACTGGAGCTGGCGTGAGCTGCTGACCTCGATCGACGGCGACGAGAGCGATTCAGAGTCCCTGGCCGAACGCATGGCGGCCGAGATCGCGTCCATGGGGATCGATCCGGCGGCCCTGCTGCCGCGCGCCCGCATCGACGAGATCGCCGTGGCCATCCAGACCCGCGACAATGCGGGCGCGCGCGAGATCGTCCGCCGCCTCGCGCCCGCCGCCATCCGTCGCCTGGTCCGCCGCCTGTTCTCCGACGCGGCCATGCGCGGCCAGACCGACCGCTTCCTCGACCGGTTCGGCGGCATGCTGCAGGAAGCGTCCGATCGCGACCGCGGCGGCCTTCTGGTGACCACCCTGCTGGCCACCGACGGCGGCCGGGCCTGGCTGCTGCTCGACGCCGCGGCGGGGGATCTGGGATAACCGGTCGCCCGGGCTGTGACGCCGGTCGGACTGCCCTGTATCGGCGACGGCTGGTGATCTAGAACAGGCCATGGCCAATCCGCTGTCGCTTCGCATTCCGCTGTCCGGCTCAGGCCAGACGAGCCGTCACGTCCGCGCCAATGTCTCGCTCATGGACGCGCTGCTGGACGAGGCGATCCGCTACCTTGACGGCGAGGAGGCCGGCGACCTGGTGGCCGCGGCGCGCAAGGCGGCGTCGGAAGGCGGCTCCAACCCGCACCTCGACTTCCTGTTCAGCGCCGTGAAGGCCGACGAGGCCATGCTGCTGGCCCGCGCCTTCACCTGCCACTCCATGCTGGCCAACATCGGCGAGGACGTCGCCGGGCGGCGGCGGGATGCGGAGGCCGACGGCTCCGGCGCGCCGTCGACGGTGGCCGCGGCGCTGGACCGGCTCGCGCTCGACGCCAGGGCCCTTTCCGACCTCGACGTCGTGCCGGTCCTGACCGCCCACCCGACCGAGGTGCGCCGCCGGGCGCTGGTCGACCGGGAGACCGAGATCTCGCGCCTGATGGCGCTGCGCCGGCACAGCCTGCCGCCGGATCTCGACGCCCGCATCCGTGAAGGCCTTTTCCGCGAAGTGGCGCTGCTCTGGCGCACCCGGCTGCACCGGCCGGTGAAGATCACCGTCGCCGACGAGATCCGCAACGCGCTGTCCATCGTCCGCACCTCGATGCTGCCGGCGCTGGTCGACGTCTATGCCGGCTGGTCCGAGACCCTGGCGCCGAAGGGCGACCTGCCGCCCCTGCTGCGGCTGGGCAGCTGGCTGGGCGGCGACCGCGACGGCCATCCGGGCGTGACGGGCGAGACGCTGGACCTCGCCCTGCGCTCGCAGGCCCGGGTGATCCTCGACTTCTATGCCGGCGAGGTCCGCCGGCTCTGGGGCGACCTGGCGATCTCCGACCGCTACGCCGGGGCCACCGAGGCGCTGCTGACCCTCGCGCGACGGTCCAATGACGAGTCGCCGCACCGCGCCGACGAGCCCTACCGCCTGGCGCTCGAGTACATCTTCGACCGTCTGTCGGCGACGTCGCAGAAGCTGACCGGGCAGCCCGTCGCCTTCGCGCTGACCGCCTCGGGCGAGGCGGCCTACACCTCGCCGGGGGATTTCGTCGCCGATCTCGAGACGGTGAGGAGCTCCCTGGCCGCGCAGGCGGGCGAACGCCTCGTCGGCGAGCGCTTCACCAACCTCATCCAGGTGGCCCGCGCCTGCGGCTTCCACCTGCTGTCCATCGACCTGCGCCAGAACGCCGATGTGCACGAGCGGGTGGTCGCCGAGCTGATCGCGCAGTCGGGGCAGAAGATCGACTATCTGGCTCTCGACGAGGACGCCCGCGTCGCGCTGCTGCTGGAGGAGATGACCCACCAGCGCCCGTTGCGCTCGCCGTTCGCCGTCTACAGCGAGGAAACCGAACGGGAGCTGGCCACGCTCGACGCCGCGGCGCTGGCGGTCAAGCACTACGGCCCTGAGGCGCTCGGCGCCTATGTCGTCTCGAAGACGGCCAGCCTGTCCGACATCCTCGAGCCCCTCGTGCTGCTGGCCCAGTCCGGCCTCGTGCGCGGCGGCGATGCGCCGGCGGCGACGGTGCGGGTCTCGCCGCTGCTCGAAACCATCGAGGACCTCGAGAACGGCCCCGACATCCTGCGGCGCTGGCTGGAACTGCCCCTGGCCCGGTCGATCCTGGGCGAGCGGCCGGTCCAGGAGGTGATGGTCGGCTACTCGGACTCGAACAAGGACGGCGGCTACGTCGCCTCGCGCCGGGGCGTGGCCAGGGCGGCCTCGGCCCTGGCCGCCGAATGCGAACGGCACGGCGTCGGTCTGCGCATCTTTCACGGCCGCGGCGGCAGCGTCGGCCGGGGCGGGGGACCCGCCGCCGAGGCGGTGCTGGCCCAGCCGCCGGGCACCGTGCAGGGCCGCCTGCGCATGACCGAGCAGGGCGAGATGATCGCCCGCCGCTACGGCGACCAGCCGACCGCGCGCCGGAACCTGGAGAGCCTTGCCGCGGCCGTGCTGACCGCCACCCGCCAGGCGCCCGACCCGGAGCCCTCCGACGCCGCCAGGGCGGCGATGGATGCGCTGGCGGCGGGTTCGTTCGCCGCCTACCGGTCGCTGGTCTACGAGACGCCGGGCTTCACCGACTTCTTCTGGTCGGCGACCCCGATCAGCGAGATCGTCACCCTCAACATCGGCAGCCGGCCGGCGTCACGCACCGCCAGCCGCCGGATCGAGGATCTGCGGGCCATCCCGTGGGTGTTCAGCTGGTCGCAGGCGCGCTTCATGCTGCCCGGCTGGTACGGGTTCGCCGGCGGCGTCGAGCGCTCGGGGCTGACCATTCCCCAGCTGGCCGACCTGAGCGACGCGTTCGACTTCTTCGCAGCCCTGCTGTCGAACATGGAACTGGCCCTCGCCCAGAGCAACATGGACATCGCCGCCCGCTACGCCCGCCTGGCCGCCGATGTCCCGGGCGCCCAGGTGATCATGGATGCGATCCGCCGCGAGCATGACCGCGCCAGCGAGATCGCCCTGTCGATCCGGGGCGGCCACAGGCTCCTCGACGACCGTCCGGACCTGGCCGAGTCCGTCGAGCTGGCCGCAGCCGCCGTCGATCCCCTGAACCACCTGCAGCTCGAACTGCTCAGCCGCCGCCGCAAGGGCGATGAGGACGAGCAGCTGCGCCTCGCCATCCAGCTGACGGTCGCCGGCGTGGCGGCGGGGCTGCGCAACACGGGGTAAGCTGATGGCTGAGGCCACGCGCGACAAGACCGCCAGGCTGGTCTCCGCGACCTTGCTGGCCGCCTATGGCTGGACGTCGTTCCTGTTCGTGATGGCCGCCTACTGGCAGTGGATGAAGGCTGCGCCTCGGCAGCCCGACGCCGCCCTCGGCCTCGTCTATCCGCACAACGCGCACGGGACCGACCTCTATATGTCGGCCTTCCAGTCGACGAGCATATCGCTCGTCTTCCTGACCTCGATCCCGTTGTTCTTCCTGGCGATGTGGATGATGCCGAAAAGGAACGTCAGGGTGTCGAAATCGCGCTTTGCGATCCAAGCCGACTGGGATCTCGACGGCTCGAAGCTGCTGGTGAGCGCGGTGTTCGGGCTGGGCATGTTGGCGACCGTCGGGTTGTTGTACTTTGCCGGTCCGCCGGTGATCGGCGCATTGAATGCGGCCGGGTTCGTGTTGCACTTGGGCTAGCGGTCAAACCGGCTTCCCCTCTCGCGTCTCCTCGCTTACTGCATCCCCCAACGATCGTTTGAAGGGGACGCGCACTCATGGCTCTCGACGCCGAAACCCGGGACCAGTTCATCGACACCCTGCGCCGGTTCGTGACCGAGCGGCTGCGGCCGCTGGAGGCCCAGGTGGCCGCCGACGACAAGGTGCCCGAGAGCATCATCGGCGAGATGCGCGACCTCGGCCTCTTCGGCCTCTCGATCCCCGAGGAATACGGCGGCCTCGACCTGTCGATGGAAGACGAGTGCCTGGTCATCTTCGAGATGGGCCGCACCAGCCCGGCCTTCCGCTCGGAGTTCGGCACCAACGTCGGCATCGGGTCGCAGGGCCTGGTCATGTTCGGAAACGATGACCAGAAGGCGAAATGGCTGCCCGGCATCGCCGCCGGCACGACGGTGACCAGCTTCGCCCTGACCGAACCCGAGGCCGGGTCCGACAGCGGCGCGGTGCAGACCCGCGCCACGCTGGACGGCGACGCCTACGTCCTCAACGGCGCCAAGCGCTACATCACCAACGCCGGCAAGGCGGGGCTGTTCACGGTCATGGCCCGCACCAATCCGGACGTGAAGGGCGGCGGCGGCGTCTCGGCCTTCCTGGTGCCCAGCGATCTCCCCGGCATCACCGTCGGCAAGCCTGAGAAGAAGATGGGCCAGCACGGCGCCCAGATCCACGACATCACCTTCGACAACGTCCGCGTGCCCGTCGCCAACCGCCTCGGCGAAGAGGGCGAGGGGTTCAAGGTGGCCATGCAGGTGCTTGACAAGGGGCGTCTTCACATCGCCGCCCTCTGCGTCGGCGTCGCCGAGCGGCTGATCGCCGACGCGGTCGCCTACGCCGGCGAGCGCAAGCAGTTCGGCCAGGCGCTGGCGCAGTTCCAGCTGGTCCAGGGCATGCTCGCCGACATGAAGACCGAGGCCATGGCCGCCCGCGCGCTGGTGCTCGAAGGGGCGCGCAAGCGCGACGCCGGGGAGTCGATCGTGCTGGAAGCCGCCGCGGCCAAGTACTTCGCCTCGGAAATGGTCGGCCGCGTGGCCGACAAGGCCGTCCAGATCTTCGGCGGCGCCGGCTACGTCGCCGACTACGGCATCGAACGCCTGTACCGCGACGTCCGCATCTTCCGGATCTACGAGGGCACCAGCCAGGTCCAGCAGCTGATCATCGCCCGCGAGACGATGAAGCGCGGCGGCTAGGGCAGGTCGCCGCCGTAGAGCTCGATCGCCCAGTCGGGCAGGTCGTCGGCGACGCTAACTGCATTGCCGAAGACAAAGCTGACGAGGCGCCGGGGGCTGGCGCCGCGCCGGCTGTTGTCGAACACGAAGGCCCGGTCGGCCATGAGCACCGCTTCCCTGATGAGAGGCTGGTTCCGTTCGTAGCGCGCGCGGATCCGATCCTCCGGCGCTGGGTGGCCGCCCTGCGAGACACGGCCGGAGACGCGTTCGACAGCGACGTCGGCATCGCGCACGTTCAGATGATAGACGGCGACCTGATAGCCGAGCGCCCTGGCTTGCCGAACGAGCGCGAGCTTCGACGGGTGGGAGAAGGTGCTCTCGACCACGAGACTTACTCCCTCACTCATCAGCGCCTGCCGGCGCTCGTCCGCGAGGCGCTGTCCCTCAGCACTCTCGGCCTCGGTAGCCGCGACGTGGCCGAAGGCTTCAAGCGCCAGGCTGTCGGCGTTGACGAACTCGGCGTCCGTCATTCGCTTCAGCATCTGTTCGTAGAAGGTGGTCTTGCCGGCGCCGTTGGGCCCGGCGATGACATGCAGCCAAGGCGGGGCCTTGACCAGGGCGGCCTACTTCACGCGACGCAGGCGGGACTTGGCTGGAACGCGAACCAGCTTGCCAGTCTTGTCGAGACCGACCGCGCCCGGCCGTGACCCGATTTCCTTGTAGGCGGCCACGACGTCTCCGGGCGGGGCGTCGAACCAGGCGCCCATGTGATCGAACACCGCGCCTTGCTCCTCCACCGAAAGTGTTTCGAGCTTCACCTTGCCTTCCAGGGTCTGCCGAACGCGCTCGGAGGGTATGCCCGGCGCGCCTTCCAGGGCGCGTCCCAGCCGCGCCCAGTGTTCAATCTGGCCCGCGACCGAGCGGTTGAACAATTCAGCCTCGCGGCGGGCGTCTTCGACAAAAGCGTCGGGGAACTTCACGGATGCGAACTTGCGGGCGGTCATCGTCTGAACTCCAGCTTCGGGTGGCAAAATGCTACCTCGGCGGGGCGAGTTCAAGCCCGTGCGAGCATTTCCGACTCAGCTAGGGGTCCTGCACCGCCCGGGTGTCAGGCCCCGAAACCCGCCTCGGCGAAGTCGACCATCCGTTTCAGCAGGCTGTCGACGTCGCCTTCCTTGGTCAGGCCGTCGGACAGGACGTGCAGCCGATCCAGTTCCATGAAGCGGTTCTGGTGGATCATCCCGAGCACGAAGTGCAGCCGCCAGTACACGTCCTCCGGCGGCAGGTCCGGCCGGGCGGCCAGAAGGGCGTCGGCGAAGCGCTTCAGGTGCGACACGTCCGTGGACAGGACCTCGCGGATGTCCTGGGTCCCCTCGCTGCGGGCCCGGATCAGGAACTGCAGCGAGATGCGCTTGTCGTTCGACGGGTCCAGCCAACGCAGGGGCGGGGCGAACAGGGCGGTCAGGATCTCACGCACCGGCGGCTTGCCGCCGTTACGGTCGTTGGCCTCATGCAGCATCCGCGCGCGTTCGCGGTTCAGCTCCTGGGTGCGCCGCCGGAAGATCTCGAACAGCAGCGCGTCCTTGGATCCGAAGTGATAGTTCACGCTGGCCAGATTGACCCCCGCCTCAGCGGTGATGTCGCGCACCGAGACGTTCTGGAAGCCGTGCAGGGCGAACAGCCGCTCGGCAGCGTTGAACACCAGCTGCTTGGTGGCGGCCTCGGCCTCCGGAGTCTGCGACTCCGGACCGTGATCGTCAGTGAGACTCAAAACGCAGCCCTTCCCTTCCGTGAGGGGAGCTTTACGGGCGTTCGACCCATACGCAAGCGGCAATAAACAGCTGTTCGAATCCGCAGCCGCGATGCTGCGGTGCGGTGCGCTCTCAGTCCGGGTGCCAGTCGGCGACGGCGGGGCGCACCCAGGGCGGGAACAGGTCGACCATCGGCTCGTACTTCTCGCGGGCGGCCTTGTGGCGGGCCTTGAGGTCGAGGACGACGTCGGGATGCAGAGAGGCGACGCTGTAGTTCTCGCCCGGGTCCCGGGTCATGTCGAACAGCAGCGGGTAGTTGAAGCGCCCGAGGTTGACGTGCCAGGCCCGGGTGTGGACCCGGGTCACGTACTTCCAGCGTTGCGTTCGCAGGGCGGCGACCTTGGTGTTGTCGAACAGCAGGATGTGATCGTGCGGGGAGGGGGCTCCGTCGTGGATCACCGCGGTGATGTCCCGACCGTCCAGTTCGAGGTCGGGCGGCAGGGTCGCCCCGGCGAGCCGCGCGAAGGTCGGCAACAGGTCGAGGTTGCTGGCGATGGCGTCTGTCACGGCGCCGGCGGGCACGGTTCCGGGCTGGCGCAGGATGAAGGGCACGCGATAGCCGCCGTCGAAGCCGGACTGACCCTTGCGCTCACGGAACGGGCCGGAGGAGCCTTCGAACCAGGGGCCGTTGTCCGAGGTGAAGATCACGAGGGTGTCTTCCTCCAGTCCCAGCCGGTTCAGTTCGGCCAGCAGGCGGCCGACGTGACGGTCGACCTCCTCGACGACATCGCCGTAGGCGCCGGCGGGCGAGTCCCAGGGCGCGTCGTCGTTGCGCACCAGCGGCACGTGCGGCGCCGTCAGCGCCAGCAGCACGAAGAACGGCTGGTCGCGATGGGTTTCCGCGAAGGCGGTGGCGTTGTCGAAGTACCTGCGGGTCAGCATCGGGAAGTCGACGGGGCTTTCGGTGAGCGGGGCCTCGCCCGCCTTCTCGAACCAGGCCAGCGGCTGCATGTCATGGCTGTAGGGCAGGCCCTTGAAGACGTCGAAGCCGTGCACGTTCGGCGGCCAGTACTGGCCGCGGTGGCCGAGGTGCCACTTGCCGACCAGGGCGGTGGCGTAGCCCAGCGGCTTGAGCATCTTGGGGATGGTCAGCTCGGTCAGCGGCAGGCCGCGGTCTTCCGGCGCCTGGATCACCTCGTGCGCCAGGTTCATGCGCACCGGATAGCGGCCGGTCAGAAGGCCGGCGCGCGACGGCGTGCAGAGGTTCGCGGAGGCGTAGAAATCCGTGAACCGGGTTCCTTCCGCCGCCATCCGGTCGAGGTTGGGGGTGCGGATGATGGTTCCGCCGTCGCAGCCGAGGTCGCCGTAGCCGAGGTCGTCGGCCATGATGACGATGATGTTCGGCTTGCGCGGCATGAACGGTGTCCTCGTTGCGAACCGCATCTGACCCGCTCCAACGGCGAAGGCGCAAGCCCTTCCCCATGACGGTCGGAGAACGGTCGATCAGGCCTTTGCCGTGACGATCCAGACGGCGGCGGGCAGCATGACGCCGTCGACGCCGTCGTGCGGCGCCAGCGCCCTGCGCACGGCGTCGATGACGACGTCGCGCTTGTCGGGGTTCTCGCGCAGCAGCATGCCCAGCGGGCCGACCTTCAGCGACAGCGCGACGGCCTCGTCCAGCGGATGGCCGCCGACGAACGTGTCGTATGGCGTCAGGTCGATATCCCTGTAGCCGGCTCCGGCCAGGATGGTCCGCACCCGGCCCGGATCGGCGAAGGCGAACGGGCCGGGGGCCGTGGGGTCTCCGGGCGGCGGCGCGGCGACATGGGCCAGGGCGGCCTCCACCGGGACGCGCATCCAGTCGTTGAACGGCAGCGGCCGCCAGCAGACGAACGCCAGGCGCCCGCCGGACTTCATCGCCTTGCGAATGTTGGCGAAAGCCGCGGTCGGGTCGGCGAAGAACATCACGCCGAAGCGGGAGAAGACGCCGTCGGCCCCGCCCGGCTCGAACGGGTGAGTCTGGGCGTCGGCTTCGAGGAAGGCGACATTGCCAAGGTCCGCCGCGCGACGCCGCGCGACATCGAGCATCGGGTGGGAGATGTCCACGCCGAGCACCGAACCCGAGGGGCCGACCGCCTCGGCCAGCTCAAGCGTCGTCTGGCCGCAGCCGCAGCCGATGTCGATCAGGCGCTCCCCCGCGCGCGGCGACAGGGCCTCGATGGCGGCGTCGCCCAACGGCGCGATCTGGCGGTCGAGCTTTTCCTGCTGGGCCGCCCAGGTCTCGCCGGCCTGGGCGTTCCAGTAGGCGATCTGGTCGGCGTTGGCCGCCTCAGTGCCCACGCACCAGCTCGCGCATGGCCTTGTCGAGGCCGTCCAGCGTCAGCGGATACATGCGGTCGCCGACGATCTGCTTCATGACCTGGATCGACTGGGTGTAGTCCCAGTGCCGCTCGGCGGTCGGGTTCAGCCAGACCATGCTCGGATAGATCTGCGAAACGCGATCCATCCAGATCGCGCCCGGCTCCTCGTTCCAGTGCTCCACCGAGCCGCCCGGATAGGTGATCTCGTAGGGGCTCATGGTCGCGTCGCCGACGAAGATCACCTTGTAATCGCTGGGGAACTTGTGGAGCACGTCCCAGGTGTTGATCTTCTCGGTGTGCCGGCGCTTGTTGTCCTTCCACACGCTCTCGTAGAGGCAGTTGTGGAAGTAGTAGAACTCCAGGTTCTTGAACTCGGTGCGGGCGGCGCTGAACAGCTCCTCGCAGAGCTTGATGTGGCTGTCCATCGAGCCGCCGATATCGAAGAAGATCAGCACCTTGATCTTGTTGCGACGCTCGGGGCGCATCTCGATGTCGAGGTAGCCCTTGCGCGACGTCGACTTGATCGTGCCGTCCAGGTCCAGCTCGTCCGGCGCGCCCTCGCGGGCGAACTTGCGCAACCGGCGCAGGGCGACCTTGATGTTGCGGGTGCCGAGCTCGACCGAGTCGTCGAGGTTCTTGTACTCGCGCTTGTCCCAGACCTTCACGGCCTTGCCGTGGCGGCCCTTGTCCTGGCCGATGCGGACGCCTTCGGGATTGTAGCCGTTGGCGCCGAACGGGCTGGTGCCGCCGGTGCCGATCATCTTGTTGCCGCCTTCATGGCGCTTCTTCTGCTCGCGCAGGCGCTCCTGGAGGGTCTCCATCAGCTTGTCGAAGCCGCCCATGGCCTCGATCGCCGCCTTCTCCTCGTCGGTGAGGAACTTCTCGGTCAGCAGCTTCAGCCATTCGGCCGGGATGTCGGCGGTGACGTCGTCGCCCAGCGATTCCAGGCCCTTGAAGACGTGGCCGAACACGCGGTCGAACTTGTCGAGGTTCTTCTCGTCCTTCACCAGCGCCGAGCGCGACAGGAAGTAGAAATCCTCGACCGAGTTGTCGATCACGCCGTTGTCGAGCGCCTCCATCAGCATGAGGTACTCCTTCAGCGTCACGGGCACCTTGGCCTCGCGGAGCTCGGTGAAGAAGCGCATGAACATGGGCGTGTCTCGGCGTTCGAACGGTCGTTTGATCGAGGATGGGGGGAGAGGCGCGGCTTGTCCAGCTTGGACGGGCGCATTGCGTCCTTCGACACGCCGCTACGCGGCTGCTCAGGATGACTGGGAAAGAAGCCTTCCCACCCTCGTCATGCCGAGCAGCGCCGAAGGCGCGTGTCCGAAACACGCACAGCTCACCCCCGCCGCAGGATGAACTCGCGGTCGCGGGTCCTGCCCACCGGAAACTCGTACTCGCCGACCTTCTCGAAGCCCATCCGACCGTAGAGCCGCTGGGCGCCGTAATTCTCCGACCAGACGCCGATCCAGAGGCGGCGCGGGCCGTCCTTCTCCAGCCAGGCCAGGGCCTCGGCCAGCAGGCGCGAGCCCGTGCCGCCGCCCTGGTGGGCCTTCAGTACATAGATGCGCTTCAACTCGCCGCAGGCCGGCGTGACCTCGTCGTGCGGCAGGTCGCAGGGGCCGGCGAGGGCGTAGCCGACGATCTCGCCGTCCTTCTCCACCGCCCACATGGCCTTGGCCGGATCGGCCAGATCGGCCGCGACGCGGTCGAGGCTGTAGGCGTAGGCGAGGAAGTCGCGCAGGTCGGCCGGGTCGTACAGGTGGGCGAACGTCTCGCTGAACGTCTCCGCGCCCAGACGGCTGAGCGCCTCGGCGTCGGCGGGCGTGGCGCGGCGGATGGTCGGCTGGCTCATCCGGCCCGACTACCCCATTCCGCGTTCGCCGAGGAAGGGGCTAGGATCACCGCATGACGGTCGCGCTCTACACACACCAGGCGATGTTCGATCACCGCCCCGGCGCCTCGCACGCCGAACGCCCGGAGCGCCTCGGGGCGGTCATCGATGCGCTGAACGACGACGCGACGCTCGATCTAGAACCGCGCGAGGCGCCGCTGGCCGAGCACTGCGACCTGTTGCGCATCCATCCGGAGGCCTACCTCCAGGGCGTCTACGAGATCGGCCGGCGACCCGGCGTCGTCCGGCTCGATCCGGACACGATCATGGGGCCGGGCAGCCTGCAGGCCGCATTGCGGGCGGCCGGCGCGCCGGTGCAGGCGGTGCGCGACGTGGCCGCCGGCGGCGTCGACCGGGCGTTCTGCGCGGTGCGGCCGCCGGGCCACCACGCCGAACCGGGGACCGCCATGGGCTTCTGCCTGTTCGGCAATGTCGCCGTCGCGGCGCGGGCGGCGCAGGCCGCCGGTCTGTCGCGGGTGGCGGTCGTCGACTTCGACGTCCATCACGGCAACGGCACCCAGGCGGCGTTCGAGCACGACCCGACCCTGTTCCTGGCCTCGATCCACCAGCGGCCGCTCTATCCCGGCACCGGCGATCCGTCAGAAACCGGCGTCGGCAACATCGCAAACGGCGTCGTCGGCCCCGGTTCGCCGCGGGAGAATTGGCGCAAGGTCTTCGACGGGCTGATGGACCGGGTCGACGCCTTCGCGCCCGACCTGATCCTGGTGTCCGCTGGGTTCGACGCCCACGCCCGCGATCCGCTCGCCAGCCAGCAACTGGAGGCGGAGGACTTCGCCTGGGCGACCCGCGCCATCGTCTCCGTCGCCAACCGCCGGGCCAGGGGGCGGGTTGTCTCCTCCCTGGAGGGTGGCTACGACTTGGAGGCGCTCGGCCAGTCGGCCCGGGCGCATGTGCGGGCGTTGCAGGAGGGGTGACCGCGTTCACGGGTCGTCGCGACCCTGCGCCCGGTCATCGGGGAAACATGATGGAAGCCCGGAACGGCCCCGCAGCGCCCCCGCGCCCCGCGTTCGGCCGGATCACCCTTGTCCGCCACGGCGAACCTGACATCTGTCGCAAGGTGCGCCTGAACGCCGACGAGTATCGCGACTGGTGGGCCCACTACGAGACGCGGGGCCTGCTGGCCGGCCAGACGCCGCCCCGTGATCTGGTCGAAACCGCGCGGGCGGCGGGCGTGGTCATCTCGTCGGTCCGTCCGCGGGCGATCGAGACCGCCGCCGCCGTCTGCGACGGTCAGGCCTGCGCCCAGGACGCCCTGTTCATCGAAGCGCCTCTGCCGCCGCCGCGATGGCCGCGCTGGCTCAAGCTGTCGCCGAGGGTCTGGGGCTTCATCTCGCGCTTCTGGTGGTGGTTCTTCAATCACCACGAGGGGCAGGAAACCCGCGCCGAGGCGGAGCGGCGCGCCGACGCGGCCGCCGCCGCGCTCATCACCCGGGCGGAAGGCGGCGACGACGTGCTGGTCGTGGCCCACGGCTTCTTCAACGGCATGGTCGGCGAAGCCCTGAAGCGGCGGGGCTGGCGCTGCGCCATGGACCAGGGCTTCAAGTACTGGCGGGCGCGGCGGTTCGAGCGGTCTTAACCGCGCCGCAGAATCCGCCGATTGCTCAGGTCGTGCGCCACGCCTAGGGTGGCGTCCTTCTCCTGGAACACGAAATGACTGACGCGCCCGCCACCGATCCGGCCATCGCCGCCATGACCTTCGAGGAAGCCCTCGGGGAACTCGAGAAGATTGTGCAACGGCTCGAGTCGGGATCGGCGCCGCTGGAGGAGTCGATCTCGATCTACGAGCGCGGCGCGGCGCTGAAGGCGCATTGCGAGGCCCGCCTGGAACAGGCGCGGCTGCGCGTCGAGAAGGTGGTGCTCAGCCAGGGGGCGGCGACCGGCGTGGAGCCTGCCGACTTCTCGTGACCGCGCCCGTCCGCGAGCTGATCACGGTCGAGGATTTCGAACGGGTCGACATCCGCCTCGGCACGATCGTCAGGGCCGAGCCCTTTCCCGAGGCGCGCAAGCCGGCGTTCAGGCTCACCATCGACTTCGGTCCCGCGATCGGGCTCAGGAAGTCCTCTGCGCAGGTCACCAGGCACTACACGATTGAGGAACTGCGAGGGCGAAGGGTCGCCGCCGTGGTGAACTTCCCGCCGCGCCAGATCGGCCCGTTCATGTCCGAAGTGCTGTGCCTTGGCTTTCCGGACGAGGACGGCGAAGTCGTCCTCGTCAGTGTCGATCGGGATGCGCCGGACGGGGGGAAGCTTTTCTGATGCCGCTCACGCGCTCCATCGCCGAGGCCGCCGACATCGTCACCGTGGCGCTTGACGCCCTGCTGCCGCGCGGCGACGGCCCGGAAAGCCGGCTGACGGAGGCCATGCGCTACGCCGCGCTCGGCCCGGGCAAGCGGCTGCGGCCGTTCTTCGCGCTCGAGACCGGCAAGATGTTCGACCTGCCGGAACGGCCGGTGCTGCGCGCCGCCTGCGCGCTGGAGTGCATCCACGCCTACAGCCTCGTCCACGACGACCTTCCGGCGATGGACGACGACGACATGCGCCGCGGCCGCCCGACCGTGCACCGGCAGTACGACGAAGCCACCGCGATCCTGGCCGGGGACGCGCTGCAGACCGCTGCGTTCGAGATTCTCGCCCATCCGGACACCCACCCGGACGCCAACGTCCGGACCGAGTTGATCCGCAAGCTGGCCGTCGCCTCCGGCGCCCAGGGCATGTGCGGCGGCCAGATGATCGACCTGCTCGGCGTCCGCGACGACCTCGGCGCCGTCGCCCGCATGCAGCGGCTGAAGACCGGCGCACTGATCGCCTACGCCTTCGAAATCCCGCTGGTCATGGCCCACGCCCAGGACGCCGAGCGGCATGCCTTGATGGCGTTCGCCCAGGATCTTGGCCTGGCCTACCAGATCGTCGACGACCTGCTGGATGCGGAGGGCAGCGCCGAGGAACTGGGCAAGGCGGCCGGCAAGGACGCGCACAAGGGCAAGGCGAACTACGTGACTCTTCTGGGGGTCGACGCAGCCCGCGAGAGGGTTGCCCTGCTCGCCGAGCAGACTAGGTCCCATCTGGATCCGTTCGGAAAACGCGCGGAAACCTTGCGCCTTTCCGTAGATTTCGTACTGGACCGCCGCTCATAACCGCGCTGTTGTCGCGGGAATTCAGAGTCTACGGAAATTTCATGCCCCATCCCACGCCGCTGCTCGACAAGGTCTCATCGCCCGCCGACACGCGCGGTCTCTCGATCGCCGAGCTGAGACAGCTGGCCGACGAGGTGCGCAGCGAGACGATCGAGGCTGTCTCGGTCACCGGCGGCCACCTCGGCGCGGGCCTGGGCGTGGTCGAGCTGACCGTGGCCCTGCACCATGTCTTCGAGACGCCGAAGGACATCCTGATCTGGGATGTCGGCCACCAGGCCTATCCGCACAAGATCCTGACCGGCCGCCGCGACCGCATGAAGACCCTCCGCCAGGGCGGCGGACTGTCGGGCTTCACCAAGCGCGCCGAGAGCGAGTACGACCCCTTCGGCGCGGCCCATGCCGCCACCTCGATCTCGGCCGCCCTGGGCTTCTGCGCCGCGCGCGACGCCAAGGGCGAGGACAACAAGGTGATCGCGGTCATCGGCGACGGGTCGATGAGCGCCGGCATGGCCTACGAGGCCATGAACAACGCCGCCGAGACCACCCGGCAGCTGCTCGTGGTCCTCAACGACAACGACATGTCGATCGCCCCGCCCGTGGGCGGCATGAGCGCCTATCTGGCGCGCGTGGTGTCGGGCGGCGGTTACCAGTCGCTGCGCAACCTCGGCAAGCGGGTCGCCGGCGCCCTGCCCAAGCCCCTGCAGGAAGCGGCGCGGAAGGCTGAAGAGTACGCCCGCGGCATGGTCACCGGCGGCACCTTCTTCGAGGAGCTCGGCTTCCAGTACATCGGCCCGATCGACGGCCATGACATGGACGCCCTTGTCCCGGTGCTGCGCAACGCGCGCGAGATCGACCGTCCGGTGCTGGTCCATGTGGTGACGCAGAAGGGCAAGGGCTACGCCCCGGCCGAGAACGCGGCCGACAAGTACCACGGCGTGGTCCGCTTCAACGTCGTCACCGGCGAACAGGCCAAGGCCGCCGCCGGGCCGCCGAGCTACACCAAGGTCTTCGCCCAGGCGCTGGTGAAGGAGGCGCAGAAGGACGACCGGATCATGGCCGTGACCGCGGCCATGCCGTCCGGCACCGGCCTCGACATCTTCGAGAAGGCCTTCCCCGACCGAATGTTCGACGTCGGCATCGCCGAGCAGCACGCGGTGACCTTCGCCGCCGGCCTGGCCGCCGACGGCATGAAGCCGTTCGCGGCGATCTACTCGACCTTCCTGCAGCGCGGCTATGACCAGGTGGTCCACGACGTCGCCATCCAGCGCCTGCCCGTGCGCTTTGCGATGGACCGCGCCGGCCTCGTGGGCGCCGATGGGCCGACCCACGCCGGCAGCTTCGACATCGGCTTCATGGGCGCGCTGCCGGGCATGATCCTGATGGCGGCCGCCGACGAGGTCGAACTCGCCCGCATGGTCGCCACCGCCGCCGCCATCGACGACCGGCCGAGCGCCTTCCGCTATCCGCGCGGCGAGGGGCTGGGCCTCGACATGCCGGCCGTCAACGAGCCGCTCGAGATCGGCAAGGGCCGCATCCTGCGCGAGGGGACCAGCGTCGCCATCCTGTCGTTCGGCACGCGCCTGGCCGAGAGCCTGAAGGCCGCGGACCTGCTGGCCGCGCGCGGCTTCTCGACCACCGTCGCAGACGCCCGCTTCGCCAAGCCGCTGGACGTCGACATGGTCCTGCGCCTGGCCCGCGAGCACGAGGCCATCGTGACGGTGGAGGAGGGCGCGATGGGCGGCTTCGGCGCCTTCGTGCTGCAGGCGCTGGCGGAACACGGCGCCTTCGACCGGGGGCTGAAGATCCGCACCCTCGTCCTGCCCGACGTCTTCCAGGACCAGGACAAGCCGGACGTCATGTACGCCCAGGCGGGTCTCGACGCCGAGGGCATCATGGCGGGCGCCCTGTCGGCGCTGGGGCTCGACAACGTCAGCACCGCCGGGCGACGGGCCTAGGCAACGCTCGGCGGAGTCGCGTCGGGGCCTGATCGGTTCAGGCGCGGCAGGCTTCGAAAAAGCGGGCCACCTGCCGGCGTTCGCCGCCTTTCGCATCGATCTCGACCTTCCGGCCCCGGTCGACGAGGGTCAGGTCGCCGGTGCGCTGGAAGCGGGCCAGCGGCCGGGAATCCAGCCGCGCGGACGTCTCGATCATGTGGCCGAGGCCGGGCGCGGCCACCATGTCGCCGCCGAAGCGGGTCGGTTGGCCGCCGGAGGTCAGGATGAGTCCGCCCTGGGGCGAGCCGCCGAGCAGCGAGACGTTGGCCACGCCCGGCTGTTCGCAAAGCATCATCAGCACGACGTTGTCCGACATCGGCGCGCCGTAGGTCAGCTTGGGGCCCTCGCCCTCGTTGTGCTGATAGGTCCAGGCGAAGCCGTCGGTGAGCGTGGCCTGATGACTGACGCAGCTGCCGAGTGCGAGCGCTGCAAGGGCGCCTGAAATGGCGAGAAAACGGTGCATGGCGCGCCTCCCTTCGCGAGGGGAACGCGCCATGGGCCGTTAAGGTTCAGAACAGGATCAGAACGGCGAGAAGGTTTCGACGAGACCCTGGCCGACCGGCGTCTTCTGCGCGCGACTGATGTCGCCGCGGCCGCCATAGGCGATGCGGGCTTCGGCGATCTGCGTGTGCCGGATGGTGTTGGCCGCGGAGATGTCTTCCGGCCTCACGATGCCTGACACGGTCAGACGGCGAAGCTCGCCGTTGGTCATGACCTCCTGCGTGCCCTGGATCACCATGTTGCCGTTGGGCAGCACGCCGGTGACGACGGCGGCGACGGTGAGGGTGATCTTCTCGGCGCGGGTGACGGCGCCGGCGCCGGCCTTGCTGCTCGAGGAGCCGGTCTCGATGGCGTTGGCCGGATCGAAGCCGCCCGGCAGAATTTTCCCCAGGGAGCTCTCAAGGCCGAAGAAGTGGGGCACGCCCATCTTCGCGCCCGACGTCCGCGAGGTGGTGGTGGAGTTGGTCGTGCGGGCGGAGTCGTCGATGTCGATCTGCACCGTCAGGATGTCGCCGACGGACTTGGCGCGCTGGTCGCCGAAGAAGGTGCGGGCGCCGGTGCGCCACAGCGAGTTCGCATTGCTCGGCGGCGGCGAGGCCTGGGCCTGCATCGGCAGGATCACCTGCTCCTGCGGCACGAGGGCGGCGGGGTAGCCGATCGGCGTCAGCTCGGGCCCGCGCGCGACTTCCGCGACGGTGGAACAGGCGGCGAGGGGGGCGAAGGCGACCGCGGCGAGGATGGCGAAGCGCATCTGGAAAATCCTTTAGCGGGCTGCGTACTGGGCAGGTCCGGCGGCCTTCAGCCGCTGCGCCTCGGGCCCGGTGACGGCCCGCCCCGGCGCGATCGCAACCGCCTCGATGACTTTCTTCGAGGCGGGATTCTGGGCGTTGAAGCTCTGTCCGACGGCCGCGGCGGCGAGCGCCTTGGCCTGGATGGTCAGGGTGATGCCGCCGCTGGACCAGGTGACCTCGACCGTATCGCCGGCCTTGATCACCTGCTGGGCGACGACGTCGCGCATGGACACCGTCGCCCCTTCGCGCAGCGGCCGCCGGGCGGCCATGCCGATGACGGCGTCGGCGTCCTGGGGCGCGTCCGAGGGCGCGCCGGCGGCCTTGGTCCAGATCATGTCGGTCGGCTGGATGATCTCCCCGGCGTTGACGCTGCGGGCCCAGGCGAGCACCTCGACATTGCCGCGCGCGGCGACCGCCGACGGACCCGCGGCGCCGGCCCGGACGACGATCCGGCGCAGGCCCTGCGGATTGCCCCAGTCGAGCCCGGAGCGGCGGGCCATCAACTGTACCGAGGTGGCGTCCAGCACGATCGTCGGCCCGGTGCGGGTCGCCACCACAAGGTCGGACGCCGCGCCGGCGCCGTCGAACAGGTCGCCCAGCGTCACCCGCCCGTCCGAGTCGGCGACGTCGGCGCGCAGGCTGACCGGTCCGGCGAGGGCCGGCGTTCCCGTCAGGGCGACACAGAGGGCGAGGAGGAGGGCGCGGCGCATGCGTTACGCCTTCACCTGGTTGGCGGCGCGCAGCATCTCGTCCGCCGTGCTGATGACCTTGGAGTTCATCTCGTAGGCGCGCTGGGCGACGATCAGGGCGGTGATTTCGCTCACGGCGTCCACGTTCGAGGCTTCCACATAGCCCTGCATGATCTCGCCGAAGCCGGTCGAGCCGGGCGTGCCCGTCGTCGCCGCGCCCGAGGCGCCGCTTTCCATGAACAGGTTGTCGCCGACGGCCTCGAGGCCGGACTCGTTGATGAAGGTGGCCAGTTCGATCGTGCCGGCCACTTCCGGCGTCGGACTGTCGGCCTTCACGACCTGGACCTGGCCGGACTTGGAGATGCTGACGTCGACGGCGTCCTGCGGGATCGTGATCGCCGGCTGGATCTGGTAGCCGTCATCGGTGACCAGCTGGCCCTGGTCGTTGAGCGACAGGTTGCCGGCGCGGGTGTAGGCCGTCTCGCCCGAAGGCAGCAGCACCTGGAAGAAGCCGCGGCCGTCGATGGCCAGGTCGAACTTGTTGTCGGTCGGGGTGACGATGCCCTGGGTCGTGATGCGGTAGGTGCTGCCGGCCTTGACGCCGCCGCCGATCTGCACGCCGGTCGGCACCACCGTGCCCTGGTCCGAGGACTGCGCCCCGGCCCGCTCCATGGTCTGGTAGAGCAGGTCCTGGAACTCGGCGCGCTGCCGCTTGAAGCCAACCGTGTTCATGTTGGCGATGTTGTTCGAGATGACCTCGACGTTCAGCTGCTGGGCCGACATGCCGGTGGCGGCGGTGCGGAGAGCCTGCATCGGTCCTGTTCTCCTTTACGCGACCCGTCCGAGCCGCTCGACCGAGCGGCGGGACAGTTCCGAAGATCCCTCGATGGTCCTGGCCATGCTCTCGTAAGCGCGGCTGACCTCGATCATGCGGGTGATCTGCTGGATCGAATTGACGTTGCTGGTCTCCAGCATGCCCTGGCGGACCTGGGCCGCCGTGGCGGGCACGGGCTGGAGGTTGGAGGTGTTGCGCATGAGGTTTTCGCCGGCCTTCGACAGGCTGGCGAGGTCCTCGAAGGTGACGACGCCGATCTTGCCGATCTGCTCGCCGTTCTGGCTGACCACGCCGTCCGCCGAGATCGAGACGGGACCGTCCTCGGGATTGACGACGATCTCGCCGCTGTCGCCGAGCACCGGGTCGCCCGCCTGGGTGGTGAGACGCCCGTCCGGCGCCAGCGTGAAGCGGCCGTCCCGCGTGTAGCGCTCGCCGGCGTCGGTCTGGACCCGGAAGAACCCCTGGCCCTCGATGGCCAGGTCGAACGTTCCGCCCGTCTGGCGCAGCGCGCCCTGGCCGAAGTCGCGGACGACGCCGTCGTCGAGCACGAACTTCAGCGTCTTGGGCCCGTCGAGCATCCGCGCCCCGTCCGACTCGTCGACCCGGACCATCGGCATCTCGACCTTGAAGCCGGTCGTGTCGACGTTGGCGATGTTGTTGGCGATGATGTCCATCTCGCGACGGAGGGTCACCTGACGCGACAGGGCGACGTACATCGTGTTGTCCATGACCGATCCTCCCTCGTCTCGCCGACGCCGATTGCGCCGACCGGGGCGATGCAAGCTTCGGGCCAGTCGAAAAGGTCAATAAAAACAGTCATCAAGAAGGTTAACGGGCGCCGCCCGGTCAAAGCTGCCGGGCCGTCCGGGCCGGGCGGCCCGTCGTTGCGCGGCAAGGCGGATGCGGCATGCCCCGGCACGGCGGGCCGAACGTCGCACCCCGGCCGTTAACCACGTTTGGAACCGATCCTTAACCAACGTGAACGATTGAAGAGGGACAGGGATTCCAAGGAGTCGCGCGCGTGGCGGCGGACAAGGGCAAAGAGGCCGGGGAAGCGCCGGAGGGCGAAGCCGCCGAAGGCGTCGAGGGCGAAGCCCCGGCGAAGAAGAAGCTGCCGCTGAAGATGCTGATCATCGCCGGCGTCGCGGCCGTGCTGGTGCTCGGCGGCGGGGGCGGCGCGGCCTGGATGTTCCTGCTCAAGCCGAAGCCCGAGGCTGCCGGCGAGCACGGCGAGAAGCCGAAGAAGAAGCCCAAGAAGGAAAAGAAGGCCGAAGGCGGCAAGGGCGGGGAAGGCGGCGCGGCCGTGGTCCGCGAAGGCCCGGACGGCGTGGTCTTCTACACCCTGCCCGACATCGTCGTGAACATGCAGACCGCCGATGGCCGGCCGACGTTCCTGAAGCTCAAGCTGACCCTCGAGCTGGCCGACGAGAGCGCCGTCGAGGCGCTCGACCCGAACATGCCGCGCCTCCAGGACATGTTCCAGACCTTCCTGCGCGAGCTTCGCCCCGAGGATCTCAGCGGCAGCCAGGGCAGCTACCAGCTGCGCATGGAGATCCTGCGCCGCGTCAACCTGGTCATCGCCCCCACCAAGGTGAAGGCCGTGCTGATCGAGGAGATGCTGATCAACTAGCGCCCATCGCGGGCGCTGGCGGCGACATGGCATGACCCAGGACAGCGACGATCAGGCGGCGATGGCCCAGTGGGCCCAGGAACACGGCGAGGGCGACGCCGGCGGCTGGGGCGGCGACGGCGCCGACGGCCTGCTGGGCGCCGAGCGGATCCTGAACCAGGACGAGATCGACAGCCTGCTCGGCTTCGATCTGACCGAAGACGACGCCGCGGACCGCAACGGCATCCGGGCCATCATCAACTCGGCGCTGGTCTCCTACGAGCGCCTGCCGATGCTCGAGATCGTCTTCGACCGCCTGGTGCGGCTGATGACGACCTCGCTGCGCAACTTCACCAGCGACAACGTCGAGGTCAGCCTCGACAACATCAGTTCCATCCGCTTCGGCGACTATCTGAATTCGATCCCGCTGCCGGCCATCCTGTCGGTGTTCCGGGCCGAGCAGCTGGACAACTACGGTCTGCTGACCGTCGACTCGAACCTCATCTACTCGATCGTCGACGTGCTGCTCGGCGGCCGCCGCGGCACCGCCGCGATGCGCATCGAGGGCCGCCCCTACACCACCATCGAGCGGGTGCTGGTGCAGCGGATGGTCGAGGTGGTGCTGCAGGACGCCCAGGCGGCCTTCGAGCCGCTGACCCCCGTCACCTTCACCCTCGACCGCCTGGAGACCAACCCGCGCTTCGCGGCCATCGCGCGGCCGGCCAACGCGGCCATCCTGGTCAAGCTGCGCATCGACATGGAAGACCGCGGCGGCCGCATCGAGCTGCTGCTGCCCTACGCCACGCTCGAGCCGATCCGGAAGATGCTGCTGCAGCAGTTCATGGGCGAGAAGTTCGGGCGCGACAACATCTGGGAAGGGCACCTCGCCACCGAGCTCTGGACGACCCAGATGGAGGTCCGCGCCGTGCTCGACGAGCAGCAGGTCGGGCTTTCGAAGGTGCTGAACCTGAAGGTCGGCGACACCCTGCCGCTGAACGCCACTCCCGACAGCCTCGTGGAACTGCGCGCCGGGACGATCCCGCTGACGCGCGGCCGCATGGGCCGGCGGAATCATCATATCGCCATCCGCTGTGAGGCCCCGCTTTCGCCCGCCGCGAAATCGGCCGTCCAGAAGAGGCTGAAATGAGCATCGCGGTCATCGGACTGAACCTGCTGCTGGTCGTGCTGCTGGTCGCGGCCCTCGCCTTCGGCTGGCGACTGGAGCGGCGCCTGAAGGCCCTGCGCGACAGCCACGAAGGCTTCGCCCGGGCGGTGGCCGATCTCGACGCCGCCGCCGCCCGCGCCGAGCAGGGGCTGGCCGACCTGCGCGCGGCCACCGACGAGGCGGCCGAGACCCTCGCCGCGCGGATCGAGACCGCCAAGGCGTTGTCGGCGCGGCTCGAACAGACGGCGGGAGCCGTCGCCGAGCGTCAGGCGGCGCCCGCCACCACCCTGAAAGATTTGCGCGAACAGGCCGCGGTCTCGCGCGACCGGGTCCTGCCGCAGGAGCGGATTCTCGAGCCTCGGGAACGGTCCGTTGAGGGTTTCGTGCGACAGCAGCCGACAGTTACGCCGCGCTCTCGCGCGCGCGTGGACGACGACCTGTTCGAGCCCGACCCCGAAGCCGGCCGGCTTCGCGCGATCTCCGGAGGCCGCCGCTGATGAAGAACATGCCCCGCATCCTGCCGCTGGCCGGCGTCGCGGTCGTCGGCGTGCTCGCCGTGAATTTCCTGTCCGGCGCCCGCTCCGTTCCTGACATGCTGACGGGCGCCAGGGCGTTCGCCGAGGAACTGGCCGGCGGCAAGCCCGCGGCGGAGTCTGCGGCCGAGAAGGGGACTCCCGCCGTCGCCGGCGGCAAGCCCGCCGCCGTCTGCGCGCCCACCGCCGCCGAACTGGCGCGGCAGGCCAACCTGTCGCCCGCCGAGCTGCGCATCCTGCAGAGCCTCGGCGACCGGCGCGGCCAGCTGGACGCCCGCGAGCAGGACATCGACATCCAGCTGCAGCTGCTGGCGGCCGCCGAGGCCAAGGTCGATGCCCGCGTGAAGGCGCTGGAGGCGCTCAAGGGCGACGTCCAGAAGCTGCTCGGCCAGGCCGACGCCCAGCAGGAGGCGGAGGTGACGCGCCTGGTCGCGGTGTTCTCCGCGATGAAGGCGAAGGACGCCGCAGCGCGCTTCACCCTGCTGGAGGACTCGGTCCGCCTGCCGATCGCCGCGAAGATGAAGGAGCGGACGCTGGCCGCCATCCTGGCCCAGATGCCGGCGCCGGAAGCCAAGAAGCTGACCGAGAGCCTGGCGCGCCGCTTCGCCGCCAGCGCCGCCCTCGCCGACGCCCGCGCCGCCGTGGCGCCCGAGCCGGCTCCGGCCGCGACGGCCCA
>CALKHU010000148.1 GCA_937991555.1 uncultured Caulobacter sp.
GCTGGTCACCTTCAGCGAGGGCGGCGGCTATGTTCCCCCTTCGCCGATGCCGCCCATGCTCGCCGCCGCCCGCTTCGACAAGGCGGAGTCGACACCTGTCGAGGCCGGCGAGCTGAAGATCCGCATCGACGTGACGGCGACGTTCGAGCTAGTGAAGTAGCGCTCGCGCGGGGACATGCGCTTCGGCGCGTGTCCCCGGTTGTGCCGGGGATCTATCGCAGGCCCGAGGCCTTGCAGATGTGATCCCATTCCCCGTCGGTCACCGGCTGCACCGACAGGCGGAAGCTGGTGATCAGCGACATCTTCGCCAGGGCCGGGTCGGCCTTGGCCTGCGCCAGGGTGAAGGGGCGGGGCAGGGGCTTCACGGCCTTCAGGTCGACGCAGACGAAGCGCGCGCTCTCGTCGGTCGGGTCGGGATAGTGCTCGCGGACGACCTCGGCGATCCCGACGATCTCCTTGCCGGCCTGGGAGTGATAGAAGAACACTTGCTCCCCGGCCTTCATGGCCATCAGGTTCAGCTTGGCGGCGTGGTTGCGAACGCCGGTCCACGGCTCGCCCTTCGGTCCGGCCTTGACCAGGTCGTCCCAGCCGAACACGTCGGGTTCCGATTTCACAAGCCAGTGGGCCATGCCGAGCTCCCTCTCGAGGGGCCGACGCTAGCCGCCGACTCTCCGCTTGCGAAGGGGGAGGGCGGCGGCCATATCGCGCCCATGGCCGAAGCCTTCAACGACCTGACCCTCTCCGCCGACCGCGAGGCCCGCTACGCCGAGGTGGCGGCCGAGATCGCCTCCGTGCTCGACGGCGAGCCGAACCTGACCGCGCGCATGGCGACGGTGGCGTCGATGCTGGCGAGCAGCTTCGACCACTACTTCTGGACCGGCTTCTATGTCGTCGATCCGGACAAGGGGAACGAGCTGGTCGTCGGCCCCTACCAGGGCACGCTCGGCTGCCTGCGCATCGCCTTCGGCCGCGGCGTCTGCGGCGCGGCCGCGGCGAGCCGGCAGACCCAGCTGGTTCCGGATGTCCACGCCTTTCCCGGCCACATCGCCTGCGACAGCCGCTCCCGGAGCGAGGTCGTGGTGCCTGTGTTCGGAAAGGGGGGCGAGCTGATCGCTGTCTTCGACGTCGACAGCGACCGGCCGGCGGCGTTCGACGAGGTCGACGCCCGGTGGCTGGAGCGGATTCTGGGCGCGACGTTCAGCTGAACGCCTCTGCGTCCTTCGACACGCCGCTTCGCGGCTGCTCAGGATGACGTATTCTGAAAGCTGCCCACCCAGGTCATCCTGAGCAGCGCTCGAAGAGCGCGTGTCGAAGGACGCAAAGCGATTAACCCCGCTTTCGCCCCCGCCCTGCAAACTCCGCCGCCATGATCCCGCGCGTCTCCATCGTCATCCCCACGCAGCGTCGCCCCGCCGGGCTGGCGACCGCCATGGCGTCGGCCCTGGCCCAGGCGGGGATCGATCCCGCGACGGTCGAGCTGGTCGTCGCCGACAACGATCAGGTTCCGTCGGCCCGCGAGGCCGTCGAGACGGCGGCGTCGGCCGCGCCGTTCCCGGTCGTCTATGTCCATGAGCCGGCCGCCGGGGTGGCCAATGTCCGCAACACCGCGCTGACCATCGCCCGCGGCGCGCTGATCGCCTTCCTCGACGACGACCAGGCGGCGCCGGCGACCTGGCTGGCCGATCTGCTGCGCGTGCAGGCGGCGGCCAACGCCGATGTCGTGTTCGGTCCGGTCCACGCCCGGGCGCCGGACGGGGTGACCGCGCACCGGGCCTACTTCGAGCGCTTCTTCTCCCGCCTGGACGACAGTCCGGAGGGGCCGATCGACCACTTCTACGGCTGCGGCAACAGCCTGATCCGCCGCGCGGCCCTGCCGTCGGACCAGCCGTTCGCCGCCGAGCGCAACCAGATCGGCGGTGAGGACGACCTGCTGTTCGGCGACCTGCAGGCGGCCGGAGCGCGCTTCGCCTGGGCGCCCGCCGCCTGGGTCTGGGAAGACCCCGTCCCGGGCCGGCTGACGCTGCGCTACACGCTGGCCCGCGCCTTCGGCTACGGCCAGGGGCCGACGGAGCACTGCTGGTCCTCGACGCCGCGCGACCTCCCGGGCGTGGCGAAGTGGATGCTGGTGGGGCTCGTCCAGACCGCGCTTTACGGGCCGGTCGCGCTGGCCAAGTGGGCCTTGCGGACGCCTGACCGCGCCCAGGCGCTGGACCGCGCCGCCCGCGGGCTGGGCAAGACCTTCTGGTGGGGCCCGTTCCGGCTGAACTTCTACGGCCGCACGGCCTGAGCGCTTGCCCGACCGCCCCCCGCGCGCCAGATAGGGGTCCATGACCAGCAGCGGGCGCACCCTCGATCTCGGCCAGGACCCGGCGACGGACGCCCGGACGCTGCGCGACGCCTTCGGCTGCTTCACGACCGGGGTGACCGTGATCACCACCCTGAACGGCGACACGCCGGTCGGTTTCACCGCCAACAGCTTCAGCTCGGTGTCGCTCGATCCGCCGCTGGCGCTGTTCTCGATCGGCCACGCCGCCTCCTGCCTGCCTGCCTTGGAGGCGAGCGGCAAGTTCGTGGTCAACGTCCTGCACGTCGACCAGGAGCCGGTCGCCCGCCAGTTCACCCGCAAGGTCGGCGACCGCTTCGAGGGGCTGGCGACCGAGATCTGGCGCACCGGCGCGCCGGTGCTGAGCGGTTGCATGGCCAACTTCGAGTGCGAGACGCACCACGCCTTCGACGCGGGAGACCATCGCGTCTTCATCGGCCGGATCCTGCGGGTGCATCACGATGCGGCGCATGAGCCGCTGGTCTTCCTGCGCGGCGGCTATCGTCGGGTGCACACGGACTCGCCGACGGACGAGGTCGGCCACGAGACGTCGGCGGGCGGCCGGGCCCTCTGAACGGACGCCGCCCCGGCGCGCGGCGGGGGGCGCGCCGATCATGACGCCACGTCATACTCGACGCGCAGGCGGCGGATTGGGTAGATTGCCGCTCACGTAAACGAAAACCTCGCAGGGAGCACACCCATGGGTGAAGCCTATATCGTCGCGGCGGCCCGCACCGCCGGGGGCCGCAAGGGCGGTCGTCTGAGCGGCTGGCATCCGGCCGATCTGGCCGGCGAAGTCCTCAAGTCGCTGGTCGCCACGACCAAGGCCGACCCGGCCCTGATCGAGGACGTCATCATGGGCTGCGTCGGCCAGGCCGGCGAACAGGCGGTCAACATCGCCCGCAACGCGGTGCTCGCCTCGGGCCTGCCGGAAAGCGTCCCGGCCACCTCGGTCGACCGTCAGTGCGGTTCGTCGCAGCAGGCGCTGCACTTCGCCGCCGCCACCGTGATGAGCGGCCAGATGGACGTGGTCATCGCCGCCGGCGTCGAGAGCATGAGCCGCGTCCCGATGGGCACGCCCTCGATCCTCGCCGCCAAGGCGGGCCTGGGCAACTACATGAGCCCGCAGATGCAGGCGCGGTACCCGAACATCCAGTTCAGCCAGTTCGCCGGCGCCGAGATGATCGCCAAGAAGTACGGCTTCACCAAGGACATGCTCGACGAGTTCGGCTTCTCCAGCCAGCAGAAGGCGATCGCCGCGACCCGGTCGGGCGCCTTCAAGAACGAGATCGTCCCCGTCGAGATCACCACCGCCGACGGCCAGAAGGAGCTGCACACCGTCGACGAGGGCATCCGCTTCGACGCCAGCCTCGACGCCATCAAGGGCGTAAAGCTGCTTGTCGAAGGCGGCGCGGTCACCGCGGCGACCTCGAGCCAGATCTGCGACGGCGCCTCGGGCCTGATGGTGGTCAACGAGCGCGGCCTGAAGGCCCTCGGCGTCGAGCCGCTGGCCCGCATCCACCACATGACGGTCACCGGCGGCGACCCGGTCGTGATGCTGGAGGAGCCGGTGTTCGCCACCCAGAAGGCCCTGAAGAAGGCCGGCATGTCGATCAACGACATCGACCTCTACGAGGTGAACGAAGCCTTCGCCCCGGTGCCGCTGGCCTGGCTGCAGGGCAACGACGCCGACCCCGCCAAGCTGAACGTCAACGGCGGCGCCATCGCGCTGGGCCACCCGCTCGGCGGTTCGGGCGCCAAGCTGATGGCCACCCTGGTCCACGCCCTGCGCAACCAGAACAAGCGCTACGGCCTGCAGACCATGTGCGAAGGCGGCGGCCTGGCCAACGTGACGATCGT
>CALKHU010000149.1 GCA_937991555.1 uncultured Caulobacter sp.
AGAGGGCGCGTCCGGTTTCCGCCGGGCGCGCCCTTGGCTTATGTTGATCCGTCCTGCCGACTCGCGAGTACCCGACGCCCCATGAGCGCCATGCCCTACAAGAGAATCCTTCTGAAGGTCTCCGGCGAGGTCCTGATGGGCGACACGCCCTTCGGCATCGACATGAGCACGGTGGCCGCGGTCGCCCAGGACGTGAAGCAGATCGCCGAGGCCGGCGTCGAGCTCTGCCTGGTCATCGGCGGCGGCAACATCTTCCGCGGCCTGGCCGGCGCCGCCAAGGGCATGGACCGGGCCAACGCCGACTACATGGGCATGCTGGCGACGGTGATGAACGCCCTGGCCATGCAGGACGCGCTCGAGCACATCGGCGTCTCCACCCGCGTCCAGTCGGCCATCCCGATGCCGACGGTCTGCGAGCCGCTGATCCGCCGCCGCGCCGAGCGACATCTGGAGAAGGGCAGGGTGGTGATCTTCGCCGCCGGCACCGGCAATCCGTTCTTCACCACCGACAGCGGCGCGGCCCTGCGTGCGGCGGAGATGAAGTGCGACGCCCTGTTCAAGGGGACCAGCGTCGACGGCGTCTACACCGCCGACCCGAAGAAGGTTCCGACCGCGACGCGCTACGACCGCCTGACCTACCACGACGTGCTGGCCAAGGACCTGAAGGTCATGGACGCCTCGGCCATCAGCCTGATGCGCGAGAACGCCATCCCGATCGTCGTGTTCTCCATCCGCGAGCGCGGCAACCTGATGAAGGTGCTGAAGGGCGAGGGCGTCCACACCGTCATCGCCGAAGCTGCATAAGAAGAAGAGGGACCCTGCCCATGGCCTCGACCGAGAAGCCGGTGCTGTCGAACTACAAGAACCGCATGGACAAGGCCGTCGCCGCCCTGAAGGAGGAGTTCGGCTCGCTGCGCACGGGCCGCGCGTCCGCCAGCCTGCTCGACCAGGTGATGGTCGACGCCTACGGTTCGACCGTGCCGCTGAACCAGGTCGGCTCGGTCAGCGTGCCCGAGCCGCGCTCGCTGAGCGTCAGCGTCTGGGACCGCGGCGTGGTCGTCTCGGTCGAGAAGGCCATCCGCAACGCGGGCCTCGGCCTCAACCCGGTGGTCGAGGGCCAGAACCTGCGCATCCCGATCCCGCCGCTCACCGAGGAGCGCCGCAAGGACCTGGTGAAGATCGCCGGCAAGTACGCCGAGCAGCAGAAGATCGCCGTCCGCAACGTGCGCCGCGACGCCAACGACGACCTGAAGAAGGCCGAGAAGGACGCGGTCATCACCCAGGACGAGCTGAAGCGCATGGAGGCCGAGGTCCAGAAGTTCACGGACGAGGCGGTGAAGCGCATCGACGAGACCTTGAAAACCAAGGAACAAGAGATCATGCAGGTTTGAGCCGGCGGGGAGCAGCGCTGCGGCGAGGGGAATGGCGATGACGCCTACGGACGGGCCTCTGCACGTCGCCATCATCATGGATGGCAACGGGCGCTGGGCCAAGAAACGCGGCCTGCCCCGCACCTTCGGTCACCGCGAGGGCGTGAAGGCGCTCAAGCGCGTGGTCGAGGCGGCCCCGGACCTCGGCGTCGGCGTGCTCACCGTGTTCGGCTTCTCGACGGAGAACTGGCGCCGGCCCGTGGCCGAGGTCTCCGAGCTGATGAACCTGCTCAAGACGTACGTCGAGGGCGACCTCGACCGGCTGGCGCGCGAGGGCGTGCGGGTCCGCATCCTCGGCCGCCGCGAAGGGCTGCGCCCGGACATCCTCGAGATCATCGAACGGGCCGAGCGCCGCACCGCCGCCAACAGCCGGTTTGTGCTGCAGGTGGCGTTCAACTACGGCGGCCAGGCCGACCTCGTCGACGCCGCCCGCCGTTTCGCCCAGGAGGTCGAGGCGGGCAGGGCGAGCGCCGCCGACCTCGACGAGGCCCGCTTCGGGTCCTACCTGTCGACCGCCGGGGCTCCGGCCCCGGACCTGATTGTACGGACGAGCGGCGAGCGCCGCCTGTCCAATTTCCTGCTCTGGGAGTCCGCCTACGCCGAACTGGTGTTCCAGGACGTCCTGTGGCCGGACTACGGCGCCGAGCACCTCAAGTCCGCGATCGCCGAGTTCGCGGCCCGCGAGCGGCGATACGGCGGAGCAGCGTCCGATGACGTCCTCGCCGCCGGCTAGACGCTTCGACTGGTCCAACCTGGCGATCCGCGCCGCCTCCGCCACGGTCCTGATCCCGGCCGTGCTCGGGGCGATCTGGTATGGCGGCGGACCGTTCCTGCTGATGGTCGCCATCGCCATCGGCCTGATGGCCGTCGAGTGGGGCAAGATGTCGACGCCGGAGGCGCCGGCCGAGATCGCCGTCACCATCACCGTCGCCGTGCTGGCCGCGGTGTTCGCCGCCCAGGTCGGCTGGTATCGCACCGCCTGGGCGCTGATGATCGGCGGCGCGCTGGTGGCGGCTTTCATCACCCGCCACAAGGTCGAGCGGGCGGCGGACGCGGCCTATGGCGTCATCTATATCGCCCCGGCCTGCATCGCCCTGGTCTGGCTGCGCAACCCGTCGGCGGAAACCATGCACCTCGAGCGGGGCATGCCGATCGACTGGACGATGACCCAGGGCGTCGGCTGGATGCTGCTGCTGTTCGTGATCACCTGGGCGGCGGACATCTTCGCCTTCCTCGTCGGCAGCGCCGTCAAGGGGCCCAAGCTCTGGCCGCGGTTCTCGCCCAACAAGACCTGGTCGGGCTTCTTCGGGGGGCTCGCCGGCGCCATGGGCGCAGCGGTGATCTTCGCGGCGCTCACGCCGCTGGAGCTGGACGCCCTGGCGGCGGCGCTCGTCGGCCTGCTCGGCGGCCTCGCCACCATGGCCGGCGACCTCTGGGAATCGATGCTCAAGCGTCGCTTCGGCGTGAAGGACTCAGGGGACCTGATCCCCGGCCACGGCGGCCTGCTCGACCGCGTCGACGGCCTCCTGTTCGCCACCATCGTCATCGCCGCCGCGCGACTGGCCGACCACTGGGGATGGCTGAATTGACCGCCCGCACCGTCACCGTCCTCGGATCCACCGGTTCGATCGGCGTCTCCACCCTCGACCTGTTCGAGAAGGCCGGCGCGGAGGTGGACATCTTCGCCCTGACCGCCGGCCGCAACGTCGCCCGGCTGGCCGAGCAGGCGCTGGCGTGGCGACCCCGGGTGGCGGTCATCCAGGACGAGGCGCTGCTGCCCGGCCTGCGCGAGCGGCTGGCGGGGTCGGGCGTCGAGGCCGCCGCCGGCGACCAGGCCGTCGCCGATGTCGCCGGCGAGGGCGTCGACTGGGTGATGTCGGCCATCGTCGGCGCCGCCGGCCTTGCCCCCACCCTGGCCGCCGCGCGCAGGGGATCGATCGTCGCCCTGGCCAACAAGGAGAGTCTCGTCTGCGCCGGGCCGATGCTGCTGGAGACGGCGAGAGCCGCCGGCGGTGGAATCATCCCCGTGGACTCCGAGCATTCGGCGATCTTCCAGGTGCTCCAGCCGGACTGCCTCGATCGCGTCGCCCGGCTGATCCTGACGGCCTCGGGCGGACCGTTCCGGACCTGGACGCGGGAGCAGATGGCGCACGCCACGCCGGAACAGGCTATCGCCCATCCGAACTGGAGCATGGGCGCCAAGATTTCGGTCGATTCCGCGACGATGATGAACAAGGGCCTGGAGATGGTGGAGGCGTCCTACCTCTTCGCCACGCCGCCCGAGCGTATCGATGTCGTCATCCACCCGCAGTCGGTGATCCACAGCATGGTCGAGTACTCGGACGGTTCGACCCTGGCCCAGATGGGCCCGCCGGACATGAAGGCGCCGATCGCCTGCGCCTGGGCGTGGCCCGACCGGCTGCCCTGGCCGGCGGAGCCGCTGGACCTGCCGAGGATCGGTTCGCTGACCTTCGAGGCGCCGGATCCGGAGCGGTTCCCGGCCATCGATATCGCCCGTTCGGCGCTGCGCGCGGGCGGCCTGGCGCCGGCCGCGATGAACGCCGCCAACGAGGTCGCGGTCGCCGCCTTCCTTGACCGCAGGATCGGCTTTCTCGATATTGCCCCGCTGGTTTCCGAGACCCTCGACCGCATGAACGGCGCGGGGGAACTGGGGGCCGGCACGGGGGACGATGCTCTGGAAACGGCGATGATGATCGATGCGAGCGCCCGCCGCGTGGCGGAAGAGGCGCTTGCGAGTCGCCGGCGCCGCCAGTGACTGCAAGGGAGTAGACCCGGCCCATGCCTGACCTTGTGTCCTGGATCCTGCCGTTCCTGTTCGTGCTGACGCTCGTCGTCACCATCCACGAACTCGGCCACTACTGGGCCGCGCGCGCCTTCGGAACCGTCATCGACTGCTTCTCGATCGGCTTCGGCAAGCCGATCTTCAAGTGGAAGGACAAGCGCGACGTCGAGTGGCGCATCGGCTGGATCCCGCTGGGCGGCTATGTCCGTTTCGCCGGCGACGACAACGCCGCCAGCACCGTGCCCGACGACGCGGACCTGGCCGCGATGAAGGCGAAGATCCTCGCCCACAACCATCCCTCGGCGGTGCAGAAGTTCTTCCATTTCAAGCCGGTCTGGCAGCGCGCGATCATCACCGCGGCGGGTCCGTTCGCGAACTTCGTGCTGGCGATCATCCTGTTCGCCCTGCTGTCCGGGCTGGTCGGCCAGCAGCTGACGGCGCCGCGCGTCACGGCGGTGGAGCCGGGCAGCGTCGCCGAGCGCGCCGGCTTCCGGGCCGGCGACCTGATCACCGCCACCGACGGCAAGCCGGTCGAAAGCTTCCAGCAGGTGCAGCAGTACGTGATGGTGCGCGGCGGCGTCCCGATCGTCTTCGGCGTCGACCGCGCCGGGCGCGACATCGAACTGACCGCCACGCCGGAGCTGGCGAAGCGCGTCGGCGTCGACGGCGGCACGGTCAAGGCGGGCAAGCTCGGCCTCGAGAGCGCCCCGCGCTCCGCCGAGGATCTCATCCACAAGCGCTTTTCGCCGGTCGAGGCGGTAGGGGAGGGCTTCCGCCAGACCTGGCAGGTGCTGGACATCACCCTGTTCTACATGGGACGGATTCTCACCGGCCAGGTGCCGGCCGACCAGATCGGCGGGGTGATCGGCATCGCCAAGGCTTCTGACGCGGCCGCCAAGGTCGGCGCCGAGGGCGCTCCGACCCCGGCCTGGGGCCTGCTCGGCGCCCTTGTGGCCCTGCTCGGCCTGTCCGCCGTCCTGTCGGTCAGCGTGGGCTTCCTGAACCTGCTTCCGATCCCCGTCCTCGACGGCGGGCACCTGCTTTTCTACGCCTATGAAGCCGTTGCCCGACGGCCACTCGCGGCGAGCGTTCAGGCCGTCGGCTATCGCCTTGGTCTTGCCTTGCTGTTGGGATTCATGCTGTTCGCGGTCTGGAACGACCTGCAGCGCTACAACGTGTTCAATTTCCTCGGTGGTCTGTTCTCGTGAGCACCCGCCGACCGCCGATGGCAGACAAGATGAAGAATTCCCGCGCGCGTAGCGCCGCGATCGTTTCCGGCCTGGCCCTCCTCGCGGGGGTCGCGCCGTTCGCCGTGCCCGCCACGGCCGTGGCCCAGGTCCAGTCCGGCGTCGTCGGCCGCATCGTCGTCCAGGGCAATGAACGCATCGAGGCCGGGACGGTTCTGTCCTACCTGCCGATCGCGCCCGGCGACACGGTCGACCCGGCGCGGATCGACATCGCGCTGAAGACGCTGTTCCGCACCGACCTGTTCTCGGACGTGAAGATCGATCTGCAGCCGAACGGCGACCTGATCGTCCGCGTGGTCGAGAACCCGATCATCAACCGCGTCATCTTCGAGGGCAATTCGGCCCTCAAGGAAGACAAGCTGAAGGACGAGGTGACGATCCGCCCGCGCGGCATCTTCACCCGCTCGAAGGTCCAGGGCGATGTCCAGCGCATCATCGAGCTCTATCGCCGGTCGGGCCGCATCGGCGTCACGGTCACGCCGCAGATCGTCGAGCTGCCGCAGAAGCGGATCGACCTGATCTTCAAGATCGACGAAGGCCCCAAGAGCGGCGTGCTGTCGCTCAACTTCCTCGGCAACAGCGAGTTCTCGGACGGCGACCTCGCCGACGTGATCGTCACCGAGGAGAGCCACTGGTACAAGTTCCTGTCGAGCAACGCGAACTACGATCCGGACCGGATCGAGTACGACAAGGAACAGCTGCGGAAGTTCTACCGCAACAAGGGCTACTACGATTTCCGCGTGATCTCGGCCGTGGCCGAGCTGGCGCCGGACAAGAACGGCTTCGTCATCACCTTCACGGTCGATGAGGGGCCCCGTTACCGTTTCGGAAAGCTCACCGTCGAGACCGAGCTGAAGAAGCTGGACGGCACGGTCCTGCAGCAGCTGCTGCCGGTCCGCGAGGGCGAGCTCTACCAGGACGAGGCGATCGAGCAGGCGACCGACGCCCTGACCTTCGCCGCCGGCGCCGCCGGCTTCGCGTTCGTGGACGTCCGCCCGCGCTACGTCCCCAACCGCGACAACCGCACCGTCGATGTCGTCTTCCAGGTCAAGGAAGGCCCGCGCGTCTACATCGACCGCATCGACATCGTCGGCAACACCCGCACCCTCGACTATGTCATCCGCCGCGAGCTGAACCTGTCGGAGGGCGACGCCTACAACCGGGTGCTGGTCGAACGGTCGCGCAACCAGATCCGCTCGCTGGGCTTCTTCAAGGACGTCACCATCGAGGAGGTGCCGAGCGGCCAGCCCGACCGCACCACCCTGCGGGTGCAGGTCGAAGAGCAGCCCACCGGCGAACTGTCGTTCAGCGCCGGCTACAGCTCGGTCGACCAACTGGTCATCGACCTCGGCATCAGCGAGCGCAACTTCCGCGGTCGCGGCCAGAACGTCCGGGCCCGCGTCTCGGTCGGTTCGCTGCGCCAGCAGATCGACTTCTCGTTCACCGAGCCGCGCTTCCTGGGCCGCGACCTGCGCGCGGGTCTCGACCTCTATTCGTACCGCTACAACTTCAGCAACCAGACCTCGTTCGACACCGCCTCCACCGGCGGCGGCGTGCGCCTCGGCTTCCCGCTGACCCAGAACGCCTCGATGTCGCTGCGCTACACCCTGCGCGTTGACGAGGTGATCATCGACGACGTGCTCTGCGACAACTTCCTGCTGTCGCCCAGCCTCTGCGCCCAGCGCGGCTCCTTCATCACCTCGCTGGTCGGCTACGGCCTGCGCATCGACCGCCGGAACGATCCGGTCCGGCCGACCCGCGGGTTCTTCATGGATCTCAGCCAGGATCTGGCCGGGGTCGGCGGCGATGTGAACTACCTGCGCACCGAGGTCGGCGGCGGCTGGTACCACGGCTTCAACAAGGACTTCGTCCTCAGCGTCAGCGGCACGGCCGGCTACATTGACGGCTGGGGCGGCGACAGCGTCCGCATCAACGACCGCTTCTACAAGGGCGGCAACAGCTTCCGCGGCTTCGAGGTCGCCGGCATCGGTCCGCGCGAAATCGACCGCGAGGACGCTCTGGGCGGCAAGGCCTACGCCATCGGCACCGTCGAGCTGACCGTTCCGACCTTCCTGCCGGAGCAGTACGGCATCAAGGCCGCGCTGTTCAGCGACTTCGGCACCGTCGGCATGCTGGACGACGTCGACAAGGTCGACATCAACGGCGCGATCGACATGACCTGCGGCTCCACCGGGACCGAGGCCTGCGTGCGCGACGATCTCACGCTGCGGGCGTCCGCGGGTCTTTCCGTGTTCTGGCGGTCGCCGATGGGACCGATCCGTTTCGACTTCAGCCAAATTCTGGCCAAAGAAGACTACGACAAGACCGAGACGTTCCGGTTCTCAACCTCCACAAGGTTCTAAGACTCTCATGATCTCCAAGAAGACCTCCGCGGTCGCGGCCTGCGCGGCCGTCACAGTCGCCTTCGCGTCCGCGGCGTCGGCTCAGGCTCCGGCCGCTGCGCCGGCCGCTCCGGCGGCGCCCGCCATCCGGCACGGCGCCCCGATCCCGGGCCTGTGCTACTACTCCTTCGACGCGGTGTTCGCGGGGTCGGACGTCGGCAAGGCCGTCGTCACCCGCCTGCAGCAGATCGGCAAGGAGGCCGAGACGGAGCTCAGCACCGAGGAGAAGGCGCTGGTCGCCGACATCCAGGCCTTCGACCGCGCCCGTGCCACCATGACGCCCGACGCCGCCGAGCAGCGCGCCTCGCAACTGCAGGTCCGCCGCAACGCCCTGGGCCGCAAGGCCGAACTGCGCCAGCGCGAGCTGCAGGCCACCCGCGCCAAGGCCGTTGACCGCGTCGAGCAGGAAATGGCTCCGGTCGTGATCGCCACCTACCAGGCGCGCGGCTGCAGCGTGCTGATCGCCAGCGGCCTCGCCCTCGGCAATCCGCAGATGGATATCACCGGCCAGGTGATCCAGGGCCTCAACGCCAAGATCAAGACCTTCACCTTCAACCGCGAGCGCCTGGACACGCCGCCGCCGGCTCCGGCCGCCGCCGCGCCGGCCACGCCGCCGAAGAAGTAGGCCCCGACTCGGGCTATTCGCGGGTCGGTGCGAGGACATCTTATGCCTGACCCGCGATTCTATCTGAACAACGGCCCGCTGCCTCTGGCCGACCTGCTCGCCGTTTCCGGCGGCGAGGTCGCGCCCGGGGGGCGGGTCGAGCTGCATCTGGAGGCTGCCGCCCCCCTCGACCGCGCCGGACCGGCGGACATCGCCTTTCTCGGCGACCGAAAGCACCTCGGGGCCCTGAAAGCCACCGCGGCGGGCGCGGTGTTTGTCGCGCCCGACTTCGCCGGCGATGTCCCGCAGGGCTGCACCGCGGTGCTGACGCCGCGACCGCATGCCGCCTGGTGCCGCGCGGCGGCGCTGCTTCATGTCCCCCGGACGCATGAGGCCGGCGCGCCCGCCATCCACCCCGCGGCCGAGCTCGAGGACGGCGTGCTGCTGTCGCCGGGCGTGGTCATCGGCGCAGGGGCCCGCATCGGGCGCGGCACGCGGATCGCGCCGGGCGTGGTGATCGGACCGGGCGTCGCCATCGGCCGGGACTGCGACATCGGCGCCAACGCCAGCGTCGGCTTCGCCCTGGTCGGTGACCGCGTGCGACTCTACGCCGGCGCCCGCATCGGCGAGGCCGGATTCGGGGCCACCGGCGGGGAGGGCGGCGTCGTCGACGTGCCCCAGCTCGGCCGTGCGATCCTGCAGGACGGCGTCACCATCGGGGCCAACAGCTGCGTCGACCGCGGGGCTTGGGAAGACACCGTCGTCGGCGAGAACACCAAGGTCGACAACCTCGTGCACATCGCCCACAACGTCCGCGTCGGGCGCAATTGCGTGATGGCGGCCTACACCGGAATATCCGGCAGCGTGACGATCGGCGACGGCGCCGCGTTCGGCGGCCGGGCCGGTGTAGCGGACCATGTCGTGATCGGCGCGGGCGCCCGCATCGGCGCCGCCGCCGGCGTGTTCCGCGAGGTTCCGGCCGGCGAAACCTGGGGCGGCTATCCCGCCCAGCCGATGAAGTCCTGGCTGCGCGAAACGGCCTGGCTTTCGCGTAGCGCCCGGCGGGGCAAGGGGGACAAGGCATGAGCGAGGACAGCAGCATCGGCGAGCCGATCGCCTTCGATGAGATTCTGCAGCGGTTGCCGCACCGCTATCCGTTCCTGCTCGTCGACCGCGCGGAGAACTATGTCGCCAACAGGTCGATCGTCGGCATCAAGAACGTGACCTTCAACGAGCCGTTCTTCCCTGGCCATTTCCCGGGCAATCCGGTGATGCCGGGCGTGCTGATCGTCGAGGCCATCGCCCAGACCGGCGCTTTGATGATGTCCAAGACGCTCGAGGTCGACATCGAGCGCACGACGATCTTCTTCATGTCGGTCGACGGCGCGCGCTTCCGCCAACCGGTTCGCCCCGGCGACACCCTGCGGATGCATGTCGAGGTCACCCGCGCCCGCGGCGATGTGTTCAAGTTCGCAGGCAAGGCGATGGTCGACGGCAAGCTGGTCGCCGAGTGCGAGTTTGCGGCCATGAAGGCGGACAAGCCGCAGTGACCACCAAGATCCACCCCACCGCCATCGTCGATCCGAAGGCGAGGCTCGGCGAGGACGTCGAAATCGGGCCCTACTGCATGGTCGGCCCGGATGTCGTCCTCGGCGACCGCACCCGGCTGATGTCACACGCCATCGTCGAGGGCGTGACCGAGGTCGGCGCGGACTGCGTGCTCCACCCGTTCGCCTGCCTCGGCGGCGCGCCGCAGCACGCCGGCCACAAGGGCGAGCCGACCCGCGTCGTCATCGGCGCCCGCAACACCTTCCGCGAGCACGCGACCGTCCACGCCGGCACGGCGATGGGCCGCGGCGTCACCACCGTCGGCGACGACGGCCTGTTCATGGTCAGCACCCACATCGGCCACGACTGCATCATCGGCGACAAGGTCATCGCCGCACCCAGCGTCGCCGTCGGCGGCCATGTGACGGTCAACGACTTCGTCTTCCTGGGCGGGCTGGCGGCGATCCACCAGTTCACCCGTATCGGCCGCTACGCCTTCGTCGGCGGCGGCGGCATCGTCACCAAGGACGTCATCCCGTACGGCTCGGTCTGGGGCAACCACGCCCATCTTGAGGGGCTGAACCTGATCGGCCTCAAGCGTCGCGGTTTCACGCGTGAGCAGATCGCCACCCTGCGCGCCGCCTATCGACTGCTGTTCGCCGACGAGGGCACGTTCCAGGAGCGCATCGACGACGTCGCCGAGAGCTACGCCCATGTGCCGGAGATCGTCGAGATTCTCGACTTCATCCGCGTCGACGCCACCCGGCCCCTCTGCCTGCCGGAGCGCGAGGTCTGAGCGTGCGCAAGCTGGGCCTCATCGCCGGCGGCGGCGGGCTGCCGGCCGAGATCGCGCAGCGCTGTCGCGCCGCCGGGCGTCCGTACTTCGTCATCCGTCTGCGGGGCTTCGCCGACGCGGGCACCGAGGGTCATCCGTCCGAGGAGATCGGCCTCGCCGAGCTCGGCAAATGCTTCAAGGCGCTGCGCCGTGAGGGCTGCGAGGCGGTCTGCTTCGCCGGCAACGTGGCCCGGCCGGACTTCGGCAAGCTGAAGCCGGACATGCGCGGCATGGCTGCCCTGCCGGGAGTCATCGCCGCCGCCCGGCAAGGCGACGACGCGATGCTGCGCCGGGTGCTCGACGAGTTCCGCAAGGAAGGCTTCGAGATCGAGGGCGCGCACGAGACCGCCGAAAGCCTGACCCTCCCGCTCGGACTGCTCGGTCGTCACGGGCCGAACGGCGGACATCGGGAGGACATCGAGCGCGCGCTGACCGTCGCCCGGGCCATCGGCCGGCTGGACGTGGGGCAGGGCGCTGTCGTCTGCGAGGGCCTGGTCCTCGCCGTCGAGGCGCAGGAGGGCACCGACATGATGCTGCGCCGGGTGCGGGACCTGCCCGAGGCCATCCGCGGCCGTCCGGAGCAGCTCCGCGGCGTGCTGGCCAAGGCGCCCAAGCCGATCCAGGAGGTCCGGGTCGACCTGCCGACCATCGGGGTCGCCACCGTGCGCGGCGCGGCCCGCGCCGGCCTCGCGGGCATCGTCGGCGAGGCGGGCCGCCTGCTCGTGGTCGACCGCGAGGCGACCGTGGCGGAAGCCGACGCGCTCGGCCTGTTCATCATCGGCGTGGAGCCGCGCGCCGAATGACCCGGCCCCTGACCGTCATGCTCGTGGCGGCCGAGGCGTCTGGCGACAGCCTCGGGGCGGGACTGGCCCGGGCCCTGAAGGCGCGGCTGGGCGACGGGGTCCGCTTCGTCGGCGTCGGCGGTTCGCGGATGGCCGCCGAGGGGGTCGCCAGCCCGTTCGACATCGCCGACCTGTCGATCCTCGGCCTGTTCGAGGCGATCCCCGCCTATCCGCGCATCCGCCGCCGGGTGGCCGAGACGGCGCAGCTGGCGATCCGCGAGAAGCCGGACGTCGCCGTCCTCATCGACAGCTGGGGCTTCACCCTGCGCGTCGCCCATGCGCTGCGCAGGGCGTTCCCGAGGATGCCGCTGGTCAAGTACGTGGGCCCGCAGGTCTGGGCGACGCGGCCCGGCCGCGCGAAGACGCTGGCGGCGGCCGTAGACCACCTGCTGTCGATCCACAGCTTCGACGCGCCCTGGTTCGAGGCCGAGGGCCTGCCGACGACCTTCGTCGGCAATCCGGCCCTGGCCAAGGACTTCAGCAAGGCCGATCCGGAACGCCTGCGCGAGGCCATCGGCGCGGTCGCCGGCGAGGACATCCTGCTGGTCCTGCCGGGCAGCCGCCCCGCCGAGATCAAGCTGGTGATGCCGGCCTTCGAGGAGGCGGTGAAACTGCTCAAGGACGCCCGGCCGCATCTGCACATCGTCATCCCGACGGCGGCCACGGTGGCGGAAAGCGTCAAGGCGAGGGTCGCCGGCTGGCCCTACCGCGCCCACGTCATCGACGACGAACAGCTGAAGGACGACGCCTTTGTCGCCGCCACGGTCGCGCTCGCCTGCAGCGGTACGGTCACGACCGAACTGGCCCTGGCCGGCGCGCCCGTCGTGGTCGGCTACCGGCTCGGCAAGCTGACCCATTCGGTGCTGAAGCTGGTCTTCAAGTCGCCCTGGATCACCCTTTTCAACATCGCCGCGAAGGATTTCGTGGCGCCCGAGTTCGTCCAGGACGACTGCACGGGCGAAAAGCTGGCCTGGGCGGTCGCCGAGCGGCTCGACGACCGCGCCCTGCGCGCACGGCAGATCGCGGCCCAGAATGCGGCCCTGGACCAGATGGGACGGGGCGGAGGCGATCCTTCTGACATCGCCGCCGACACCATCCTCAAGCTGCTGGCCGAACAGGAGTCCTGACCATGCGCATCCTCGCCGTCCTGGGCGCCGTCCTGACGCTGGCCGCCTGCGCGCCGCTCGGCGAGGGGCCGACCTCGGCGCCGGCGGTGGACGTCGCCGCCTGCACCACCAACGGCGGCAAGGTGAAACCGGTCTGCCGCATGCAGCGCCCGGCCTGCATCTTCGACTACGACGACGCCGGCAAGAGCTGCACCGACAGCAGCCAGTGCAAGGGCCGTTGCGTCATCGAGGACGAGTTCCCGGAGGTCGGGGTGAAGGCGATCGGCGTCTGCGAGGCCGACAACGATCTCTGCGGCTGCTCGGCCGAGGTCATTGACGGCAAGGCGACCGCCGGACTGTGCGTGGACTGAGTTGGCGACCGTCGACGTCCTGATCGTCGGGGCCGGCGCGGCCGGCATGATGTGCGCGATCGAGGCCGGACGGCGCGGACGGTCGGTGCTGGTCGTCGACCGTGCCGAGAAGCCCGGCGAGAAGATCCGTATCTCGGGCGGCGGACGCTGCAACTTCACCAACCTGGACGTCCGCCCGGCCGCCTTCCTGTCGCAGAACCCGCGCTTCTGCATCTCTGCGCTGAAGCGCTACACCCAGCATGACTTCGTCGCCAGGGTCGACGCCCACGGCATCGCCTGGCATGAGAAGACCCTCGGCCAGCTGTTCTGTGACGGCTCGGCCAGACAGATCGTCGACATGCTGACCGTCGACATGGCCGCAGCCGGCGTCGACCTGCGGCTGTCGACCGCCGTGGACCGGGTGACGAAGGCGGGCGACGGCTTCGAGGCGGCCCTCTCGGACGGCGCGGTGGTCCGCTGCGCCTCGCTCGTCGTCGCCACGGGTGGCAAGTCTATCCCGAAGATGGGCGCGACCGGCTGGGCCTACGACATCGCCCGACAGTTCGGCCTACGCCTCACCGAGACGCGCCCGGCCCTCGTGCCCCTGACCTTCGAGGTCGGGGCGCTGGAGCGGATCAGGCCGCTGGCGGGAGTCTCTGTCGACGCCGTCGTCAGCCACGGCAGGACCCGCTTCGCCGAGGGCATGCTGTTCACCCACCGCGGCCTGTCGGGGCCCTCGATCCTGCAGATCTCCTCGTACTGGCGGGAAGGGGACGCCATCGAGCTCGACATGGCGCCCGGGGCAGACGCGTACGAGGCGCTGAAGGCCGCCAAGGCCGCCAACCCGCGCCAGGCCCTGCATACGGCGCTCGGCCATCTCGTGCCCCAGCGTCTCGCCGATCTGCTGGCCGCCGAGGCCGGCGCCCGCGGCAATCTCGCCGACACCCCGGACCGGGTCCTTCGCGCGGCGGGCGAGGCCGTGAACCGCTGGCGCATCAAGCCGGTCGGCTCGGAAGGCTATCGCACGGCCGAGGTGACGCTCGGCGGCGTCGACACCCGCGACCTCAACTCCACGACCATGGCCGCCAACGACGTCCCGGGCCTCTACTTCATCGGCGAATGCGTCGATGTGACGGGCTGGCTGGGCGGCTACAATTTCCAGTGGGCCTGGTCGAGCGGCTGGGCGGCCGGGCAGGTGGCGTGAGTCACCGCGTCCTTCGACACGCCGCGGAGTTCATCCTCGGGCGCGCGCTCCGCGCGACCCGGGGGCGACAGCTCAGGATGACTGAGATCTGCGCACCGTCCTCACGCTGAGCAGCGCTCGCAGAGCCTCAGGACTACTACTTCTTCTCCAGCAGCAGCTGGCCCTCCTGCTTCAGCTTGCCGCCGATCTTGCCGGCCAGCATGCCGAGGATGCCCGGCAGCACGACGTCCATGCGGATGCAGTCGGCCATGACGTCGAGCGTGCCGCGAATGTCCTGGCCGGCGATCAGGGCGGCGAAGGTCATGCGGTCGCCCTCCCAGCTCTGGTCAACCTTCGCGGCGCCGCCGGGGAGCTTCTCGGTCAGGCCGGCGAAGCCGGTCTCGATGCGCCGGCGGGCCTCGGCGACGCCGAGCTGATGGGGAATGGTCACAGTCAGGGGCTTGGCCAAGGCGATCTCCTTTGCCTCAGAACGAAGAAGGCCCCGGATCGCTCCGGGGCCTTCATGAGGAACATGCGTGTCCCTGACCGTCAGCCGCGCTTGTCGAGCGGCACGTAGTCGCGCTGGGTCGCGCCGGTGTAGAGTTGGCGCGGACGGCCGATCTTGCGGGCCGGGTCCTCGAACATCTCCTTCCACTGGCTGATCCAGCCGACGGTGCGGGCCAGAGCGAACAGCACGGTGAACATGTTGGTCGGGAAGCCCATGGCCCGCAGGGTGATGCCCGAATAGAAGTCAATGTTGGGGTAGAGCTTGCGCTCGATGAAGTAGGGATCGCTGAGCGCGATCTTCTCCAGCTCCATGGCGACCTCGAGCAGCGGGTCGTTGATGCCCAACTGGCCCAGCACCTCGTGGCAGGTCTTCTGCATCACCTTCGCGCGCGGGTCGAAGTTCTTGTACACGCGGTGGCCGAAGCCCATCAGCTTGTACTCGCGCTTCTTCACGCCCTCGATGAAGGCCGGGATGTTCTCGACCGAGCCGATCTGCTCGAGCATCTCCAGCGCTTCCTGGTTGGCCCCGCCGTGCGACGGCCCCCACAGGCAGGCGATGCCCGCGGCGATGCAGGCGAACGGATGCGCGCCCGACGATCCCGCCAGGCGGACGGTCGAGGTCGAGGCGTTCTGCTCATGGTCGGCGTGCAGGATGAAGATCCGGTCCATGGCGCGCGTCAGCACCGGATTCGGCTTCCAGTCCTCGGCCGGCACGGCGAAGCACATGCGCAGGAAGTTCTCCGAGTAGGAGAGGTCGTTGCGCGGCGAGATGAACGGCTGGCCGATCGTGTACTTGAAGGCGCGTGCGGCGATCGTCGGCATCTTGGCGATCAGGCGATGGGCGCTGATTTCGCGCTCGCGGGCGTCGTCGACGTTCATGCTGTCGGCGTAGAAGGCCGACAGGGCGCCGACCGCGCCGGTCATCACCGCCATCGGGTGGGCGTCGCGACGGAAGCCCTCGAAAAAGCGGTCGAACTGCGCATGCAGCATCGTGTGGTAGGTGATGTTGCGGTCGAAACGGGCAAACTCGTCCGCCGTCGGCAGCTCGCCGTTCAGCAGCAGGTAGCAGACCTCCAGGAAGGACGACTTCTCGGCCAGCTGGTCGATCGGGTAGCCGCGGTGCAGCAGCACGCCGGCGTCGCCGTCGATGTAGGTGATCTTGCTCTCGCACGAGGCGGTGGAGGTGAAGCCCGGGTCGAAGGTGAAGGTGTCGGAGTCCGCGTACCACTTGCGCACGTCGACGACGTCCGGACCCGTCGAGCCCTTCAGAATCGGCAGTTCGAAGGTCTTGTCGCCGATCGTCAGCACCGCCTTGTCGGTCATGCCTGATCCTTTGTTCTGAGAGACACAGAGACGCTCGAACGAGCGTTTTGTTGGCGTGGTTATAGCGTCTTACGCGCGCGACGAAAGCGCATCGTTAAGACGGGCCAGCGCCTCTTCCCGGCCGAGCGACGCCAATGTGCGGTTCAGGTCGGGAGATGCGCTTCCGCCGGTCAAAATCGCGCGCAGGGCGGGGCCGAACTTGCCGAATCCGACACCTTCGGCCGCGGCGAACGCCTGCAGGAGATCGTGCAGGGCCTCCGGCGACCAGTCGTTGGTCGCGGCAAGTTGATCGGCCAGGCGCTGAAGGCGGGCCCGGGTCTCGTCGGTGAGCATGCCCCGCGCCTTGTCGTCGAGCACGATCGGCCGCGGCCGGAACACGAACGCCAGCTGGTCGGCCAGTTCGACGATGGTCTTGGCGCGCTCCTTGACGAGCGGAATCGTCCGCCGCGCCGTCGCCCGCCGGGCGTCGTCCAGAGGCTCGCCCCGCCGCGCGAAGACCTCGGCGACGAGGCCCAGCAGGCGGTCGTCATCGGCCAGCCGGATGTAGTGGGCGTTGACGAAATTCAGCTTGTCCCAGTCCATCCGCGCCGCGCCCTTGTTGGCGTCGGCGATGTCGAACCATTCGATGGCCTGGGCGTCGGTGAACAGCTCGTCGTCGCCGTGGCTCCAGCCGAGTCGCGCGAGGTAGTTGCGCATCGATTCGGGCAGGTAGCCGAGTTCGGCGAACTCGGTCACCGCGGCCGCGCCGTGCCGCTTCGACAGCTTGCCCCCGTCCTGGCCGTGGATCAGGGGGATGTGGGCGAACAGCGGCGTGTCCCACTCCAGCGCTTTGTAGATCAGCGTCTGGCGGGCGGCGTTGTTGAGGTGGTCGTCGCCGCGGATGACATGGGTCACGCCCATGTCGTGGTCGTCGACCACCACGGCGAGGTTGTAGGTCGGCGCGCCGTCGGACCGCAGCAGCACCAGGTCGTCGAGGTCGCGGTTGCGGAAGGTGACGTCGCCCTGCACCAGATCGCGGACCACCGTGTCGCCGTTCAGCGGCCCCCGGAAGCGGATCACGTGCGGCCGGGCGAGATCGGCGGGCGACGGGTCACGGTCCCGCCACGGCGAGCGGAGGGCGTGGCCCGCCGCATGGGCCTTTTCCCGCGCGGCCGTCAGCTCGTCCCCCGCCAGCCAGCAGCGGTAGGCCTTGCCGGCCTCGAGCATCTCCAGGACCACCTCGCGGTGGCGAGAGGCGCGCGCAAACTGGAACACCGGCTCGCCGTCGAACGGCAGGCCGAGCCAGGCCAGGCCGTCGAAGATCACCTGCACCGCCGCCTCGGTCGACCGCTCGCGATCGGTGTCCTCGATGCGCAACAGGAATTGTCCCCCGCAATGCTTCGCGTAAAGGTAGTTGAACAGGGCGGTGCGCGCCGTGCCGATGTGCATCGAGCCGGTGGGCGAGGGGGCGATACGGGTGACGACGGGCTTTGAGTCGGACATCTCGATGGGGCCTGGGAGGGAGGCGGCGCCTCTTAGCACGCGCCACGCGGCGGCGCACACCCTCGCCCGTGTCGCCGCCGAAGTCGGGGCGCAGGCGGATCGCTGGATGCTGTGGGCGCCGGTCGCCTTTGGTCTCGGCGCCGCCGGCTACCTCGCGCTGCGCGTCGAGCCGTCGCTGGTGGTCGCGGCCGCGCCGGCGATCCTGGCGGCGGTGCTTGTCGCGGGGCTGCGGCGACGCGGATGGGCGGGGATGGCCACGCTCTGCCTTCTGCTGGCGTTCGCCGGCGGCGGCTTCCTCGCCGGCAAGATCCGGTCCGACCGTGTGGCGGCGCCCGTCGTCCCCGCCGGGCAGCGCGCCCGTGCGGTCGAAGGCTGGGTCGTCGACGTCGTCACGCCGGGAACATCGGGACCGCGCCTGCTGATCGCCCCCGTCGCCGTCCAGGGCCTCGCGCCCGACGAGACTCCCGTCCGCGTCCGCGTGACCCTGCGCGGCGATCGCCTGCCGAGGCCGGGCGAGCCGGTTCGCCTGCTCGCCATCCTCGGACCGCCGCCGCCGCCGGCCAGTCCGGGCGCGTACGACTTCGCCCGGGACGCCTGGTTCCACCGCGTCGGCGGCGTGGGATTCTCGCTGGGCGAACCGGAACCGGCCCTGCTGCCGGCCCCGCCCCGCAGCCTGCGGGCGACCATGGCCGTCAACGCCGTGCGCTGGCGCCTGGCGGAGCGAATCGTGGCCCGCATGGGTCCCGACAGCGGCGGCATCGGCGCGGCCATGGTCACCGGCCACGAAGCCTGGGTGACGCCGGAGCAGACCGAGGCGATGCGCGTCTCCGGCCTCGCCCACATCCTGTCGATCAGCGGCCTGCACATGGCCATCGTCGGTGGCTTCGTGTTCGCCGCCGTGCGCCTCCTGGTCGCGCTGTGGCCGTGGCTCGCCCTGCGGGTCCCGGGCAAGAAGGTCGCGGCCGGCGCCGGTCTGCTGGCCATCGGCGCCTATCTGGTCATTTCCGGCGCGCCGCCGCCGGCCGAGCGGGCGGCGATCACGGCCGGGATGGTCTTCCTGGCGGTGCTGGTCGACCGTCAGGCGATCAGCCTGCGCACCCTGGCGCTCGCGGCGCTGGCCATCCTGCTGCTGCAGCCCGAGACGGCCGCCGCCCCGGGCTTCCAGATGTCGTTCGCAGCCACCGCCGCGCTCGTCGCCCTGGCCGAGGCCTGGCCGCGGGCAGTGAAGGAGATCGACGCCCCGTGGTGGATCCGCGCCCCGCAGGCGACCGCCGTCTGGCTGGGCGCCGCGATCGCCGCCAGCTTCGTCGCCGGTCTGGCGACCGGGCCCTTCGCCATGCACCACTTCAACCGCGTCGCCAGCTACGGCCTGATCGCCAACCTGCTGGTCGCGCCGCTGTCGAGCTTCGTGATCATGCCCTTCCTGGCCGTCGGCGCGGCGCTCGAGCCGCTGGGCCTGGGCGGTCCGTTCCTGGCCGTCGCCGGCTGGGGCGTCGAGGCCATGCTCGCGGTCGGGAAGGGCGCCGCCGTCCAGCCGGGCGCCCAGGTGACCGTGGCCAGCGCGCCCGGCGTCGCCCTGCCGGTCGCGTTTCTCGGCGTGATGCTGCTCTGCCTGTGGAAGGGGCGGCTCCGCTGGCTCGGCGCGCCCCTGGCCGCCGCGGTGCTGCTCTGGCCGCGCCCGCCTGCGCCGGACCTGTGGATCGCCGCGGACGGCGCGGCGGTCGCCGTGCGCGAGGGCCGGGAAGCCGTCCTGCTGCGACCCGACGCCCGCCGGTTCGCCGCCGACCTCTGGGCCCGCCGCCGCGGCCTCGCCGTCGCCCAGGACGCCGAGGCCGCTCGCGACGCCCGCTTCCGCTGCGACCGCTTCGCCTGCTTGCCCGCCGGCGGCGAGGATCTGGCGGTCTGGGCCGGCCGCAGGTCGCCGAAGCCGCGAGACCTGCAGGAGCTTTGCGCGCCCGGCCGCCTCGTCATCCTCCGCTCGCCCTACGCGGGCGGCTGCGAGGGCGCCTTCCTCCTCGACGCCGACGCCTTCGCGCAGGGCGGCTCTGCGGAGCTCTGGCGGACAAAGGACGGCTGGAAGGCGGTCTGGGCCAACGACCTGCGCGGGGAGCGGCCGTGGGTGCGCTAGCGATCCACTCCCTCGTGGGAGCGACGGGCCATACACACCATGGGGAGCGCGTGTGTCCCGGCTGATGGATATCCGGAACGAGGATGCAGACGAACGCCGTGGCCTGTCGGTCGGCGCAGCGCTTCCCTCTCCACCCGCCTCCGGTTGGTCCCCCTCTCGCAAGTGGGAGAGGACTACCGGGCCAACAACGAAGAAGGGCGCGACCTGCGCCGCGCCCTTCAAGCGTCCGGCCGCTGAAGGCCTAGTGATACTTGCGGATCAGGCCGACCAGCTTGCCCTGCACCTCGACCTGGTCGGGGCCGTAGACGCGGGTCTGGTACTTGGGGTTGGCGGCCTCAAGGGCGATCGACGCCCCCTTCTTGCGCAGGCGCTTCAGCGTCGCCTCTTCGCCCTCGACGAGCGCCACGACGATCTCGCCGCTGTGGGCGGTGTCGGTCTTGCGGATCAGCACGAAGTCGCCGTCCAGGATGCCGGCCTCGATCATCGAGTCGCCCTGCACCTCGAGCACATAGTGTTCCCCGGCCCCGAGCATGGTCTCGGAGACCAGCATGCGGTCGCGCTCGACCTGCAGCGCCTCGATGGGCGAGCCGGCCGCGATGCGGCCGAGCAACGGCACTTCGCGGACGTCGTTGGCGATCGCGGGGGCGGGGGCGAGGCCCGGGCCGTCGCCCTTGATGACCTGCGGCTTGAAGGACTGGCGCCCGCCGGCGGGCGCGGCCGTGGTGGCCTGCTGCGGCAGCTTGGTCACTTCCAGCGCCCTGGCCCGGTGCGGCAGGCGGCGCAGGAAGCCGCGCTCCTCGAGCGCCGTGATCAGGCGGTGGATGCCCGACTTGGAGGCCAGGTCCAGCGCCTCCTTCATCTCGTCGAACGAGGGCGAGACGCCGGTCTCCTTGATGCGTTCATGGATGAACATCAGGAGTTCGTGCTGCTTGCGGGTGAGCATAGACTTGCCTCGCCAACCGAATCTGTCGGGGAACAAACCGCCAACTTCGCTGGATGTTCTCTAGGTGTTCTTCGTTAATGTCAAGTTGACGGCGTTTTCGGGCCCTGGACGCCGCCAAGGCCAAGCGCCGCAAGGGGTGGACGCATGACCCGCTTCGCCAGCTGTTCCTGCGGAAGCCTGTCGGCGGCCTGCGAAGACGAGCCAGTGCGAATCTCTGTCTGCCAATGCCTGGCCTGCCAGCGGCGCACCGGCAGCGCGTTCGGCGCTGTGGACCTCTGGTCAGGGACAGACACCGGGGTGTCTGTCCCTAGGTCGGGCCCAGCAAGGCCCGCGTCGCGGCCTCGACGTCCGCCTGACGCATCAGGCTCTCGCCGACCAGCATCGCCTTGGCGCCGCTGGCCTCGCAGCGGGCGACGTCGGCGGGCGTGAAGATTCCGCTCTCGGTGACCAGCAAGGCGCCCTTCGGCGCCCGCGCGGCCAGCCGCTCAGTGATCGCGAGGTCGACAGTGAAGGTCTTCAGGTCGCGGTTGTTGACGCCGACGAGGGTCGCGCCCAGGGCGCCGGCGCGGTCCATCTCAGCCTCGTCGTGCACCTCGACCAGCGCGTCCATGCCCAGCCGCGCCGCCTCGCTCATCAGCTCGGCCGCCAGGACGTCGTCGATCATCGCCAGGATGACCAGGATGGCGTCGGCGCCCAGGGCCCGGCTCTCGGCCACCTGCCAGGGATCGACCAGGAAGTCCTTGCGGATGCAGGGCAGGGCGGTCGCGTCCCGCGCGGCTTCGAGGTAGCTGTCGGCCCCCATGAAGCTCGGCCCGTCGGTCAGCACCGACAGGCAGGCGGCGCCGCCGCGCTCGTAAGCCCTCGCAAGGGCCGGCGGGTCAAAGTCCTCGCGGATCACGCCCTTGGACGGCGAAGCCTTCTTGATTTCGGCGATCAGCGCCAGCCGGCCGGGCGCGTGGCGCTGCTCCAGCGCCGCCTTGAAACCGCGCGGGGCGTCGGCGACCGACGCGTCGGCGTCGATCTTGGTCTGCGGCCGCAGGGCCTTCCGCGCGGCGACGTCCTCGCGCTTGTAGGCGGCGATCTTCGCGAGAATGTCGGTCATTGTGCGTTCGTGATGCTGATCAACTGGTCCAACGCACGAGCGGCGCGTCCGTCGTCGATCACCTTCGCCGCCAGTTCGACGCCCTCGCGCAGGGTCTCGACCTTGTCGCCGACCAGGAAGGCCGCGGCGGCGTTCAGCAGCACGATGTCGCGGTAGGCGCCGGCCTGGCCCTCAAGCACGGCGCGCAGGGCGGCGGCGTTGAAGGCCGGGTCGCCGCCCGTGAGATCGGCGAGCGAAGCGCGTGGCAGGCCAACCGCTTCCGGCGTGATGGTGAAGCGCCGCATGCCGACGCCCTCGCGCCATTCTGCCACCTCGGTCTCGCCGGTGGTGGTCAGTTCGTCCATGCCCTGGCCGTGCACCGACCAGGCGCGTACGGCGCCCAGCGCGCCCAGCGCCTGGCAGATCGGGTCGACATAGCGCGGCGCCGGCACGCCCATCACCTGCCGCCGGGCGCCGGCCGGATTGGTCAGCGGGCCCAGCAGGTTGAAGATGGTCCGGAAGCCCAGCTCCTGCCGGATCGGCGAGACGTGGCGCATGGCGCCATGGTGGGCCTGGGCGAACAGGAAGCAGATGCCGGCCTCGTCCAGCGCCCGGCGCTGCTTTTCCAGCCCGGGGTCGATGTTGACCCCCAGCGCCGCCAGCACGTCGGCCGTGCCGGATTTCGACGTGATCGCGCGGTTTCCGTGCTTGGCCACCTTCAGGCCGCCGCCGGCCGCGACGAAGGCGACCGCGGTCGAGATGTTGAACGTATGCAGCCCGTCGCCGCCGGTGCCGCAGACGTCGATGGTCTCGTAGGGGAGATCCAGATGCACGGCCGCCCGGCGCATGGCGCGCGCGCAGGCGGCGATCTCGCCCACCGTCTCGCCGCGCAGGCGGATGGCGGTGACGGCCGCCGCCACCTGGGCCGGCGTCGGCTCGCCGCGCAAGCAGGCGCTGAAGAAGGCCTCGGCGTCCTCCTCCGACAGGGTCGCGCCGTCAGCCAGACGGCTCAGCAGCGGCTTGAAGGCGTCGGACATCCCTAGGCGACCGCTTCGCGCTTCACGCCGGCCAGGTCGAGGAAGTTCTCGAGCATCTGGTGGCCGCCCTCGGTGGCGATGGACTCGGGGTGGAACTGCACGCCGAACACCGGCCGGGTCCGGTGCTGGAAGCCCATGATCTCGCCATCGTCGGTCCAGGCGGTCACCTCCAGGACGTCGGGCAGGGTGTCCCTTTTCACCGACAGGCTGTGGTAGCGCGTGGCCGTGAAGGGGTTGGGCAGGCCCGTGAACATGCCCTTGTCCGAATGGCTGATCCTGCTGGTCTTGCCGTGCATCACCGACCTGGCGCGCACGACCTCGCCGCCGTAGGCCTGGCCGATCGCCTGGTGGCCCAGGCACACGCCCAGGATCGGCAGATCCTCCGGCGCCGCGCGCAGCAGCGGCAGGCAGATTCCGGCCTGGTCCGGATCGCAGGGCCCCGGCGACAGCAGGATGGCCTCCGGCTTCATCGCCAGCGCCTCCTGCACGGTCAGCGCGTCGTTGCGATGCACGACCGTCTCCGCCCCCAGCTCGTTCAGGTAGTGGACGAGGTTGTAGGTGAAGCTGTCGTAGTTATCGATGACGAGGATCATGGCCTCCCGCTCATAGAGGCTTTCGGTCGGCAGGGAAATCGCAGCGACGCTGAAGATGCTTTCAGTTCACTGCGTGCTTCGACACGCGCCTCCGGCGCTGCTCAGCATGACCTCAGGGGAGGTGCTGGGTCCACGTCATCCTGAGCAGCCGCGCAGCGGCGTGTCGAAGGACGCAGAGTCGGTCGGTTTGCACCCGGCCCCGACGCAGCGCATCCTCACCCCATGGCCGTCGCCGATTCCGCCATTGACCGCGAAGCGCTCGCCTACGCCCGGGGACTGCTCAAGCCGCCGGCGCCGCGCGAGAACCTGTGGGGCGTGATCGCAGCCGCCGCCTTCGCCGCCGTCTCGGCCCTGGCCTTCGCCACGGCGATGATCCTGGCCCCGCCGGTGACGAGCAGCCGCCTGGTGATCGA
>CALKHU010000150.1 GCA_937991555.1 uncultured Caulobacter sp.
CCGAGGCCGAGGCGGCGCCGGTCGTCGCTCCGCCGCCCGCCCTCGACCGCGCCGGTCTGCTGCGGTCGATGGAGTCGGCAGCTTCCGACTACACGGCGGGCCGGCCGGCGGAGGGCGAAACCCTCGCCGGCCGCCGCTTCGTCCTCCGCCAGGCCTTCGGCTGCGAGGATCCGGCCCCGGGCGCCGGCGCGGCGGCGGAAGGCGTCGGCCGCTGGTCCTGGGCGACGGACCGGAAGACGATCCAGGTCAGTCTCGCGCCGGGCGACTGGACCGACTCGCCGCTGATCGCCGGGGGCGCCGACAGCTGGGAGGCGGTGGAGGGCTTCTGGCTCGCCCGTCCGTGGCTGCGGTCCGAGGGATGCCCGGGCGTCGCGGCCGATCCGCTCGCCAGCGGGCCAGGCGAGCCGTCGCCACAGACCATGGGCGTGGCCGCGGTCTACGAGACGGACAGTTCCCGGCTGGGACGACGCAACGGCCGCGCCTACAGCTTCGCCGTGCGCGGCGACGGCGACCGGCCGCCCAGCCCGGCCGGCGGCTATCGCCTGGTGCTGGAGGGCCGGCTGACGGCGTTCAATGACGGGCGCGCGATCCGTTGCCACACGTCGCGTCCCGACCAGCGTCCGGTCTGCATCGCGGCCGCCCTGGTCGACCGGGTCGCGTTCGAGGACGCCGGCGGGAGACTGCTGAAGGAGTGGCGGGCCGGCTGACGAGTCCTTCCGGCGACGCCTCACAGGATTGTCAGAACATATGAGCCGGGCGCAGCGCCCGGCCCGTTATGATCGGCGCGCCATCACCTGATCGTCTTTCAAAAGGGGGTTCAGCTTTGCGGGAGCTGGAAGGAAGTACTGTTCTCGTCGTCTGCAACGACGAGGCGCAGTCGACCAGGATCATCGATTCTCTTCAGGAACTCGGCTGCGGCGTCGTCGGACCGACCTCACGCGCGTCGTCCGCCCTGGTTCTGGCCGCGCAGACGCCCCCGACGGTCGCCGTCGTGGCGGGCCCCCTGGCCGGCCGGCGCTCGCCGGGCGAGTTGGCCCGCGAGCTGGAGGCCACCTGGGGCGTGCCGTCCTGCGTGGTCGGCGACGGAGACCCTGAAACCCACCCGGCGGCGCTCGACGCGCTGCGCCGCACCGTCGCCGCCGTCTGACGCCGCGGCGGAGGCGGCGTTGATCCTCGGCATCCTCGAGACGGGCGCGCCGCCCGGGGACCTCGCCCGGCGCTTTCCGGGGTACGCGGACATGGTCCGGCGCATGCTAGGACCGGCGTTCCAGGCACGCGCCTTCGACGTCCGGGGCGGCGAGCTGCCATCGGACGCAACCGCCTGCGACGGCTGGCTGATCACCGGCTCGGCGGCCGGCGTTTACGACCCCGAACCCTGGATCGGCGACCTCATGGCCTTCCTGCGCGAGGTGTCCGGGACCGCGCCGATGGTCGGCATCTGCTTCGGCCACCAGGTCATGGCCCAGGCGTTCGGCGGCGAGGTGGTCAAGTCGCCGAAGGGCTGGGGCGTCGGCCGCCACACCTACGCCGTGTCGCGCGTCTGCCCGTGGATGGACTCCGACACGCCTGTCCGCCTGCCGGTGTCGCACCAGGACCAGGTGGTCGCGCTGCCCCCTGATGCGGTGGTCGTCGGGGGCAGCGATTTCACGCCGTTCGCGATGCTCGCCTACCCCGGGCGGCGGGCGTTCTCGCTGCAGGCCCACCCGGAATTCACCGCCGACTACACCCGCGCGCTGATCGAGAGCCGGCGGGGAAGCCGTCTCGACCCGGCGCTCGCGGACGCCGCCGTCGCCTCCCTGGCCGGCGACGACGATCACGAGCGCGTGGCGGGCTGGATCCGTCGCTTCCTGACCTCGGCCTGACGGCCGTCAGCCTGTGTCCTGGCTCCGGAGCGCCTCGCCGGTCGCCGCGGCGAGCGCGGCCAGGTCGAAGGGCTTGCGCAGCAGGCGCACGCCCCGCCCGGTCGCCGACTCGAGCGCCGTCGTTTCGGCATAGCCGCTCATGAACAGGACCGGCAGGTCGCCCCGCCGCTCGAGGGCCCGCCGGGCGACCTCGGCGCCGGTCATGCCGGGCATGGCGTAGTCGATGATCATCAGGTCGGGGCGCGCCGACTCCAGCAGCCGGAGCGCCTCCGGGCCGTCGCTCGCGGCCAGCGTCCGGTAGCCGCTCTGGGCCAGCGCCTCGACGACGTAGTCCAGTACGCCCGGATCGTCGTCGACGACCAGGATCGTCGCGTCCCGGGCTTCCGGAGACGGCGACGCAATCGTCGCCGGCGCGGACGCCTGCGCCGCCGGCGCCTCGCTGCGAGGCAGGTAAAGGGTGATGGTCGCCCCCCGGCCGGGCTCGCTCTCGATGCGCGCCGTGCCGCCGGCCTGCTTGGCGATGCCGTAGACCTGGGCGAGCCCCAGCCCGGTGCCCTTGCCGACGCCCTTGGTCGTGAAGAACGGGTCGAACGCCTTGCGCCGGACATCTTCCGGCATGCCCACGCCGGTGTCGGAAACGCAGAGCAGCAGGTAGTCGCCCTCCGCCAGCTCCGGGTCGTCGCAGATGCGGCTCAGCTGGGTGGCGATCCGGACCCTGCCGCCGTCCGGCATGGCGTCGCGGGCGTTGATGCACAGGTTGATGATGGCGAGTTCGAGCTGGGTGGCGTCGGCGACCACCGGGGTGGCGGCGTCGACGAGGTCGAACTCGACTTCGACGTTCGCCCCGATCAGGGCCGGCAGCATGTCCTTCAGCCGCGCGGTGATCTCGCTGACGTCGATGGTCCGCAGCTCGAGCTTCTGGGCGCGTGAAAAGGCCAGCAGCTGCGAGGTCAGGCGGATTCCGCGGTCGGCCGACTGGAGCGCCGCCTTCGACCAGCGCCGGACATGGTCGGGCTCCTCCGGCCGCCGGGCGATCAGCTCCAGCGCCCCCTGGAGGCCCTGCAGCAGATTGTTGAAGTCGTGGGCGATGCCGCCGGTCAGCTGGCCCAGCGTCTCCATCTTCTGCGACTGCCGGAGCGCCTCTTCGGCCGCCTCCCGTCGCCGGCTCTCGGCCTGCAGGGCGGCGGCCCGGCCCTCGCTGGTTGCGAGCGCCTTCCGCAGCGCCGTCTGCTGACGCTGCAGCAGCAGCAGGACGGCCAGGCTGGTCACCAGCAGCAGCGCCGTGCCGGCGTGGCGGGCGGCGCGCATCGTCCAGGGCTCGGCGACCGTCCACAGCAGGACCGAGCCCACCGGCTGGTCGTCGTGATGCACGACCTCGACGATCCGCACGCTCCCCCGGTCGCTGAAGCGAAGCGGCGCCGGGGCCATGAGCGGCGCCTGGGTCGCGCCGCGACCGGCGGAGGCGATGCGAACGCCGGCCTCGTTGTAGACGGCCGCCGCCTCGATCTGCGGGTCGGCCATCAGCGCCGAGATGGACCCCTGGGCGGCGGCCGCGTCGTCGAACACCAGCGCCGGAGCCACCGTGTCCGCCAGCACCGCGGTCTGGGCCAGGACCGACGCCGTCCGCTGGCGCCAGTAGGTCTTCTCGGTGGCCACGCCGATCACCAGGCTGGCCAGCACCAGGATGGCCACGCTGACGACGAGGGCGATCGACTTCCAGTTCCTCAGCAGGCCGCTCGACAGGGTCATCGGCCCGCTCCGACAGCCAGGTTGAGGAGCTTGGAACTGATCGGCAGACCCGCCTCGGCGGCGGCGCGCTGGTCGATGACGAAGCGGACGCGATTGGAGACGATCACGAAGCGGACGATCGTCGGCGCGTCGTCGGAGTCGCCGACGGTCAGCACCGGGGCGCCCCGGAGCGCCCTGGCCGCTTCGGCGTGGGACTGCAGGCGGCCGCCGCCCAGGAAGGCGATGTGGCAGGCGGTGTCGGCGGCGATGGTCTCAAGGCGCCGCACCACGACCGGTCGCCCCCCGGAGGTCTGGCCCGTCGTCACGCGATCGAGCCGCGCGCCGAACGGGTCACGGCCGACCACGCAGACGACGAGCGGGGACGCGGCGTCGGCAAAGCGGCGCGGCGGCCAGTCCACGAATGCGCCGAACTTGTAGAGGTAGGCGGCCTTCACGGCATACTCGACCGATCCCTGCGCCCAGGCCGGAACGTGCAGGGAGACCGAAACGAACAGCGCGATGACGAGGCGGGCGATCATCACCAGGCGACGTTCAGGCCGAAGCTGAAGGAGCGTCGCAGTTCGCGCCGGCGCGGTTCGGTGGCCTCGGGGTGGGAGGCGTCGAGCAGGTTCCGCCCGGCCAGGGAGAGTTCCACCCCCTCCCGGATGCGCCACGCCAGCCGCGCGTCGGCCTCGGCGTAGGCAGGCGCATCGACATAGCCGCCGGTCTGCTCGCGCGGCGTCTCGCCGACGTAGCGCAGCCGCAGATCGAGGTCGACGGTGGGCGACAGCCGGGACCGGGACTGCAGGAAGCCCTGGAACTCGGGGTCGTGCCCGGCCGAGGCCAGCCGGGAAACGTCCAGGCTGTCGCTCGACGGCCGGATATCCTTGTCCAGCGTCGAAAAGCCGGCGCTCAGGCGCCAGGCGGGCGTGACGTCGAGGTCGCCCCAGGCCTCCAGGCCTGCGGTATGGCCCTCCAGCCCGTTGCCGATCCGCACCGGAAAGATCGTGCCCGGCGTCGGTTCGGTCGATCGCAGGCCTTCATACTCATGATGGAACAGGGTGGCTGAGATCGACAGGCTGGCCAGCGGCAGCCCCCGATAGCCCAGTTCGTAGGCCACCAGTTCCTCCGGCTCGAACTGCGAAGCGACCAGGAACGGCGGAAAGACCAGTTCCCGGTCCAGGCGCGAGGGATTGCGGACGGACCGCGACACCGCGCCCCAGATCAGGGTCTCGTCGGCGGGCTTCCACGCCAGGCGCGCGCTGGGCAGCCACTCGATCCCGGAGAAGCTGCTGTTCTCGCCCTTCAGCCCCAGGGTCAGGGTCCAGTCGCCGAGCGCGACCTGGTCCTGGATGAACACGTTGCCGAGGCTGGTCCGGCGGCGGGGCGGATCGAGGACGAAACCGTTGACGTAGTTCTGGAAGCGGTCGCTCCACTGGCGATAGCCGCCGCCGAAAACCAGCCGGTGCCGCCCGCGCTCCAGGGTGTACTGCCCCTGCACGTCCCAGGTGATGACGGCATCGAGGATGCCCCGCGCGCGCCGCTCGTAGCGGTCGAAGTAGGCCTGCAGTTCGAAGGTCGAGGCGTCGTCGAAGGTGCGTGTCCATCGCCCCAGCAGGTTGCCGCCTTCGAGCTTGCCCCGCGGCCGGGCGGGAATCTGCGAGGGCACGTCGTCGTGGTAGGCGTCGCCCTGCACCGTCAGCAGGTCGGACGCGAAGGCGAAGTCGGTGCGGAAGCCGACCTGGCCGCCCTCCCAGCCGTCTCCCGCGCCGCTGCCGGCGCCGACGGTATCCTCTCGGCGATGACCGCTGGCGTAGACGCGATAGGTCCCCGCGTCGCCGAGCCGCCCGCCGTAGCGCAGGCTGGCGATCTGGCCGAACGAGCCCACCCCCAGGTCGATCAGACCGCCCTGCGTCTCCGCCGACGAGCGCGAGGTGACGTTGATCACGCCGTTGACGGCGTTGGCGCCCCACAACGCGCCGCCCGGGCCGCTGACGACCTCGATGCGTTCGACGTCGGCCAGCATCGGATAGTGCTGGCTCCATTCGACGCCGCCGAAGAAGGGGCTGTAGACGCTGCGGCCGTCGATCAGCAGCAGAAGCTTGTTGGAGCTCTCGAAGCCGTTCAGGCCGCGCGCGGAGATGGCGTAGTCGAGCGCGTCGACGCGCTGGACGTTGAGGTTCGGCGCCAGCCGCAAGGCTTCGGGCAGGGTCCGCACGCCGGACTGGCGGATGTCCTGCCGGTCGATGACGAACACGGAGGCGGCGGCGTCCGCCAGCCGCTCGGGCCTCTTGGACACCGAGGTGATCTCGACGTTGGCCAGTTCCTCGAGGGAAAGGCGCGAGAGGTCCTCGGGCGTCGCCCCGACCGACGCCGCGTCCGCCACGATCGCGCCGGCCGCCAGCGCAGCCACTACCCCCAGGCTCATGGACACCCCCTCCGGCGCCGGCTCCGTGGAAGAAAGGCCGGCGCAGGGCGGGAATGCGCGAGGCGGGTTCGGGTTCCGTCATCATCACCGTGCGCGAC
>CALKHU010000151.1 GCA_937991555.1 uncultured Caulobacter sp.
GAGATCGCGCTGCTGGAGAAGCCCTACCGGCCCAAGCCGGTGCTCGACCATGGGTGATATCGTGCGTGCTTCGACAAGCGCTCTTCGAGCGCTGCTCCGCATGACGTGCGTGAGTGACCTTCAAACTACGTCATCCTGAGCAGCCGCGCAGCGGCGTGTCGAAGGACGCACGGCCGAGCCACCCGCCCACTGCTCTCGGGAACATTGGGAGAACACCTGGAATCGGTCATGGTGTCGCCGATGAAGAAGACCCACGACCTCTCCGCGGTGCAGGCGCGGCGTATCGCGCTGGCGGCCCAGGGCTTCGCCGACGCACGCCGGCATGAAGCGCCCGGCGCGCGGCACGTCCGCGGGACCGCCGACCGGCTGGGCGTGATCCAGATCGACAGCGTCAACGTCGTCGCCCGCACCCACTACCTGCCGGCCTTCTCGCGGCTGGGGCACTACCCGCGCGAGGCGCTGGAAGCCGAGGCCTGGGGGAAGAAGCGGTCGCTGTTCGAATACTGGGGCCACGAGGCTTCCCTGCTGCCCGTGGAGATGCAGCCGCTGTTCCGCTGGCGCATGGCGCGGGCCGAGGCCGGCGAGCAGTGGGGCGGTCTGGCCCGGTTCGGCCGGGAGCGCCGCGACTACATCGACAACGTCCTGGCGGAGATCGAAAAGCGCGGCCCGGTCACCGGGGCGGACTTCGCCGCCGGACCGCGCGGCCAGCCTGGCTGGTGGTCCTGGTCCGACGGCAAGCGCGCGCTCGAGTGGCTGTTCTGGGCCGGCTACGTCACCACGAAGACCCGGCGCGGCTTCGAACGGGTCTACGACCTGACCGAGCGGGCGCTGCCCCGGGCCGTGGTGGACGCGCCGACCCCGGCTGAAGGGGACGCCGTCCGGGCGCCGGTCCGCCGCTCCGCGCGGGCCATGGGCGTCGCGACCGCGGCCGACCTGCGCGACTACTACCGTCTGCCTCTGGAGCCGGCCCGCCGCGCCGTCCGCGAGCTGGTCGAGGCGGGCGAGCTGACGCCGGTGGCGGTCGAGGGCTGGGCCAAACCCGCCTATCTGGCGCCGGGGGCCAAGGCGCCGCGCCGCGTCGAGGCCCACGCCCTGCTGTCGCCGTTCGACAACCTGATCTGGTTCCGCGAGCGCACCGAGCGTCTGTTCGGCGTGAAGGTGCGGCTGGAGATCTACACCCCGGCCGAGAAGCGCACCCACGGCTACTATGTGCTGCCCTTCCTGCAGGGCGACGGGATCACCGCCAGGGTCGACCTGAAGGCCGACCGCCAGCGGAAGGTGCTGCTGGCCCAGGCCTCCCACGCCGAGCCGCACGCCCGGCCGGACACCCCCGAGGCGCTGGCGGCGGAGCTGAAGCGGATGGCCGGCTGGCTCGGTCTCGACCGCGTCGAGGCCGTGCGAAAGGGCGACCTGGCGGCGCCGCTTTCGGAGGCGCTGGCGAAAATGTGAGCAGGGTGCGACGCCATGCGCGGTTCGCCCCGACCGCCGTCTGGGCTATCGGCTGCCCATTGGCCGCGCGGGGGCGCATCACCCGGAGCTCGAAGGCATGCTGGACTCGCAAGCGCGCTTGTCGCGTCGTGGACTTATGGTCGGCCTCGCCGCCCTGACGGCCTCCTGCGCCACCTCGACGCCGAAACCCTCGCTCGTCGCCGAGACCTTCACGCCGATTCCCGCGCCGCCGCCGCCGCCGCCGCCGCCGCTTGTCGCCCCGCCCGCCGCGGCGCCCGTCCCGGCGCTGGGCCCGTCCCTCGATCCGAACGGCCTGATCCGCCGGCCGCTGCTGTTCGCGGCGCTGGACGCCCTCAAGCGTCACCGCGGCAAGGTCGCGCACGAAGACCGCATCTACATCGTCGACTTCCAGGCGCACTCCAGCAAGCCGCGCCTGTTCCGGCTCGACCTGACGACCGGCGAGACCAAGGCCTACCGCACCGCCCACGGCCGGGGCTCGGATCCGGCGCACAGCGGTTACGCCCAGAAGTTCTCGAACGTCCCGAACTCGAACGCCTCCTCGATCGGCGCCTATCTGACGGCCGGCCAGTCCTGGGGCTCCAAGCATGGCCCGAACGTGCTGCTGGACGGCCTCGACCCGACCAATTCCCAGGTGCGCGACCGGGCGATCATCGTCCATGCGGCCGACTACTGCGAACCGGCCTATCTGGCCTCGCAGGGGAAGCTCGGCCGGTCCTTCGGCTGCTTCGCCGTCTCCCAGGCCGACCTGAACGCCCTGCGCGCCGACATGGACGGCGGACGCCTGTTGTTCGCGGCCGCGTAGGCGTCCCGCCGGACCGGCAGTGCGTCCTTCGACACGCCGCGTCGCGGCTGCTCAGGATGACGGGCTCGGACGGCTGATCTTCAGGTCATCGTGAGCGGCGGTCGAAGGCCGCGTGTCGAACCACGCGGCGCCTACCCTGCCGCCCCGTACATCGTCATCACGTCCCGGCGCATCGACTGGCCGCTGTCCGGCCGGCTGTAGAACATGTGGCCGCCGGGGTAGGACCGCAGCTGCACCCGGCCCGGAGCGCCCATCGGCGGCAGCTGGTCGACCACCGTCTTCGAGACGAAGTAGGGACAGCTGAGGTCGTTGTACCCGTGGACGATCAGCACCTTCATCTTCGGGTCGTTGGCCAGCGACTTGCGCAGCGCCGAGACCGCCTCGATGGTCACAAGCTCGTCCTCCCACGCCTCGTTCACCGCGCCGCTCAGCGCCTCGTAGCGGGCGTCGACCTTCCAGCCGACGATCCGGGTGGTGAAGTCGACCATGGCGCTGGTCGTCGGCGCGATCAGGGCGTCGAGGATCGGGTCGCCGCTGCGCTGGCTCGGGGCCCAGGGATAGGGATCCCAGGCGGTGACGTTGGAGTCGTACCAGCTGCCGATGCGGCCGTCGGACCGGTAGAGCTCGCGCAGGAACGCCCGGCTGTCGACACGGCCGCCCATCTCCCGCACCACCTGGGGCGACAGCCCGGTGTAGGCGCTGACCTTGCCGACCAGCCGGTCAAGCGCCGCCTGGTCGCTGCGGCCCTTCATGAAGTCGGTGAGGAACTCGCCGCGGACATAGGCCTCGACCTCGGCCATCTGGGCGTCGTTCAGGGTCTTGCCCTGCCGCTCGTAATGGGCGGCGGCCATGGAGGGCAGGGTCATGGCCCAGGGGATCGGTGAGAAGTCGCCGCCGGCCCAGCTGGTCCCGTCGAAGAAGGGCGAGACCAGCACCACGCCGTTGACGCCGACGCCGAGCTCGGTCTGCAGGTAGTGGGTGAGGCGCGGGCCGCGGAAGCCGCCGTAGCTCTCGCCGACGATGTACTTCGGCGAGGTCATGCGCTCGTTCCTGAGCAGCCAGTCGTAGACGATGCGCGACAGGTAGGCGATGTCCTGCTTGACGCCGAAGAAGGCCTTCTTGCTCTCCTCGGGCCCGACCAGGGAACGCGAGAAGCCGGTGCCGACCGGGTCGATGAAGATCAGGTCGGTGAAGTCCATCCAGGTAAACGGATTGTCCTGCAGCGCCGGCGAGTCCGACGGGGCGTCGCCCTGGGCGCCGAACTGGACGCGCTTGGGACCGATGGCGCCGAGGTTGAGGTAGACACTGGCCGCGCCCGGACCGCCGTTGAAGGCGAACGTCACCGGCCGGCGGGGATCGCGCGGCCCGTCGAGCAGGTAGGCGGTGTAGACCACCTCGCCGATGACCTTGCCCCTGGCGTCGCGCACCGGCAGGGCGCCGACCGTGGCGGTGTAGCTGATGACCTTGCCGTTCAGCCGGGTGGTCTGCTTCACCGACGCCGGGGCGGGGAAGGGCGGCAGGTCGATGTCGGCCTTCTTGTCGGCCGCCGGGGCGGGGTCCGCCGCCTGCGCCGTCGTCGCCATGCCGCCGAGGGCCAGCGCGGTGGCCAGCCCGATCACCTTCAGAACATGCATGCGCGCCCCTCCAAGACCCGATCGCCGGAAGTCGTAGGCCGTGCGAGCGGGCTCCTCAACAGCTTCATGACATTGCGCCGACGGCCTTGACCTTCTTGCGCCCAGCCCGTTGAGATCGGGGTGGGGAAGACGCGCGCCGAAGATCCGGCGCGTGGAGGGGGGTAACATGCAAAGCATCCTTGCGGAGGCCGGCGGCCTCCTGCGCGTCATCGTCGGCGCGCCGATCGAGTTCTACATCTTCGGCGCGACGCTGCTGGGCGTCGCCGTGTTTCATCACCGGACGCTCACCGTCGCCGTGGCCGGCCTGACAACGACGATCCTGTACAAACTGGCGTTCGCTGGCTTCGCGCATGGACCGGGGTTCGCCGGCCTCTCGGCCCACTTCGGGCACGAGAGCGTCATCCTCGCCAACCTGATGCTGCTGCTGCTCGGCTTCGCACTGCTCGCCAACCAGTTCGAACGCAGCAACATCCCCGAGCACATGCCGAGGCTTCTGCCCGATGACTGGAAGGGAGGCCTGGTCCTGCTGGCGATGGTGTTCATGCTGTCGACCTTCCTCGACAACATCGCGGCGGCCATCATCGGCGGCGTCGTGGCCCGGCACGTCTATCATGGCCGGGTCAGCATCGGTTACCTGGCGGGCATCGTGGCCGCCTCCAACGCCGGCGGCGCGGGCAGCGTGATCGGCGACACCACGACGACGATGATGTGGATCAGCGGCGTGTCGCCCGTCGCCGTCCTGCCGGCGTTCATCGCCTCGTTCGTCGCTTTCACTGTCTTTGGTCTGGTCGCCGCCTTGCAGCAGCACCGCTTCGCGCCGATCCAGGCCCATGTGGCGGACGGCACGCCGCCCATCGACAGGGTGCGCACCGTCATCGTGATCGTGATCCTGGCCACGCTGCTGGCGGTGAACTTCGCGGGCAACGCCTGGTATCCGGAGAGCCAGGACGCCGCCCCGTGGCTCGGCCTCGGTCTCTGGATGGCGATCATCCTGACCTCCGTCATCCGCGCGCCGCAATGGAGCCTGCTTCCCGGGGCCGCGAAGGGCGCGCTGTTCCTGGTCTCGCTGGTGGCCACCGCCTCGCTGATGCCGGTCGAGAGCCTGCCCGGCGCCGCCTGGCAGACGGCGTTCGGCCTCGGCTTCCTGTCGTCGGTGTTCGACAACATCCCGCTGACGGCCCTCGCTCTGAAGCAGGGCGGCTACGACTGGGGCGTCCTGGCCTTCGCCGTGGGCTTCGGCGGTTCGATGGTGTGGTTCGGGTCCTCCGCGGGCGTGGCGTTGTCGAACCTGTATCCGGAGGCCCGGTCGGTGTTCAGCTGGCTGCGGCATGGCTGGCATGTCGCCTTCGCCTATGTCGTGGCCTTTCTCGTCCTGGTCGCCGTCTGGGGTTGGCATCCGACCACCACCCGCGCCGAGCGGCCCGCCGAGGCGCAGCCTCACGCGCCGCCGCCGGAATGGCTGGACAACATCGTCAGGAACGCCGGCGACGTGATCGCAAAGGCGAGAGAACGCGTAGCCGGTTAGGCGGACGGCGACCTCGCCTAACCCGTTCCCTCGGCCACCGCCGCCAGCCGCGCGTAGGCGCCGCCGCGGGCCTTCAGCTCGGCGTGGCCGCCTTCCTCGACGATCCGGCCGCGGTCGAACACGAGGATGCGGTCGGCGCCGCGGATGGTCGACAGCCGGTGGGCGATGACGATGGTCGTGCGGCCCGCCATCAGCTCCTCCATCGCCGCCTGCACCTCGACCTCGGTCTCGACGTCGAGGCTGCTCGTCGCTTCGTCGAAGACCAGGATCGGGGCGTCGGCCAGGAAGGCCCGGGCGATGGCCACGCGCTGGCGTTCGCCGCCCGACAGCTTCACCCCGCGCTCGCCGACCAGGGTGTCGTAGCCCTTCGGCAGCGCCTCTATGAAGTCGTGGGCGCGGGCCCGCTGGGCGGCCAGCCGGATTTCCTCAGGCGTAGCGTCCGGACGGGCGTAGCCGATGTTCTCGGCGATGGTCCTGTGGAACAGGGCCGGATCCTGCGGCACGACGGCGATGGCCCGCCGCAGGCTGCGCTGCCGCACGTGGGCGATGTCCTGGCCATCGATGACGATGGCCCCGCCCTGAAGGTCGTAGAGGCGCTGGATCAGCTTGACGAAGGTCGACTTGCCGGCCCCCGTCGGTCCCACCAGGGCCACCCGCTCGCCGGGCGATAGGGTCAGGTTGAAGCCGTCGTACAGCGGCGTCCCGGCGCTCTTGTAGCGGAAGGTGACGTGGTCGAAGACGATCTCGCCCTGTCCGGGGACGAAGTCCGTCGCGTCCGGCGCGTCCGCCACCTGAGGCGCCATGCGGGCCCAGGCGGCGACGTCCTCCACATCGTCCAGCCCCTTCTGCATCATCCGCACGTTCTCGCCGATGTTGCGCAGGTAGCCGCTCATCAGCATGAACGAGGTGATGGCGAAGGCGATGTCGCCGGGCGAGGCGCGGCCCTGGACCCAGAGATTCAGCAGCAGGCCGGTCATGCCCGCCTGCAGGATGACCATCAGCGCGTTCTGGATCAGCCAGACGTCCATGAACCGGTTCCAGGTGACCAGCACCGCCCGCCGCCAGTCGCCGGTGATGACCGCGAACCGGCCCTCCTCGCGCACCTCGGCGCCGAAGCTCTTCACCGTCGGGTTCGAGGTCACGGCGTCGGCGAGCGCCCCGCCGATGCGGCTGTCCAGCGCGTTGGACCGCAGGTTCGCCGGCCGCGCGTAGACCTTCACCAGCCAGAGATTCAGCCAGAGGAAGGCGACCACCACGAACAGCGCCAGCGCGCCGACCAGCGGCCAGATGAAGATCATCTGGATCGACAGCCCGAACAGCACGAGCAGGGCCGAGCCGAGCCAGAGCACCACCGCGTCGGACGCCGAGTCATAGCCCCACATGGCGCGCGACAGCTTGCGCACCGTCGCGCCGGCGAAGTTGTCGGCGTGCCAGTCGGCCGAGAAGGACTGCACGCGGCGGAAGGCCTCGTTGGTCATCTCCTCCATGTTGCGGGCGGCGAGCGGGTTCCAGAACCGGAAGGCGATGTTCCGCGTGACCACGAAGGCCACATAGACCCCGACGAAGAAGGCCCAGGCGCGCCAGGCGGCGCCGGCGTCCCGGGCCGGGGCGGCCACCGCGTCGATCAGCGCCCGGGCGGCGCTCGGCAGCAGGATGTCGAACACCACGGCCACCATCATCAGGCCCGCGGACCCGAGCAGCAGCCATCGCCGCCGCAGCCAGAAGCCGGCGATGAAGGCCATGACCTGGCCGTTGGAGAGCACCCGGGAGCGGGTGACCTCCTCGTCTTCGTACTGCTCGCTCATGGGAATGACCTGCGCCCCAGATAGGCCCGAACGGTGTTCGGCGGGAGAGGGGCGGGGCGATTTAGACGAACTGTGCGTCCATCGACACGCCCGCTGCGCGGGCTGTTCGGGATGACGGGGTCAGAAGCGCTTCAGTCCCCGTCAGCCTGGGCAGCGCTCGAAGAGCGCGTATCGAGGGCGGCAGGGCTTCCCGGTTTCCGCCCGCCGCCGAGCGGCCGCCACCTGAGGAAGCCGATGATGGCGGAGCCGACGACCGGGGTCTTCAGAAGGGGCCGGACAGCCCAGGGCCGGGTCTTCAGGAAGCAGGCCACCGCGCCGATCCAGAAGATCGTCGTCGGCAGGCCGGGCACGACGACGCCGACGCCGCCGACGGCGACCAGGGTCACGCCGACGCCGTCGATCACCCAGTGGGTGACCCGTGAGCGTTTCGGCCGCGACCGCATCGAACCTTCCATCCGCGCACACTGCCTCGCCCCGCGCCGCCCGTCGCGCGAAAGATAGGGTCGCGGTGATTGGAACGGGTCGCGCGAATGGCTATCCAGACGTCATGACCACCGTCCTGCCCGACGCCGCGCCGACCAACTGGGTCGACCGGCATGCGCCCCCGGCGCTGCGCCCGTGGCTCAAGCTCGGGCGATTCGACCGGCCGGTCGGGATCTGGCTTCTGATGCTGCCGGGCTGGATGGGCGTGGCCCTGGCCGGCGCCGTGGGGGGCGAGCCGCCGGACCTGATGCTGATGGCCTTGATCTTCGCCGGGGCGGCGCTGATGCGGGCGGCGGGCTGCGCCTATAACGACATCGTCGACCGCGACATCGACGCCCTGGTCGCCCGCACCGCCCTGCGGCCGATCCCTTCCGGCCAGATCAGCGTGAAGCAGGCGTGGGCCTTCATCGTCGGCTGCTGCCTGGCAAGTCTGGTGATCCTGCTGACCATGAACCCTTGGGCGATCGGACTCGGCGTCGGCTCGCTGGCCCTCGTCGCCGCATATCCCTTCATGAAGCGGATCACCTGGTGGCCGCAGGCCTGGCTCGGCCTGACCTTCAACTGGGGCGCGCTGCTCGGTTTCGCCGCCGTCGCCGGCGCGCCGACCCTTCCCGCCCTGCTGCTCTACGCGGCGCTGGTGTTCTGGACGCTGGGCTACGACACCATCTACGCCGTGCAGGACATCGAGGACGACGCCCTCGCCGGGGTGAAGTCGTCGGCCCGGCGGCTGGGCGACAACGCCAGGCAGGGCGTGCTGGCCTTCTACGCCGTCTGCTTCCTTCTGGTGATCGTCGCCGGCTGGGTCGCCGGCCTCGGGCCGCTGTTCCTGGTTCCGGCGGGGCTGTTCGCGGTCCATCTGTCGCGGCAGGCGGCCCGGCTGGACGTCGCCGACGGCGCGCTGGCGCTGCGGCTGTTCAAGTCCAACACCGTCGCCGGACTGCTGCTGGTCGCGGCCATCGTGGCGGGGCTGTGGAAGCCGGTCATGGGGTTCTGAAGGTCCTGTCCCGTCCTCCTCGCAAGGAGCGCGAGGGGGCCCTACGCCGCCGAAGCCGTAAGTCCTTCGACACGCCGCTGCGCGGCTGCTCAGGATGACGGAGTCAAAAAGCTATCCAAGCCAGTCATGCTGAGCAGCGCCAAGGGCGCATGTCGAAGCACGCAAAGACTCGCCGCCTCACCACGCGCAGGTCCTCGCGACGCGCGCGAGGAGGACGCAGGAAGAGCAAATCTGACGCGGGCGTCATTCTAGGCAGGGGCCCGGCGAAGTGAGATAGTCGGTCCATGGCCGTCGCAGCCCGTGTGAAACCGAAGGATTTCTTCACCGACCAGGAGTGGGCGCCGCTGGCCGCGCGTTCGAACTGGTTCGGTTTGTGGCTGGTCGCCCACGCCTGGCTGACCATCGCCGCCGCGAGCGCGGTGTTCATCGTCTTCCCCAACCCGCTGACCTTCATCCTGGCGGTCATGGTGATCGGCGCCCGGCAACTGGGGCTGGCGATCCTGATGCACGAGGCGGCGCACGGCTGCGTGCATCCGAACATCAAGGTCAACGATTTCGTCGGCCAGTGGCTGTGCGGCGCCCCGACCAACGGCGACCTTCTGCGCTACCGCGACTACCACCTGCAGCACCACAAGTACGCGCAGCAGGCCGAGGATCCGGATCTGTCGCTGTCGGCGCCGTTTCCGACCACCCGCGCCTCGCTGTGGCGCAAGGTGGTCCGCGACCTGACCGGCCAGACGTTCTACAAGCAGCGCATCCAGCCCAGCCTCGCCGCCTTCAGGACCGGCAAGGCGAAAGGCGTGCCGTTCGGCAGGACGCTGAAGGGCGTGGTGGCCTTCTGGAAGCCGTTCCTGATCGTCCACGTGCCGATCATCGCGGTCACGTCAGCCTTCGGCCTGTGGTGGGCCTGGCCGGCGCTGTGGCTGATCCCGATGGCGACCTGGTATCCGCTGGTCACGCGCCTGCGGAACATCGCCGAGCACGCCCTGGTCGGCGAGAATCAGCCCGACCCGCTGCGCCACGCCCGCACGACGATCGCCAATCCGATCGAGCGCCTGCTGATCGCGCCCTACTACGTCAACTATCACTGCGAGCATCACATGTTCATGCATGTGCCCTGCTGGAACCTGCCCCGGGCCCACAGGCTGCTGCGCGAGAAGGGCGTGACCGAGCGGATGCTGGTGGCGAAGGGGTACCTCGGCGTGCTGAAGGCGGCCTCGAGCAAGGGTCTGGCGCCGGCGAGCTAGTCGCCGCGGTCATGACCGGCACTGTCCCTGCACCCGCCCCTTCTCGACCACGGGCCAGAGTTGACGCATCGTCTCCGCCGCTGACCAGACCCCCGAAGCCTGGATACGGGTCTGGACGGAGCGCGCCGGCGCCGCGGCGGCCTGTGCGACGCTGTAGATCACGCCGGACTTGTCCGCGGCCTGCAACAACCCCGTCATGTCGTCGTTGGCCATCCCGAGCTCCAGACGCATGTCCGGTTCGCCCTCAAGGTCGAACGGCGTCATTGACGGGGTGTTCGCCCGCCGGAAGTCGCCGGCGCCGAACGACTGGCGCCATTCGCCGATCGGCGTTTGTGTGTTCGCCTCATAGGCCACAGCGTTGGTGTTGAGACCGCCGCTGCCGGATCGCTCCCAGGCGCCGTTCTTCAGCCTCAGGGCCAGCTTGAGCTCCGGCTGGGCGGGCGGCCGCAGGTCAACGCCCTTGGTGGTTATCTGTATGGACTTGAAGGTCAGGAAGACGCTGGCCGACGTGCTGCCGTCCAAACCCGTGAACAGCCGGATTTCGCCGGTTATGCCGTTCTCGAAAGTCCGCACCATGCGGCAGAGCGGAATCTTTCCGGTCTGGGCGGAGGCCGCGGCGGGTGTGGCGGCCGGGACCAGCACCAAGGCCGCCAGGAACAGGATCTTGCGCATGTGACCCTCCAAGGTGATCGAGGGATCGTGAGGGACGTCTCCGCGCGCTTCCTGCCCGAAAAGGGGGGCGGATTGCCGGCGTCCGTGGGCTATGACCCGTCCCATGATCACCGACCGCCGCGCCTTCATCCTCGAGAACACGCGCCTGCAACCGCCGCCGCATGCGCCGGAGCTGTCGCTGCACCTGGCCGACGAGGTGACGCCGATCTGGCGGCTGACCGAGGAGGAACTGGAGACCATCGGCCTGCCGCCGCCGTTCTGGGCCTTCGCCTGGGCGGGGGGGCAGGCGCTGGCGCGGTACGTGCTCGACCATCCGGACATCGTCGCCGGCAAGCGGGTCGTCGACTTCGCCTCCGGCTCCGGCATCGTCGCCATCGCCGCGATGAAGGCGGGCGCCGCGCGCGCGCTTGCGGCCGACATCGACGTGTTCTGCGAGGCGGCGATCAGCCTCAACGCCGCCGCCAACCGCGTGGCGCTGGACTTCACGGACGTGAACCTGCTCGACAGCCCGCCGCCGGCCGACGCCGACGTCATCCTGGCAGGCGACATCTGCTACGAGAAGCCGCTGGCCGAGCGGGTGCTCGCCTGGCTGACGGCGGCGCGCGACAGCGGTAAGGTCGTGCTCATCGGGGATCCGGGGCGGACCTACTTCCCGAAGGACGGACTTGTGAAGCTGGCCGAGTACCAGGTGCCGACCACGCGCGAGCTCGAGGACATGGAAGTGAAGAAGACCAGCGTCTGGGCGTTCCCGTGATCGCGCTGCTCGTCGCCGGGATCCTCGGCGTCCTCGCGGGGCGGGACGGCGATCCGGCCGAGACGGCGCTACGGGCCGGCGCCGCCCGTGCGCCCCTGGCCGAGCGCCTGCGCGAGCGCGGCTTCGCGCCCGGCTCGGCCGTCCACCTGCGGATCTACAAGGCCGAGCACCGGATGGAGGTCTGGCTTCGCCGCGGCGACCGCTACGCCCTGTTCGACACCTATCCGATCTGCCGATGGTCCGGGCGGCTGGGACCCAAGCTGCGCGAGGGCGACGGCCAGGCGCCGGAGGGCTTCTACGCGGTTCGGCGGACGGCGCTGAACCCGAACTCGGCCTACCATCTGTCGTTCAACCTCGGCTTTCCGAACGCGCACGACCGGGCGCTGGGCCGCACCGGCTCCTTCCTCATGGTGCACGGCGCCTGCGTCTCGGTCGGCTGCTACGCCATGACGGACCGGGGGATCGAGGACCTCTGGGCGCTGATGACCGCGGCCTACGACGCGGGGCAGCGCGAGGTGGCCGTCGATGCGCTGCCGTTCCGGATGACGCCGGAGATGCTGGACCGCCGCGCGGGCGACTCCAACCTCGGCTTCTGGCGTGAACTGGCCGCCGTCGACGCCCGTTTCGCCGAGACCGGCCGGCCGGCGGCGGTCTGGTCCTGCGCTGGCCGGTACAGCGTCCGGGGCGGCCCGGGCTGTGCGCCGGTCCGGTCGGGCGGTTGACCGGCGACCGTCGCCGGCCTAGAACAAAAGCGGAACAAAAGGGAGCGCTGTCATGCGCGAAGACGGCAAGATCGACTATGTGGAGATGCCGGGCGGCGACCTGCCGGCGACCAAGGCCTTCTACGCGGAGGCGTTCGGCTGGTCCTTCACCGACTACGGGCCGGCCTACGCCGCCTTCGACGAGGGTCTCGACGGCGGCTTCGACGCCGACGCGGCGGCGGCGCCCACGAAGCCGCTGGTGGTCCTCTTCGCCCACGACCTTGAGGCGATGCTGGCCAAGGTCGAGGCGGCCGGCGGCGTCGTGGTCAAGCCGGTCTTCAGCTTCCCGGGCGGCCGGCGTTTCCACTTCCGCGACCCGGCGGGCAACGAACTGGCGGTATGGAGCGAGGGCGGGCAGTGACCTCCCTCCGCCTCGCGGGGACGGAGGCTGGATAGAGCTCCTGTTCGGCCTATAGTCCCGCGCACATTACCCGCCGGGAGTCCTCCGCCATGCGTCGCCGCACCTTTCTCGCCGCCCTGCCGGCCGTCGTGGCCGCGGGGCCGGCGCTGGCCCAGAGCCGTCCGACCAACCCGAACCTGGACCGGCCCGACGTGCGCGGCGGCGACCGCATCGACGGCGCCACCTTCGCCAGCCGGTCCGCCGCCTGGGGCGTTCACGGCGCGGCCGCGACCGCCCATCCGCTGGCCACCCTGGCCGCGATCGAGGTGCTGAAGAAGGGCG
>CALKHU010000152.1 GCA_937991555.1 uncultured Caulobacter sp.
GATCTGGGTCAGTGCGGAACAGGCGGGGCTGCGCACCGCGCAGATGTTCTGGCCAGGTTCCGAAGCCGCGGTGAGGGGCGTGAGGCCATGGCGCTCGATGCCCTACGCCGAGGAGATGACCAATGCGCAGCGGGTCGACCAGGTCCTCGCATGGCTGGACCTGCCGCCGGAGGAACGCCCCGTCTTCATGACCCTGTACGTCGAGACCATCGACACGACCGGTCACCACGAAGGGCCGGACAGCGAGGCGCTGAACGCGGCGCTGGCCAGCGTCGACCGCGCGTTTTCCGGGCTGGTGGAGGGACTGAAGGCGAGGGGGCTCTATGACCGCGTCAACATCGTGGTCGTCTCCGACCACGGCATGGCGCCGACCGCGCCGGACCGCCAGATCCCGCTCGACGAGTTGTTCGGCGCCGGCAGCTTTCGCTGGGTGACGCTCGGCTCGATGGCCGGCCTGGTTCCCGCCGACGCGGACGCCGAGCGGCGGATCGTCGGAGAGCACGCCAACGTCACCTGCTGGCGTAAGGGCGAACTCCCGGCGCGGTTCGCGTACGGCGCACACCCCCGTATCCCGCCGGTTGTCTGCGTCGCCCGGACGGGCTGGACCCTGACGACCCGCCAGCGCCTGACCGAGCGGCCGCCGAAGCCCGGCGGGGCGCACAGCTACGATCCCGACGAGCCGCTGATGCAGGCGATTTTCCTCGCCCGGGGACCCGCGTTCCGCCCGGGCGTGGTCCTGCCGCGGTTCGACAATGTTTCGGTCTATCCGCTGCTGGCCAGACTGCTCGGCCTCCAGCCCGCGCCCAATGACGGCCGCCTGTCCGACACCGCTGCGGCGCTCAAGTAGCTCCGCTCCCCCGCGGCCGGCCCCGTCGGCGGGTTGACGAGATAATTGCGATATGAGTTAAATATTAGCGATCTGGAAAAGGAGATCGTCATGGCCGCGCACCCGCCGCTGTCGTCCGCCGTGGTCTACAGGGACCCGAAGGCCGCGCTCCGGTTCCTGGAGGAGGCGTTCGGCTTCGAGCTGACGCTGCTGATCGAGGATGCGGACGGCAATCTCGCCCACTCGCAGATGAGCTGGAACGGCGGCGTCGTCATGGTCGGCAACGAGTGGACCGACCAGCACCGCAGCCCGGCCTCGATCGGCGGCCTGATGACCCAGACGGTGCACATCCAGATCCCGGAAGGCGAGGGGACTGTCGACGCCCATTGCGAGCGCGCCCGCAAGGCCGGGGCGGTCATCGTCGCCGAGCCGGAGACGCAGTTCTACGGCGACCGCACCTATCGCTGCAAAGACCCGGAAGGCCATGTCTGGACGGTCAGCCAGACGGTCGCGGCGACCGATCCGGCCGACTGGGAGGCGAAGACCGGCCTGAAGACGCCGGTGTTCAGGACGTGAGCGCGGCGTCGCGCCTCGACGACACCCTCGCCGCCCTGGCCGATCCGCACCGCCGGCAGGTCGTCGAGCTGCTCCGCGAGCGCCCCCGGCGGGCCGGGGAGCTGGCCGAGGCGACCGGGCTGACCGCCCCGGCGATGAGCCGTCACCTTCGCACCCTGCGCCGTTCGGGCCTGGTCGAGGAGACCAGCCCCGACTTCGACGCCCGCGTGCGCGTCTATCAGCTGAGGCCCGAGCCCATGGTCCATCTGCTGCGCTGGCTCGAGGAGACCGAGCGGATGTGGTCGGCCCAGCTGTCGGCCTTCAAGGCCCATCTGGAAGGACGCTGATGGCCAGCCGCGTCGTCGTCGCCCTGCGGGTCAAGGCCACGCCGGAACGCGCCTTCGAGGCCTTCACGGCCGAGATCGGCGCCTGGTGGCGGCCGAACGGCCTGTTCGCCTTCACCCCGCGCGAACCGGGCGTGCTGTCGTTCGAAGATCTCGGCGAGGCCGGCCGTCGCCTGATCGAGACCCGCGCCGGCGGCAAGGTGTTCGAGATCGGCCGCGTGACAGTCTGGGAGCCGGGCGCGCGGCTGGTCGTCGGCTGGCGCCAGGCGACCTTCGCGCCGGACATGGCGACCGAGGTGGAGGTCACCTTCGAGGCGGTCGGCGACGGGGAGACCCGCGTCACGGTCATCCACGCCGGCTGGGACAGCGTCCCGCAGGCCCACGTCGCGCGCCACGGTTTCCCGCTGGCGGTGTTCCAGATGCGCCACGCCGAATGGTGGCAGGCGTTGCTGAAGCGGCTTGAGAGGCATCTCGCTTGATCGATCCGCCCCTCGTCATGACGGTGGAAAGGAACTGCGAACCGTGACCTTCACCCACGACGACATCCGGGCCCTCGCGCTCAGCCTCCCCGGGGCCGAGGAGCATCCGCATTTCGACCGCGCCTCGTTCCGGGTGCGCGGCAAGATCTTCGCGACCCTGCCGCCGTCGAAGGAGGGCCGGGACCTCGTCGTTCTCAAGCTGCCGACGCTGGTGAAGGAGTCGCTGCAGGAGACGGACGCCGGGGCCGTCCTGTCGCTGGGCGCCTGGGACAGGGGCGGCTGGACGCAGCTCGACATCGGGCGCATGGACAGGGACAGGCTGGCCGACCTGATCCGGCTCGCCTGGCGCCAGGTCGCGCCGAAATCGCTGCAGGCCGGGGACCCGCCATGACCGACGACACGCAGAGAGCGCAGAAGGGCCGCCGCGCCGGCTTCGGCTTCATCTTCGCCTCGTCGGTGATGAACTCGATCTCGTTCGGGATCATGATCCCGATCCTGCCGAACCTGATCGTCCAGTTCACCGGCGGGAACAGCGCCTCGGCCTCGCTGTGGAACACCCTGTTCATGGTCAGCTGGGGCCTGATGCAGTTCGTCATCGGACCGGTGCTGGGCATGATGTCCGACCGCTTCGGCCGGCGTCCGGTGCTGCTGCTGTCGCTGTTCGGCCTCGCCGTCGACTTCCTGTTCATGGCCTTCGCGCCCAGCCTGATGTGGCTGCTCGTCGGCCGCGTGCTCAACGGCATGACCGCCGCCAGCTTCTCCACCGCCAACGCCTACGCCGCCGACGTCACCCCGCCGGAAGAACGCGCCAAGGTGTTCGGCTGGATGGGCAGCGCCTTCAGCTTCGGCTTCGTGTTCGGGCCGTTCCTCGGCGGCTGGCTGGGCGGTTTCGACCTGCGGCTGCCGTTCCTGGTCGCCGCCGGCCTGACCGCGGTGAACTTCCTCTACGGCCTGCTGGTGCTGCCGGAATCGCTGGCGCCGGACCGGCGCATCGCCCGCTTCGACTGGTCGAAAGCCAATCCGTTCGGGTCGCTGAAGCTGCTCGGCGCCCACCGCGACCTCGCCAGCCTGGCCGGCGTCTACCTGATCTACCAGGTCGCCCACATGGTCCTGCCGAGCATCTTCGTGCTCTACACCGGCTACCGCTACGGCTGGACCCCGCTGGCCATGGGCGCCCAGATGGCGGTCACCGGGGTGCTCGGCATCGTGGTCTCGATCTTCCTCGTCGCGCCGGTGGTCCGGCGGATCGGCGAGCGGGGCGCGGTGCTGCTCGGGGCCCTCTGCGGCGCCGCCGGCTTCGCCATCTACGGCGCCGCGCCGACAACCGCGCTCTACCTGGTCGGCATGCCGGTCTTCGCCGGCATGGGCTTCCTGGTGCCCGGGCTGATGGGCCTGATGAGTCGCCGCGTCGGCCCGCACGAGCAGGGCCAGCTCCAGGGCGCCAACCAGAGCCTGTCGGGCATCGCCTCGATCGCCGGGCCGATGATCTTCGGACCGGTCTACGCCTGGTCGGTGGACCACGACTCGACGGTCCACATGCCGGGCCTCGCCATCTGGGTCGCCGGCGCCCTGCTGCTGCTCGCCTTCGCCATCAGCCTGGCGGTCGCCCGGCCCGTGTCGACGCAGACGGAACCCGCCCGGGCCTGAGGCCATTCCGCCTTGAATACGCCCGAAATCCTTCGTGAATTCCGGCGGGGCGAATCCACGACCTGAAAGAGCTCATGCGCGCCGCGAAACTGCTGATCCCGACCCTGGCGATCCTCGCCGCCTGTTCCGATCCGGCTTCCCAGTCCCTGGCCCAGCAGGCCCTGCCACAGCCGACCAAGGCCCCGCCGGCCAGCGCCGCGGCGATGAAGAGCTCCTTCGCGCCGGTGGTGAAGAAGGCCGCGCCGGCGGTGGTCAACGTCGGCAGCCGCCGGGTGGTGCGCCAGCGCGTCGATCCATTCTGGGACCTGTTCATCGGCGGCGGCGTGCCGCGCGAGCGGGTCGCCCAGTCGCTGGGCAGCGGCGCCATCGTCCGCGCGGACGGGGTCATCCTGACCAACAACCACAATATCGAGGGCGCCGACGAGATCATGGTGCAGCTCGCCGACAAGCGCGAGTTTCCGGCCAGGGTCCTGATCGCCGATCCCAAGTCTGATCTGGCCGTGCTGAAGATCGACGTCGGCTCCGAGAAGCTGCCGGTGATCGCCATCGACGACCAGGAGGCGCTGGAGGTCGGGGATCTCGTCCTGGCCATCGGCAACCCCTTCGGCGTCGGCCAGACGGTCACCAACGGCATCATCTCCGCCACCGCGCGCAGCAACACCGGCATCACCGACTTCGGCTTCTTCATCCAGACCGACGCGGCCATCAACCCGGGCAACTCCGGCGGCCCGCTGGTCGACATGGACGGCGACCTGATCGGCGTGAACACGGCCATCCTGTCGCGGTCCGGCCAGTCGTCGGGGGTCGGCTTCGCCATCCCCGCCGCCACCGCGCGGCAGGTGGTCAGCGCCGCCCTCGGCGGCAGCCAGGCGGTCGTGCGGCCATGGCTGGGCGTCAAGACCCTGACCGTCACCGGCGATGTGGCGCGCAGCCTCGGCATGGCCGCGCCGCGCGGGGTCGCGGTGATGGACGTCTGGCCGAACGGGGCGGCGGACCGCGCCGGGGTCGAGCAGGGCGACGTCATCCTGACCATCGCCGGCCAGCCGGTCACCGACGAGGGCGGCGCCGCCTATCTGTTCGGGGCCCGCCGCGTCGGCGAGAGCGTGCCGGTCACCGTGCTGCGCGACGGCCGCGAGTTCGCGCTCTCCGTCAAGGCCGAGGCTCCGCCCGCCAGCCCGAGCCGCGACGAACGCACGCTGTCCGGCGCCCATCCCTTCGCCGGCGCCACGGTCGCCAACCTGTCGCCGGCGGTGGCCGACGAGATCGGCGCCGACCCGTTCGCCGGGCGCGGCGTCGTCGTCGTGCGGGTGGCGCAGGGGCCGGCCCAGGGCGTCGGCCTGCGTCCCGGCGATATTGTCCGCGCGGTGAATGGCCGCGAGATACGCAGCGTCGGCGACGTCGCCGCCGCCGTCGCCACTCGCCAGCGCGTCTGGCAGGTGACCATCGAGCGCGACGGCCAGCGCATCACGGCCCAGTTCCGGGGCTGAAGGGGACTGCTTCCGGTGTCCCTCCTTCAGGGACATCGGTAGCTGTCCCCGACGACGGCGCTCAAAGGGTCGGGGACAGCGACCGGCTACCGCCGGAAGCAGTCCCCAAGCCTGTCCCCGGCGGCTTCGAAAGCGGCGGGGGACAGGCACTGAAGTGCATGTCCTCGCGCTGTGCAGATGCTAAACCCGCCTCCGATGAGCGACCTGTTCGAAGCCGCCGGCCTGACGCCCCACGCCCCCGCGCCCCTGGCCGAGCGGCTGCGTCCGCGCACCATCGACGAGGTGGTCGGCCAGGACCATCTGCTCGGCGAGACGGGCCCCATCCGGCGGATGGTCGACAACGGCCGGCTCGGCTCGATGATCCTCTGGGGGCCGCCGGGCACGGGCAAGACCACCATCGCGCGGCTGCTGGCCAGGGCGGCGGGCTACGAGTTCCAGCAGATCAGCGCCGTCTTCTCCGGCGTCGCCGACCTGAAGAGGGCGTTCGAGCAGGCCAGGGGCCGCCGCGCCGCCGGCCAGTCGACCCTGCTGTTCGTCGACGAGATCCACCGCTTCAACCGCGCGCAGCAGGACGGCTTCCTGCCGTTCGTGGAGGAGGGCGTGGTCACCCTGGTCGGCGCGACCACCGAGAACCCCAGCTTCGAGCTCAACGGCGCCCTGCTGTCGCGGGCGCAGGTCTATGTGTTGCGCCGCCTGGACGAGGCCGCGCTGGACCAGCTGCTGCAACGGGCGGAGGCGGAGGAGGGGACGTCCCTGCCGCTCGACCCCGCGGCGCGCGAGGCGATGATCGCCATGGCCGACGGCGACGGCCGCTACCTGCTGACCCTGGCCGAGACGCTGTTCAACATCGGCGCGCCCAGGCCCCTGACCCCGGCCGAGCTGGGCCAGGTCCTGCAGAAGCGCAGTCCGGCCTACGACAAGGACCGCGAGGAGCACTACAACCTCATCAGCGCGCTGCATAAGTCGGTGCGCGGCAGCGACCCGGACGCCGCGCTCTACTGGCTCGCCCGGATGCTGGAGGGCGGCGAGGACCCGATGTTCATCGCCCGCCGGCTGATCCGCATGGCCAGCGAGGACATCGGCGCCGCCGATCCGATGAGCCTGCTGCTCTGCAACGCCGCCCGGGATGCCTACGAGATGCTCGGCAGCCCGGAGGGCGAGCTGGCCCTGGCCCAGGCCTGTGTCCACATGGCCTGCGCCCCCAAGTCGGTGGCCGTCTACAAGGCCTTCGGCGCGGCCCGGAAGGCGGCGCGCGAGACCGGCTCCCTGACCCCGCCCGCCCACATCCTCAACGCCCCGACCCGGATGATGAAGGATCTCGGCTACGGCAAGGGCTACGCCTACGATCCCGACACCGAGGAAGGCTTCAGCGGCCAGAACTACTTCCCGGACCGCATGGAGCGGCGGGTCTTCTACCAGCCGAAGGGCGAGGGCCACGAAGCCAAGGTGAAGGAGCGCTTGGAACGCTGGGCGGCGATGCGGAAGGACAAGGGCGGATGAGTGCGCTTTCTGCGCTGACGCTCACCTTTCGCTGCATTATGGCTCCACCCGACTGTCGCACTTAAGGGGCGTAGTGTCCGAAAGTATCCCCATGCGACGCCTCCTCTTAATGCCTGTCTTGCTTGCCGTGCTGGGCGGCGGCCTGCTCGCGGTTGGCTTCTCCACGCCGCGCTACAGCGACGAGACTGCCGCTGAACGGGCGCTCGACGACCTGAGCCATGAGTGGGGGCAGCATGTTGAGACCAGCCCAAAGATCGTTAGCCAAGCCTACTCGGACCGCTTCTTTGTCATCCTGAAGCAGTACGAAACGCGTCGCTGGACGCTGATCGATCTTGGCTACTTGGCCCTGGCCTGGAGCGTTATGGTCGGCATCGTCCTCGCTCTCCGCTGGCGGCCCTGGCGGCGGCAATCACGGCTGATGCCGGCAATGGGACTGACAGCGCTGGCTCTGTTGCTGTTCTGGCCGGGCCTGGTTGCTGAACCAGTTTACGCCTCCGCTAGAGAGCAACTTCCCTACTGGGCGGATACTATCGGCATACCGATCATCTCTTCGACCATCGGTATGCTCGTCGTTTCCCCAATTGTGGCGCTCGCACTGCTGCTTCCGTTTCTCCGGCGAACAGGGCCAGGTCCTCTTGTAGAGTCCGCCGGCTATTGGCCGCTGCGGTGGAGGCTTCTACCCATGCTGCTTGTCTATGGTCCGCTCGCTGTCGCCTTTTCGATCTCGTTCGTCTGGGCAGTGGGGCCGTCCGGTTGGGCTACCTCGATCGCGGGGGGATTGCTGCTATGGCTGACCATCAACGCGGCGAGCGTGTGGCTAGCACCGCGCCGGGCTAAACTGTCCGAGTCATGAGCCCCCGTCCGCCCCGCAAGGTGAAGGCCCACGAGACGCCGATCGTCCTCACGCCCGAGGAGGTCGCCTTCACGCGCGGGCTGGTCATCCATCAGGACCCGCACGTCATCGCGCTGAACAAGCCGCCGGGCCTCTCCAGCCAGGGCGGGCGGATCAACGCCAACACGCTGGACGAACTGCTCTGGGCCTTCGCCACGGCCGGCGGCAACCGGCCGCGGCTGGTGCACCGGCTGGACCGCGACACCAGCGGCGTGATCCTCACCGCCCGCACCAAGCCGGCCGCGAGTTTCCTCGGCAAGGCCATGATCGCCAAGCGGTTCCGCAAGACCTACCTGGCCATCGTCGCGCCGGGCGCGCCGTCGCCGAAGGGCGGGACGATCGAGGCCCCGCTGCGCCGCGAGAGCATCGGCCGCGAGGCCTATATGCGGGTGACTGACGCCGATCACCCCGACGCCGAGACCGCGAAGACCCGCTACCGCACCTTGGCCGCCACGCCCGAGGCGGCGCTGATGGAGCTGTCGCCGGAGACCGGCCGCATGCACCAGCTGCGGGTGCACATGCAGAGCCTCGGCCGGCCCATCGTCGGCGACGTGCGCTACGGCGGCGCCCTGACCGTGGGCGGCCATCCCGTGCCGCGCCTGATGCTGCATGCCGTCCGGCTCAGCTATCCCCATCCGGACGGCCACATGGCCACGGTGGAGGCCCCGATGCCGGACGACATGGCCGCGCTGGCCGATGCAGTGGGCCTTGCGGGAACCCGGGCGCCGGGCGCAGCTTAGTCTGGTCGGAGGACACGCCATGACGCGCACCCTGATCATCGCCGCCGCCGCGCTCAGCCTCGCCGCCTGCGCCACGCCGACCACCTACACGCCCCAGGCGGGGCCCCGCACGGCCGTCGGCTTCAGCGACTACCGGATCGAGACCGGGCGCTACCGTGTCACCTTCACCGGCGGTCCCGGCGCGCCGATGGCCCAGGTCGCGGACTACGCCCTGCTGCGCGCGGCAGAGGTGTCCCTGCGCGACGGCTACGATTGGTTCCGCGTCGTCGAGCGGCGCGACCAGCGCCTGGGCGCCCCCGGCGGCCGGCCGCGCGTGAACCTCGGCGTCGGCTCGGGCGGCGGCTGGCGCAGCGGCGTCCGCGTCGGCGTGGGCACGAGCTTCGACCTGTCCGGCGGTCCGGCCTTCAGCCGCACGCTCGAGATCCTCGCCGGCAAGGGCGAGCGCCCGAACGACCGGGACGTCTACGACGCCCGCGACATTGTCAGGGTCATCGGCCAGGGCCAGGGGCGGTAGCTACGCCGCGGCCGCCGCGCTGGCCGGCGCCACCCGCAGCGCCGCATGGGTCAGGCCCGCCGTCTCGGCGATGGCGAACATCACCGGCGAGGCCAGGCCGTGAACGGCGATGGTCGGCGTCAGGCCCTTGGCCTGCCGGCCGTAGTCGAGGATCAGGGCCGCCAGCCGGCCGTCCTCGGCCGGCAGGTCGCCGGCGTCGAGGGTGACGCCGGCCAGCCGCGCGTGCTTCAGCGGCTCCATGGCGTCGCGCCCCGGAACCACGCGGCCGAACACGCCCCGGCAGATGGTCCGCAGCAGGCCGCAGACCTCGATCAGCCGCCCCTGCGGCGTGCCGCGATCGACGTCGATCAGCTCGACCATCAGCCCCGCCTTCATCCGGCCGGGTGCATCCCCGGCGCAGCCGATCAGCCCCTGCCGGCCCTTGCTGGTCGCCATGGTCCGGAACGACACCGGCACGATCAGCGGCGTGGCCCCCGGCGCGTCGACCTTGGCCAGGTAGAGCGCCGCGTAGTGGAGCGTCGCCTGGTCGATGACCGCCACGTCCGCGTCGGACAGCCTCGCGAACGCGCGGGGCGGTATCGTCCGCCCGGTCTCGGGTTCGGTCACCGTCGGCTCGATGCGCAACGCGGCCGGGACGCCGTGGCGCAGGCTGATCACCGGCTCGACCGCGAAGTCGATGCGCAGGTTCAGCCCCGATCCGGTGACGAACAGGTAGGGGTTCCGTCGCCGCTCCTCGGCCGGGTCGACGCCGGTATCGGCGGGCCTCGCCGTCGCGGCCGGCGCCGCCTTGCGCGCCTGCGCGATCAGCTGCGGATCCAGCGGCGAGCAGACGACCTCGCCGTCGGCCAGTCCGGTCACCGCCTGCACCCGCATGTCCTTGGCCTCGGCCGCGCCGAGGAAATGCAGGAGCAGCTCCTCGAGGACCTTCAGCGCGACGGCCTGGGCCGCGACGCCCTCCTCGCTGGTCATAGCGATCAGGAAGTCGGTCTCGCCGACCCGTTGCGACAGGTCATGGTAGGTGAGGTGCTCGGCCAGCTTGCGCTCGGCGTAGGCCCAGACGTCCGGGCGACGCCGCGGCCAGCGCTCGCCGGCGCGATCGCGGATGGCCGCCAGGCTGATGATGTTGACGGCCCCGCGCGCCAGCAGGCCCTGGCCGCCGAAGCGGTCGAGCACGGCGGCGACATCTGCGGCGTTGAGGCGCTCGGGCGCGGTCATGGACGCTCACGGGAAAGGGTTCCCCATTCTGGGTTGCTCGCCTTAACGGTGTGTTGAGCCGCCGCCTTTGCGCCCGGCGGCGCGTCGTCGCATAAGGGCGCATGGACAAACTGCTTCTCGTCGCGGCCGGCGGGGCGATCGGCGCCGTCGCGCGCTACCTCGCGGGGGCCCAGGCGCTGCGCCTGTTCGGCTCCGGCTGGCCCTTCGGCACGCTCACGGTGAACATCCTCGGCGGCCTCGCCATGGGCGCGCTCGCCGCCTGGCTGGCGCTGCGCGGCGGGGGCGACCAGGAGCGCTGGCGACTGCTGCTCGGCGTCGGCGTGCTCGGCGGCTTCACCACCTTCTCGGCCTTCTCTCTGGAGGTCGCGCTGATGATCGAGCGCCGCGAGTGGACGTCCGCCTTCGCCTATTCCACCCTTTCGGTCGTCGCCTCGGTGGCGGCCCTGTTCGCCGGCCTGCTGCTGGTCCGGAGGCTCGTCCCCGCATGAGCACGCGCGAAGTCCGCACCCTCTACGTCGACGCCGGCGAGGACGGGGTCCGCCTCGATCGCTGGTTCCGGCGGCGCTGGCCGCACCTGACCCAGGTCCAGATCCAGAAGCTGGCCCGCAGCGGCCAGATCCGCGTCGACGGCGCCCGCGCCAAGGCCGACACCCGCCTGTCGGCCGGTTCCCAGGTCCGCGTGCCGCCGTTGCCGGACGCGCCCGACCCGGCGGAAAAGAAGGCGCTGTCCCCCCGTGACGCCGCCTACGCCCGTTCGCTGGTGCTCTACGAGGACGATGAGGTGCTGGTCCTCAACAAGCCCTCGGGCCTGGCCGTCCAGGGCGGCACCAAGACCACCCAGCATGTCGACCGGCTGCTGTCGGCCTGGGGCGAGGGGCTGGAGCGCCCCCGGCTGGTCCACCGGCTCGACCGCGACACCTCGGGCGTTCTGGTGCTCGGCAAGACGCCGGGCGCGGCGGCGAAGCTGTCGGGCTCCTTCGCCCGCCGCAAGGCGCAGAAGACCTACTGGGCGCTTGTCGTCGGCAATCCGACGCCCGAGGACGGCTGGATCGACGCGCCTCTGGCCAAGAAGGGCATTAACGACCGCGAGATGGTCGTGGTCGTCGATCCCAAGGACCCGAAGGGCGAGCCGGCCGAGACCGAGTACGCCACCATCAGCCGCGCCGGCCCGCGCCTGAGCTGGGTGGCCCTGCGCCCGCACACCGGCCGTACGCACCAGCTGCGCGCGCACATGCTGGCCATCGGCCATCCGATCCTCGGCGATCCGAAGTACAGGGACGACAAGAGCGCCGCCCTCTCCGAGGGGCTGCAGCTGCAGCTTCACGCCCGGCGGCTGGTCATTCCGCATCCCTCGGCGGGGACCATCGTCGTCGAGGCCCCGCTCAGCAAGGAAATGAAGGCCGGCTTCGCCCGGTTCGGCTTCGATGAACACGAGGCCGACCCGGAGCCCTTTGGCCGCAAGCCGAGGCCCGGCAAAGGAGGACGGCGATGACCGCGGAAGGAACGCTGCGTGAGGCGCTGGCCAGGGACCCCGATGATGCGGCGGCGGCGGATGCGCTGGCCCGCGAGCTGCTGACGGCCGGCCGCGCCGCCGAGGCGCTGCAGCTCACCGGGCCGCGCGTGGCCGACACCGACCGTGACTCGCTGCTGGTGACGCACATCGAGGCCCTGCGGCAGCTGGACCGGGCGAAGGAGGCCCTGCCCACGCTCGAGCGGCTTGCGGCGCGCCTGCCCCGGGACGGCTATGTCCAGCAGGAGTACGCCTTCGGCCTGGTCACGGAGGCTCGCTATGCCGACGCCGAGTCGGTTCTCCGCGCCGTCCTGGACGGCGGTTTCGAGCATCCGTTCGCGTGGCAGATGCTGGGCGCCGCCCTGATGGGCCTCAACCGCTTTGACGACGCGGAAGCGGCCTTCCGGTCGGCGCTCCGGCTCGCGCCCGGCGACTTCGGGGCCCATCGCGATCTGGCTTATCTCGTCTGGCGGCGAACCGGCGACGTGGACGCGGCCTGCGAGGCCATGGACCCGATCATCGCCGCCTCGGCGGACCAGGGGCTGAGACTGATCAAGGCGCGCCTGCTCGAGTCGACCGGCGACATCCGCGGCGCCTATGCCCTGGTCGCTGAAACCGGCCGCAATCCCGCGCTGGAGGTCGCCGCCGCGCAGATGGCGGTCGGACTCAATCCGGACCGCGCGGTCGAGCATGCCCGGGCCGCCCTGACCGTCGCACCGGAAGATCCGGCCGTGCTGGCGGTCGCTGCGGAGGCCCACCTGGCGGCGGGCCGGCCGTCCGAAGCCCTCGCGCTCGCCGAGACCCTGCGCCGCATCGCCCCGCTGAACCAGCATGGGGTGGCGCTCGCCGCTACCGCTTGGCGGCTGCTGGGTGACGCTCGCTATGGCGAACTGTTCGACTACGACGCGCTTGTGCAGGCCGAGACCATCGAGACGCCCGCCGGGTGGGACAGTCTGCAGGCCTATCTTGCCGACCTGGCCGTGGCCCTTCAGGCCCTTCATCCGTTTCACGGTCATCCGGTCGGTCAGTCGATCCGGGGCGGCAGCCAGACCCTGCAACCGCTGGAGCAGTCAGCCGAACCGGCGATCCGCGCCTTCTTCGAGGCGATCGACAGGCCGGTCCGGCGCTACATCGCCCGGCTGGCGGACGCGCCGGAGCCTCTCCGGAGCCGCATCCGGGACGGCTACGCGGTGGCGGGAGCCTGGTCGGTGCGGCTGCAGCCCGGGGGTCTGCACGTCAGCCACCTGCACCCGGCGGGATGGATCTCGTCGGCCTTCTATGTCTCGCTGCCGGCGGAGGCGTCCGCCGAAGGGCGCCGGGGCTGGCTCGCCTTCGGCAAGCCCGGCATCCCGACGGCGCCGCGGCTGGCGTCGGAACACTTCGTCCGGCCTGAGCCCGGACTGCTGGTCCTGTTCCCCTCATACATGTGGCACGGCACCACGCCGTTCGGCGGCGATCAGGCCCGCCTGACCATCGCGTTCGACGTCGTTCCGGCCTGACGGCTCAGACCAGACCGCCGACCGGCGCGACACCGGCGCTGTCGGGGAAGACGTCCCGGTCGAGCGCCGCACGATCGACGCCCATGTGGTCCCGCAGGACGCCTTTGAACAGGCCGCGGACATCCAGGGTCGGCCGCGTGTCGCGCCCCTCGAACAGGGCGGCCGGCCGCAGGGTCGGCCAGTCGCCGATGATGCCGCCCGGCTTGAGCGCGCCGCCCAGCACGAAGGCGGTTGAACCGGTGCCGTGGTCGGTGCCGCCGGTGCCGTTGATCCGCGCGGTGCGCCCGAATTCGGTCGCGACCACCACCACCGTATCGGCCCAGGCGTCGCCCAGGCCTTCGTGCAGCCCCGCCAGCAGCGCGTCGAGATAGAGCAGCCGGTTGGCCAGCTGCCCCTCGACGGCGCCCTGGTTGGCGTGGGTGTCCCACCCGTCGACGGAGATCGACACGATGTCGGGACCCGCCGTCTGCCGCATGAAGCCGGCCACCGTCTGGCCGATCCCCCTGGCCACGCCCTGTCCCTGCCGCACCAGGCCCTGCACGCCGCCGCCGGTCGCGCCCGCTAGCGGCGCGGCGACGCCCTGCATCGCCGCCTCGGCCATCGCCTCGGTCTGCAGTCCGCGCGCCAGCGCCGGTCCCAGCAGGGGATCGCCGGCGTAGAGATCGGCCAGGATGGCAGGCAGCCTCGGGCTGCCTTCGCCCGCCGCGCCCGGCGACCAGGACGCGGTCTGCACCGGACCGCGCAGGATCAGCGGCGCTGTGGCGCCCACGCTCAGCCCGTCGCCGCGGCCGCCCGGCATCGCCGCCAGCGCCCGGTTGAGGAAACCCGAGGCGGTTCCGTAGACCACGGCCGCGCCGCTCTCGAGGACGTCCTGCGCCTCGAAGTGCGATCGCGCCCGGTCGGGGCTGGCCGTCGCCGGCGCGATCCGCGCCTGTCCCCTGAGGGCCAGCGCGTGGACATGGGCCAGCGCCGGATGCAGCGCGAAGGTGTCGTCCAGCTTCAGCGCCCGGTCGGCCGGGATGGCGATCCGCCCGCGCAGGCCGGCGTAGTCCGGATCGCCCACGGGCGGCGTCGCCGACAGCCCGTCCATCGCGCCGCGCGCGAGGACGACGACCAGTTTCCGGCGGCCGCGGTCGCGGGCCAGGGCCGGGCCGCCCATGAAGCCCACCGACAGGCCGAGCGCGCCGCCGGCGGCCAGCAGGCGTCTGCGGTTGAGGTCTGTACGGGTCATCGGCGCTGGAACTCCGGGGACATCAGAAGGATGGACAGGGCCTCTTCCCGCGACTCGGCGCGGGCGATGGCGGTCCTGACGGCCGGCGACAATCGCGCGCCCAGCGCGCCGCTGGCCACCGCGTCGGTGTCGAGCTCGCCGGCCACGGCGGCGGAGAACTGCTGCGCCCAGGCCAGCCGCTTGACGACGGCGTCGGGGGCCGCCCAGGTCGGGGCGAGGTCGTCCCAGCCCTTCGGCGAGGGCGGTGAGAAGGGCCTCTGGCCCAGCGCGGTCAGCGGCGGGGCCAGATGCTCGATGGCGGCCGGCTGGCCGCCGATCGCGCGCCAGCTGGACACCAGGAACTCGTACGGCGTCTTGAACTTGGCCGGCGCCGGCTGCCAGGCCTCGGGGGCCTCGACCAGCGCCCGGGCCACGACCGCGAGGTCTCCGCCGGAACCTGTCCAGGCCGCCTCGAGTCGCCCGACCAGGGCGGGGGAGGGATCATCGGCCGTGAAATGGCGGGCGATCTTGTGCGCCAGATGCCGCGCCGTGGCCGGATGGGCGGCCAGGTCCTTGAGGATGGCGCCGGCCTGGAGCGCCCCGTCGTCCGCGTAGATCCTGCCCATGACGGTCCGCGCGCCGGGCTGATGGGTGGCGGGGCGAAACACGAACCGGCCCTGGCGGTCCTCGGCCTCCCGCGGTCCGCCGATGCTCCAGCCGGTCAGCGCCCGGGCGAGCTCGGTCACGTCGGCCTGGCTGTAACCGGCCGCGACGCCGACGGTGTGCAGCTCGAGGATCTCCCGCGCGAGGTTCTCGTTCAGGCCCCCGCCCAGTCCGATCCGCTCGGCCGCCCGGGGAGGGCGCTTGAGGACCTGCGCCGCCTGGCTGTCGGGACCCGCCGACTGCGCCTGGTCGAGGTACAGCAGCATGCCCGGATGCATGGTCGCGCTGGTCAGCAGGTCCGCGAACCGGCCGAACACATGCGGCCGGATCGCCTCCTGTTCGAACGGACCGGCCACCGTGGCGGTGACCAGCTTCACGCCGGAGACGGTGAAGTGGTTGGCCCAGAACAGCGCCCAGCGCTCGCGGAAGCCCGCCGCCGTCGTGGCGGCGAGGCGGGCGCGGGCCAGGAAGTCGACGGCCGGTCCCTCGCGGATCATGCGCGCGGCGATCCGCACCGGATCGCGATCGGGCGGTGTTTCGCCGGCCTCGGCCCGCCGCGCCTCGCGCCGGTCCATGCGATAGACGCGGAAGTCCTGCAGCCGCTTGGCCGCGCTCTCGGGGGCGGCCTGGGGCTGGTCGGCGCCGCCGGCGCGGATCTGGTCCAGCAACCAGCCCCTGGGATCCCGCGCGACCGCCGCGAGTTCGCCTGGCCGGGCTCCGAGCCCGAACCGGGTGACCGCAATGGCGGCGTGAAGACTGTCGGACGGGGATGCCAAGGGCGCCGCCTCCTTGAACTCTCGGGACTGTTCGGCCACTTCAACGCCGCGGGGCGGCGGGTCCGTCGCCGGATGGAACGGAAGGTGCGAGCGTGAGCGTGAGCGGCAGGAGCGACGGCGTCCAGCGTCCGAAGCGGTTCTACAAGACAGCGTCGGCCGGTCCCGTCGAGGGCGGCTTCGCCGTGCTGCTCGACGGCCGCGGCCCGCCCCGCACGCCCGCCGGCGGCAGGCTGATCCTGCCGACCCCCGGCCTCGCCGACCTCGTCGCCGCCGACTGGGAAGCGCAGCAGACCGAGATCGACGCCGGCCGCATGCCGGCCATGCGCCTGGCCGCGACGGCCATCGACCGGGTTTCTGCGGTCCGCGAGGAGGTGGCCGAGGAAGTCGCCCGCTACGCCGGGTCGGACCTCACCTGCTACAGGGCCGAGGCGCCCGACAGCCTGGTCGCCGCCCAGGCCGCCGGCTGGGATCCGCTGCTCGCCTGGGCGGAGGAGGCGCTCGGGCTCAGGCTGTCGGCTGTCGGCGGCGTCATCCATCGGCCTCAGCCCGAGGTGTCGCTGGCCCGCGCCAGGGCGCTGGCGCTCGAGCACGACGACTTCGGCCTCACCGGCCTCGCCCAGGCCGCGGGGCTGTTCGGCTCGGCCGTGCTGGCGCTCGCCCTGCGGCACGGCCGCGTCGGCGGGCAGGAGGCGCACGACCTCGCCCGCCTCGACGAGGCCTGGCAGGAGGCGCGCTGGGGCGTCGACGACGAGGCCGCAGCCCGTACCGCCGCCCGGCTGGAGGAGGCGCTGCTGCTGGAACGCTGGTTCGCCGCATTGCGCTAGCCGGCGGGCCCGGCCGCGGCCGGCTCACGTCACGTCAGGCAATTCAACGCCTTGTCACGCCCGCGTCACGGCTTTAACCCGTCCCCAGCTTTGCGAAGGGGACGACGGCGTGCAGCACATCCTGGAAGAGCTCGAGAAGCGGCGCGAACAGGCGCGGGCCGGCGGCGGCGAGAAGCGGGTCGCCAGCCAGCACGCCAAGGGCAAGCTGACGGCGCGGGAGCGGATCGACCTCCTGCTCGACGAGGGCTCGTTCGAGGAGTTCGACATGTTCGTCGAGCACCGCAGCCATGACTTCGGCATGGAGTCCCAGCGTATCCCCGGCGACGGCGTCGTCACCGGCTGGGGCACGATCAACGGCAAGATCGTCTACGTCTTCTCGAAGGACTTCACGGTCTTCGGCGGCTCTCTGAGCAACGCCCACGCCCAGAAGATCGTCAAGGTCCAGCGCGCCGCCGCCCGTGTGGGGGCGCCGATCATCGGCCTGTTCGACGCCGGCGGCGCCCGCATCCAGGAGGGCGTCGACAGCCTCGCCGGCTATGCCGACATCTTCATGGAGAACGTCCTGTCGTCGGGCGTGGTGCCGCAGATCAGCGTCATCATGGGCCCCTGCGCCGGCGGCGACGTCTACTCGCCGGCCATGACCGACTTCATCTTCATGGTGAAGGACACGAGCTACATGTTCGTGACCGGCCCGGACGTGGTGAAGACCGTCACCAACGAGATCGTCACCGCCGAAGAACTGGGCGGGGCCCGGGTGCACGCCGCCAGGTCCGGCGTCGCCGAGGGCGCGTTCGAGAACGATCTGGAGGCCCTGACGCAGGTTCGTCGCCTGGTCGATTTCCTGCCGTCGTCGAACCGCGAGAAGGCGCCGGTCCGGCAGAGCTTCGACGAGGCGAACCGCGAGGAACGCAGCCTCGACACCCTGGTGCCGTCCAACCCGAACAAGCCCTACGACATGAAGGAGCTGATCCTGAAGGTCGTCGACGAGGCCGACTTCTTCGAGATCTCGTCGGAATGGGCCAAGAACATCATCGTCGGCTTCGCCCGCATCGACGGCGAGACGGTGGGCGTGGTCGCCAACCAGCCGCAGGTGCTGGCCGGGGTGCTGGACATCGACTCCAGCCGAAAGGCCGCCCGCTTCGTGCGCTTCTGCGACGCCTTCAACATCCCGATCGTGACCTTCGTCGACGTGCCGGGCTTCATGCCGGGCACCAAGCAGGAGTACGGCGGCC
>CALKHU010000153.1 GCA_937991555.1 uncultured Caulobacter sp.
GGGTCGATCAGGCCGGTCGGGCGGATGACCTGCTCGGCGAAGACGCCGCCGGCCTTCTCCATCTCCCACGGGCCGGGGGTGGCGCTGACGTGGATCGTCTGCGGGCGCATGGCCTCCCACTCCTCGAACTTGAGCGGGCGGTTGTCCATGGCGCTGGGCAGGCGGAAGCCGTACTCGGCGAGGGTGAACTTGCGGCGGTAGTCGCCGCGGTACATGGCCCCGATCTGCGGCACCGTCTGGTGGCTCTCGTCGGTGAAGAGGAGGGCGTTGTCGGGGATGTATTCGAAGAAGGTCGGCGGCGGCTCGCCCGGGCGGCGGCCGGTGAGGTAGCGGCTGTAGTTCTCGATGCCGGCGCAGGAGCCGGTGGTCTCCATCATCTCGAGGTCGAACTGCGTGCGCTGCTCCAGCCGCTGGGCCTCCAGCAGCTTGCCGTTGGCGACCAGCCAGTCGAGGCGCTCCTTCAGCTCGACCTTGATCTGGCTGATGGCCTGGCGGAGCGTCGGGCGCGGGGTGACGTAGTGGCTGTTGGCGTAGATCTTCACCGAGGGGAGATCCTGGGTCTTCTTCCCGGTGAGGGGGTCGAACTCGCTGATGGCCTCGATCTCGTCGCCGAACAGCTGGATGCGCCAGGCGCGGTCCTCGTAGTGGGCGGGGAAGATCTCGATGGTGTCGCCGCGCTTGCGGAACATGCCGCGCTCGAAGGCGGCGTCGTTGCGCTTGTACTGCTGGGCGACCAGGTCGGCGAGCAGCTGGCGGTCGTCGATGCGCTGGCCGACCTCCAGGCCGAAGGTCATGGCGGTGTAGGTCTCCACCGAGCCGATGCCGTAGATGCAGCTGACCGAGGCGACGACGATGACGTCGTCCCGCTCCAGGATCGCCCGCGTGGCGGCGTGGCGCATGCGGTCGATCTGCTCGTTGCGGCTGGAGTCCTTCTCGATGAAGGTGTCCGTGCGCGGGACGTAGGCCTCCGGCTGGTAGTAGTCGTAGTAGCTGACGAAATACTCGACCGCGTTGTCCGGGAAGAAGCTCTTGAACTCGCTGTAGAGCTGGGCGGCGAGGGTCTTGTTGGGGGCCAGGATCAGGGCCGGGCGCTGGGTCTCGGCGATGATGCTGGCCATGGTGAAGGTCTTGCCCGAGCCGGTGACGCCGAGCAGGACCTGGTCGTGTTCGCGGGCGTTGATGCCTTCCACCAGGTCGCGGATGGCGGTCGGCTGGTCGCCGGCGGGGCTGTACTCGCTGACCAGGTTGAAGCGGCGGCCGCCCTCGGACTTGGCCGGCCGCGCCGGGCGGTGCGGGGTCCAGAGCGCGGGGGCGCCGGCGTCCGCGAGGTCGTGGACGAAGGTTGCCGAGACATCGGCCATGCCGGGGGAACGGGACATGAACGGCAAGGTAGGCGCGCGAGGGGGCGAAGGCCAGAGGCCCTGCTGACAGCGCGTGGCAGGAGGGTGCGGTTCCGTCAGCCGGCCGCCGGCAGCACCCGCGTCGACTTGACCGTGCCGTAGGCGAAGCTGGTGTCGATCGAGGCGATGCCGGGGATGGCGTGCAGGCGGCGGCGGACGAAGGCCTCGTAGGCCTCCAGGCTGGCGACCACCACGCGCAGCAGGTAGTCGTCGCCGCCGGCCAGCAGCCAGCAGTCGAGCACCTCGTCCAGGCGGGCGACGCGGGCCTCGAAGGTCTTCACCGTCTCGTCGGCGTGGCGCTCCAGCCGCACGCGGATGAAGGCGGTCACCGGCAGGCCCATGGCCTTCTGGTCGACCAGGGCGGTGTAGCCGGTGATGACCCCGGCCTCCTCCAGCAGCCGAACGCGGCGCAGGCAGGGGGAGGGCGACAGGTTCACCCGCTCGGCCAGCTCCTGGTTGGTCAGGCGGCCGTCCTTCTGCAGCTCGCGGACGATCTGGCGGTCCCTGGCGTCCATGGCGGCCTCATTGGCAGAAACTGCCACTTCATACGCGATCAGTGGCAGAAGTCGCAATCTTCTGCGTCCGTATCGGCGCCATGGTGGCGGCCGGTACAGGAGAGTCACCGATGCAGGACGCCCCCGGCTTCGCCACCCGCGCCATCCACGCCGGCTACGACCCGGCGCAGGAGCAGGGGGCGCTGACGCCGCCGCTGCACCTGACCTCGACCTTCGCCTTCGAGACCGCCGAGCAGGGCGGGGCGATGTTCGCCGGCGACCAGGCCGGGCACATCTATTCGCGCATCTCCAACCCGACCACCGACCTGCTGGAGCGGCGCATCGCCGACCTCGAGGGCGCCGAGGCGGGGCTGGCCACGGCCTCCGGCATGGGGGCGATCACCTCGGTGATGTGGAGCTTCCTGCGCGCCGGCGACGAGGTGATCACCGACCGGACGCTGTACGGCTGCACCTTCGCCTTCCTGCGCGACGGGCTGTCGCGGTTCGGGGTGACCGTCACCCACGTCGACCTGACCGACCCGGCCAGGCTGGCCGAGGCGATCTCGGCGAGGACGCGGATCGTCTACTTCGAGACCCCGGCCAACCCGAACATGCGGCTGGTCGATATCGCCGCGGTGTCGGCGATCGCGCGGTCCGCGGGGGCGCGGACCGTGGTCGACAACACCTACGCCACCCCGGTCCTGACCCGGCCCGTCACGCTGGGCGCCGACATCGTCGTCCATTCGGCGACCAAGTACCTGGGCGGCCACGGCGACCTGATCGGCGGCCTGGCGGCCGGCTCCGCCGAGGACATGGCCACGGTCCGCGCCGTCGGGGTCAAGGACATGACCGGGGCGGTGATGGCGCCGTTCAACGCCTTCCTGATCCTGCGCGGCCTGAAGACCCTGCAGATCCGCGTCGAGCGCCACTGCCGGACGGCGATGGCCGTGGCGCGGGCGCTGGAGGCGCATCCGGCGGTGGCGGCAGTGCACTATCCGGGGCTGGAGCGCTTCGCCTGGCACGATCTCGCCCGACGGCAGATGCCCGGCTTCGGCGGCATGATCGCCTTCGAACTGCACGGCGGCCTGCCGGCGGGGATCGCGATGATGAACCGGCTGTCGATGATCCGCCGCGCCGTCTCGCTGGGCGACGCCGAGAGCCTGATCCAGCACCCGGCCAGCATGACCCACTCGACCTACAGCCCCGAGGAGCGGCGGGCCCACGGCATCGCCGACGGCCTGGTGCGGCTGTCGGTCGGGCTGGAGGACGAGGCCGACATTCTCGCCGACCTGCTGGCGGCGCTGCCGGCCCGGGCGGCGGACGCGGCCTAGGGGGGCTACGGGCGGCGCGGTTGATCCTGGTCAAGGCAGGCGCGGGCGGAGCGGGGTCGGATAGGGGCGAACCTTGGGCCCGTCCGCCGGTTATGCGTCCATGAGCGACCCGCTGCACATCGTCTGCCCGTCCTGCGACGGCGTGAACCGTCTGCCGGCCGGCCGGCTGGGCGACGATCCGAAGTGCGGCCGGTGCAAGGCGCCGCTGTTCGCCGGCAAGCCCGTGGCGCTCGACGCGACGCGGTTCGACCGGCACCTGTCGAGGAGCGACCTGCCGCTGATCGTCGATTTCTGGGCGGCCTGGTGCGGCCCGTGCCGGGCGATCGCGCCGCTGTTCGAACAGGCCGCGCGCGAGCTGGAGCCGCGGGCCCGGTTCATCAAGATCGACGTCGACGCCAACCCGCAGCTGGCCGCCCGCTTCAACGTGCAGGGCATCCCGGCCCTGTTCGCCTTCAAGGGCGGGCAGGTGGCCGCCCGCCAGGCGGGCCTGAGCGACGGAGGCCTGTTCCGGCGCTGGGTCGACCAGTTCTCGGAGGCGCCGCCCGGCTGAGGGAGGATCGAGATGGCCAGCCTGCAGGAGCAACGCGAGCAGATGGTCGAGCGCCAGCTGAAGCGGCGCGGGGTCGACGACCCGGCGGTGCTGGCGGCGATGCGACAGGTCCCCCGCGAGCTGTTCGTGCCCGAGGCCCTGCGCGAGTTCGCCTACGACGACTCGCCGCTGCCGATCGAGGCGGGGCAGACCATCTCGCAGCCCTACATCGTCGGGCTGATGGTCCAGGCGGCCGAGATCCGTCCCGGCGACGCGGTGCTCGAGATCGGCGCCGGGTCCGGCTATGCGGCGGCGGTCATGGGGCGCATCGCAGGGCGGGTCACCGCCATCGAGCGGCACGAGACGCTGAGCGCCCTGGCCCGGGGCCGGATGCGACAGCTGGGCTACGACAACGTCGAGATCATCACCGGCGACGGCTCCCGCGGCCGGCCCGAGGGGGCGCCCTACGACGCCATCCTGGCGTCGGCGACCGGCCCGTCCGTGCCCCAGGTCCTGATCGACCAGCTCGACATCGGCGGCCGGCTGGTGATGCCGGTCGGCGACAGGGCCGGCGAGCAGCGGCTGGTCAAGGTCACCCGCCGCGACGCGACCCATGTCGAGGAGGAGGACCTCGGGGCCGTGCGCTTCGTGCCGCTGATCGGCGAGCACGGCTGGTCGGAGACCGGCGCGACACCCGCCGGGCCTTCGGCGGCGCCCGCCCCGGACCGGCCGATCCCGGCCATGATCCGCGAGGCCGCGATCCCGGCCGGGCGTGCATGAGCCGCTGCGCCGACGGCTTCAGGAACCGAGGCTGGAGCGGTTCATCGGCGTCATCTACCGGCCCGAGACCGAGCGCTGGA
>CALKHU010000154.1 GCA_937991555.1 uncultured Caulobacter sp.
GGCGCCCAAGCCTCAGGCCTCCGCGACGCCGCCCAAGCCGGCCGCGACGCCGCCGGCCGCCGCTCCTGCCGCGACCGCGCCGACCCCGGCCAAGGCGGGGTAGGTGGCGGCGTTTCGCACCCTCCTGCGTTCGGGGGTCGCGGCGGCCTGCATCGTCTCGGTCGCCGCGCCCGCCAGCCTGCCCGCCGTCGCCTACGCGGCGGCGTCGCCGCTCGAGGTGCGCACCGCCCAGGCCAAGGGCTTCACCCGTATCGAGTTCCGCTGGGCCGGCGGGGCCCGCGTCACGCATCGCCGCGACGGCCAGACCCTCACGCTCCGCTTCAGTCGAGACGCCAAGCCTGACCTGAGCACCCTTCGCATCCTGCCGCCCCGGTGGTTGAAGGGTGCGGAGGCGCGGCATACGGCAGGCGGCCTCGAGATCGACCTGCGGCTCGACGACAACGCCGACGCCAAGGTCGGGTCCGCCGACGGCGCGATCTACGTCAATCTGTTCGAGCGACAGGCGCAGCCTGAAGCGCCGAAGGCGGCCGAGCCGCCGCCGGCGGCGGCCGCCGTCGCCGAAACGCGGCCGCCCAGGCCCAATCCTGTCCCGGCGGGCGGCGTCGTCCGCATGAGCCCCGAGATCGCCGGTCCTCAGGTCCGGATGCGCTTCGACTGGGCCAATCCGGCGGGCGCCGCCGTATTCCGGCGCGGCGAGGCGGTCTGGGTGGTGTTCGATGCGCCCGCGACCCTGGACGTGTCCAGGGCTCCCCGCGGGGTGTCGCAGTTTTCGAAGATCCAGGCCTTCCGGGGCAAGGACTACGCGGCGATCCGGCTGGTCGCGCCAAGAAACATGCCGGTCGCTGTTGTCGGCGAAGGCGCCAGCTGGACGCTGCAGCTCGGACCGGGCCCCGTGACCGAGCCGGGAAAGGTGACGGTCCAGCGCGACAGCGAGGCCGCCCAGGCCGCGCTGACAGCTGTCGTGGCGGGCGCGACCAACGCGGTCTGGCTCGACGACCCCGCCGTCGGCGACCGCATCGCCGTGGTCACGGCGCTGGCGCCGGCGAAGGGCCTGACCGGGCGCCGCGACTTCGTCGAGATGGCGATGCTGCCCACGATCCAGGGGCTGGCGATCGAACCCTACGCCACCGACCTCCAGGTTCTCGCCGAGGGCGATCTCGTCCGCATCGGCCGGCCCGCGGGCCTGGCGCTGTCGCCCGCTTCGGCGTCCGCCGGTCTGGCTGACGCCGGCGACGGGGCGCCCAAGAAGGCCGGCATGCCCGGGCTGATCGACGAGACCTGGGCCAAGACCGGTCCCGGCGGCTTCATGCCGCGCTACGCCGCCCTCACCGACGCCGCCGCGGCGGAAAGCCTCAAGGGAAAGGACGGCTCGATCGAGCCGCGGCTGGCCCTGGCGCGGTTCCTGGTCGGGGCCGAGCTGAGCTACGAAGCCATCGGCGTGCTCAACGCCGCCGCCCGGGAGCGCGAGACCATCGCCGGCGAGGCCGAGTTCCGCGGCCTGCGCGGCATCGCCAGGGTCATGGCGGGGCGCGACAAGGAAGCCGAGACCGACTTCGCCAGCCCGATCCTCGCCGACGACCCCTCGATCGCGGTCTGGCGCGGCTACCTCGCCGCCCGCCAGGGCCAGTGGTCCGACGCCCGCGCCCGGTTCCAGCAGGGAGCGATCGCGCTCCACCAGTTCCCGGCGGTGTGGCGGGCGCGGTTCCTGCGCGCCGACGCCGAGGCGGCGGTCGAACTGGGCGAGTTCGCCGCCGCCGCCAGCCGGATCGACGAGGCGCTCGAGCAGCCGCTGCCCGCCGCCGAGCAGCTGTCTATCCGCCTGGTGCAGGCCCGGCTCTTCGAGCGCCGCGGGGCCAGGAAGGCGGCTCTGGCGGTCTACAACGCCATCGGGACCGCGCCGCTGGAACAGCTGGCGACGCCGGCGCTGTTGCGCGCCACGGCCCTGAAGCTTGAGCTCGGCCAGATCTCCCCCGCCCAGGCGGCGCTGGCGTATGACGGCCTGCGCTACCGCTGGCGCGGCGGGGCGACCGAGCTGGAGACCATCCGGGCGCTCGGCCAGCTCTACCTGAGTCAGGGCCGCTACCGCGAGGCGCTGGAAGCCCTCCGCTCGGCCGGAACGCGCCTGCCGGACCTGCCGCAGGCGGTGCAGCTCCAGACCGAACTCAGCGCGGCCTTCCGGTCCCTGTTCCTGGACGGCCTCGCCGACGGGCTGGAGCCGGTCCAGGCCCTGGCGCTGTTCTATGACTTCAAGGACCTGACCCCGATCGGCGCCGACGGCGATCTGATGGTGCGCAAGCTGGTCCGGCGACTGGTCGACGTGGATCTGCTGTCCCAGGCGGCCGAGCTGCTTCAGTACCAGGTCGACAACCGCCTGGACGGCGTGCCGAAGGCGCAGGTGGCGACCGATCTGGCCCTGATCCAGCTGATGGACCGCAAGCCGGAGCAGGCGCTGCAGGCGATCAACAACTCCCGGATCACGGTGCTGCCGACGGCGCTGAACGCCGAGCGGCGGATCATCACTGCCCGCGCCCTGATCGCGCTCGGCCGGCTGGACGCCGCCGAGGAGATCCTCGAGCCGGACAACACGCCGGAATCCCGTGAGGTGAAGGCCGAGATCGCCTGGAAAGCCCGCAACTGGGCCGTCGCCGGCGCCCTGTTCGAGGCCGGCCTCGGCGACCGCTGGAAATCACCCCTGCCGCTGCGGCCCGACGAGGAGGCCCGCCTGCTGCGCGCCGGCGTCGCCTACAGTCTGGCCGGCGACGACGCCGCCCTGGGCCGCCTGCGCGAGCGCTTCAGCGGCTTCGTGGATCAGAGCCGCAATCCCGAGGCCCTGCGCGTCGCCTTCGCCCAGGCCGACGGCGGCACGCTGACCGCCAACGACTTCAGCCGCGCCGTCGCCGACAATGAAGGGTTCGCCGGCTGGGTGGCGCGCATGAAGCAGCGCTTCCGCGACAAGCCCTCGCCGACCGGCCCGACGCCGGTGCGCACCGCCGCCGCGCCGGCGGGGCCATCGAAGGGCTGATTGCGGGACTCTCGGGACTGATACTATCGGGACAACCAGAGACATTCGGGGACATTCTCGGACGTCCGCCGTCACCTCCCGTTCCCGGTCGATCCCCCTGGGCTCCGGCCTGCCGGACAATGGTCGGATGTCTATCCGGTCCCCGTCTTCATCGTTCGCGCCGAGCCTTATGCCGCAAGGGGATCGCCTGCATCCGCCACACGCGCGGACGCTTGGCGGCTCTTGCCTTATCGTTTCCTGGCAGATGTTTCGATCCACGCATCGGCAGGGGTCCGCCGACGGCGCGGTGAAGGTTCGTCCGGTGCGGGAGACACTGGCGACAACCCGGCAGGCGTTGACGTCTGGCCGGCTACCCGCCGCCCGGCGTCGCGCCGCGCTGGAAGCTCTCGACAAGGCTGCCCGCGACCAGACGCCAGCCGTCGACCAGCACGAAGAAGATCAGCTTGAAGGGCAGGCTGACCACCACGGGGGGCAGCATCATCATGCCCATGCTCATCAGAACGCTGGCCACGACCAGGTCGATGACGAGGAACGGCACGAACAGCAGGAAGCCGATCTCGAATGCGCGCTTCAGCTCGCTGATCATGAAGGCCGGCGTGACGACGCGGATCGGCGTGTCCTGGATCGTGGCGGGTCGCTCGATCTTCGACAGCCGGACGAACAGGGCGAGATCGTCGCGGTCGACCTGGCTGAGCATGAAGGCCTTGACCGGATCGCCGGCCGCCTCGAACGCCTGCGGCAGCTCGATCTGCTGGTCCATCAGCGGCTTGACGCCCTCGTCGTAGGAGCGCTGCAGCGTCGGCCCCATCACGATGGCGGTGAGGAACAGCGACAGGCTGATGATCACAGCGTTGGGCGGGCTCTGTTGCAGGCCGAGCGCCGTCCGCAGCAGGCTCAGCACCACGACGATGCGCACGAAGCTGGTCGTCATGATGACGATCGACGGGGCCAGCGACAGCACCGTCAGCAGGCCGATCAGCTGCACGACGCGCTCGGTCAGCCCGGCGCCGGTGCCGAGATCGACGTTGATCGCCTGGGCCACGGCCGCGGCCGGCACGATCAGGCTGGCGACGAAGGTCAGCAGCGAGATCACCAGCGCCGTCTTCAGGTCCTCACGGCGGAGGTCGAACAGGGCCTTCCGAAGCTTGGCGGGCAGGGCGCGCATCAGGCGGCGGTCTCCGGAGCCGTCTTGCGGCGGGTGGGCTTCTTCACGGTCTCGAGCATCCGGCCCTCGCCCAGCAGGACCAGGCGTTCCTCGTCGTCGAGACGGACCAGCACCAGTCGGCGGGCGGGATCGAGCATAAGGCTTTCGACCAGCACGAGGCGGCGTTCCTTGCGGCCGGTCTGCAGGCGGGCGAGGGCTTCGGGACCGAACCTGCGCATCGCCACGGCCGCCAGCCCGATCAGGCCGAGCGTGACCATCAGGGCGAAGACGGCGCGCAGGGCGCCCGCGGCGAGATCCATGGCAAGCGCACTCTGGCAAGCGTTCGCCCGCTTCTCGCCCGGCAACCCTTAAGGCCCGATTAACCCTGTTTGTTCACCATGAAGCCGCGATGGACACGTCCCAGATTCCCCTGTTCGCGATGCTTCGCCAGCGGCTCGGCTATCTGGGCGAGCGCCAGCGGCTGATCGCCGAGAACGTCGCCAACGCCGACACTCCCGGCTACGCGCCACGTGATCTGAAAAGCTTCGCCTTCTCCGCCAGCCTGCAGTCCCAGGTCGGCCTCGCCATGCAGCCGGCCCAGACCAGCGCTGGGCACATGGCCGGCGCCGGTCCGCGCGGCATGGGCGCCGGGGGCAAGTTCAAGCCCGTGAAGGGCGTCGATTCGGAAACCACCCTCGACGGCAACGCGGTCGTGCTCGAGGACCAGATGATCAAGATGTCGGAGGCGCGCATGCAGTACGACGCCGCCATCGGCTTCTACCAGAAATCCATGGCCCTGCTTCGCATGGCCGCGCGGCCGCCGGGCCGGTAGGAGAGCGCTGAATGGCCGAGATCAAGTCGCAGGCTGACACCGCCATGAGGGTCGCCGCCTCGGGCATGCGGGCCCAGCAGGCGCGCATGCGCATCATCGCCGAAAATCTTGCCAACGCCAGTTCGACGGCCCGTACGCCGGGCGGCGATCCTTACCGCCGCCAGGTGCCGGTGTTCGAGCCGAAGGCCGTCGGCGGGGGCGAGGGCGTCCGCATGAGCCGGGTCGAGGGCGACCAGCGCGCGTTCCGCACCACCTACGATCCTGGCCATCCCGCGGCCAACGCCGAGGGCTATGTCTCGCTCCCGAACGTCGATCCGCTGATCGAGGCGCTCGACATGAAGGAGGCGCAACGCGCGTATGAGGCCAACCTGAACGTCATCGAGACGGCGCGCTCCATGGAGATGCGCACGCTCGAGCTGCTGAAGCGCTGAGGGTCTGAGCAATGATGACGCCGCTCGCCGCCGCCAAGGCCTACGCCGCCACCCAGGGCAACGCCGCAGCGAGCCTCGGCGGCGCCGTCAAGTCCGGGGGGCAGGACTTCGGCGACCTGCTCAAGTCAGTGATGACGGACGCCGTGCAGGCGTCCAAGACTGCCGAGATCCAGATCGCCAACCAGGTCGCAGGCAAGGCCGAGCTGATCGACGTGGTCACCGCCATCTCTTCGGCCGAGGCCAGCCTCGAGACCGTCATGGCCGTGCGCGACCAGGTCATCTCCGCCTACCAGGAGATCATGCGGATGCCGATCTGACGGCGTCCGCCGGCGGTTTCAGGCCGCGCAGGATCCTTCTCACTTGGGCCATGGCCCTGAAAAGACACGGCATTCCTCCTCTGTCAGATAGCTGAACACTGCACAACGAGCCGATCAGGTTCGGCTCAGGCGCGAAGGCGCATGGTCTCCATCGTCAAGTCCCGCTCCCCCCGGATGGTCCGGGGTCGGGACCGCCCGAAGGAGTGAAGACCATGAAGAAGATGCTGATCGCCGCCGCCGCCCTGGCCACCCTGACCGGCGCCGCCGGCGCCGCCGCGGCCCAGCCCTACTACGGCCCCGGCTACGGCTATGATCGCGACGCGCGGTATGACCACTACGATCGCTACGAGCGCCGTCATGATTCCCGCGGAATCAACGCTCGCCAGGAAGCGATCGAGCGTCGGATCATCCACGGCGCCCGCACCGGCCGCCTGACCTACCGCGAAGCCGAGGCCCTGAAGGCCGACGCGCGGCAGATCACCTGGATGGAGCGCCGGTTCCGCGCCAACGGTCTCAGCCGTGTCGAAGCCCAGATCCTCGACGAGCGCCTGGACCGGCTGGAGCGTCGCGTGTTCGCCGAGCTCCGTGACGGCCAGCGCTACAGCTACGGCTACGGCGACCGCCGCCGGTAATCCCGGCGTGCCGTCAGCCTTCAAGGGGGCGGTGCGAGCCGCCCCCTTTCTCATGTCCGCTCAATCACGAGCACCCGGCGCGCGGCGTCCAGCCGCACGGTCGCCGTCGCCGTCACGCCGCCGGCCAGCATGTGGCGCGTGATGCGCTCGAAGTGCTGGATGAACAGGGCCAGTTCGTCCCGCCGGCCGGCGGGGAGGGCGTCCTGAGGAAGCCCCAGGAGCGTCGCCTCCTGCTCGCAACGCCAGTCGAGAACCGTGGAGAATTCCGGCGCCGCCAGGTGGAGAACCGCGGAAAAACGCGCGAAGAATGCGGCGTAGCGGTCCGCCAGCATCGCGTTGGCCCGCCGCCGCCAGCGGCCGTCGCGGTCATGCTCCCGCTCAAGCGCGTTGACCGGGTCGGCAAGCGCCGCGTCGCCTTGGGCCGTTGCGCCCAGACACCATCCGTCCACCAGGATCACCCGCGCCTCGCCCTCGAAGCGCGCCGGCCGGGCCCGGTCGTCCGACAGCTTGTCGAAGCGCGGCAGGTCGGTCGCCCGTCCGGCCATCAGGTCATCGATGACTGCCTCGGCGAGGTCGAGGTCGTGCGTCCCGGGCGGCCCCCGCACCGCCAGCAGCGGGTGAACGTCCGCAGCGAGCGCGGCGCGTTCCCGCCGGGTCAGGTAGACGTCGTCAAGCGAGAGTGCGACCCCGTCCAGGCGGTCGGCCGCCGCCCTGGCCAGGGTCGACTTGCCTGACCCCTGCGCGCCCGCAATGCCGATCAGCCGCGGCGCGCCGGCGCCGGCGGCGAGGCTTTCGATCAGGTCCAGCAGCGCAGTTTCGGTCATGCCCCAGACTCGGCCGCCCGGCGGCGTTCGTAAACCGGCATTAACCATATCGGGCGACGTTCCGGGGTGTCTTCCGCGATTCCCTGTGAGGCTTGTCCATGAACGGCGCCGAAGTGCTCGACATCGGCCGCGACGCGATCTGGCTGACGCTGCAGCTCAGCGCGCCGGTGCTCATCGTCGGCCTGATCGTGGGCGTCGGCATCGGCCTGGTGCAGGCGCTGACGCAGATCCAGGAAGCGACTCTGGTCTATGCCCCCAAGATCGTGGCCATCTTCATCGCCCTGCTGGTCTTCCTGCCCCTCATGGGCGCCCTGATGGGCGGCTTCATGAACCAGATCGCCGCCCGCATCTCGGCGATGTGAGGCCAGGGTGGAGGCCTACGCCACCGCAGCCCAGGTCTACGCCGCCGGCCTGGTGTTCGCCCGGGTCGGGGCGATGGTCATGCTGGTGCCGGGACTCGGCGACGCCAGCGTGCCGCCGCGCATCCGTCTGTCGTTCGCCCTGCTGATGTCCCTGGTCCTGACGCCGCTGGTGGCGCCGAATGTCGCCGTGCCCGGGCAGGTCAGCGGCGTCGCCGCCGAGGTTATCCGCGAGACCCTCATCGGCCTGATGATCGGCGCCATCCTGCGCATGACGCTGAACGCCCTGGCCGTGGCTGGGGAGGTCGTCGCCATCCAGACCACGCTGGGTTTCGCCCAGACGGCGAGCCCCAGCCAGGCGCAGCCCAGCGCGACCCTGTCGACCTTTCTGAACCTCATCGGCGTCACCCTGGTGATGACGACCGACCTGCATCACCTGTTCTTCGGGGCGATGGTCCAGTCGTTCGAGCTGTTCCCCTTCACCCGCACGCCGCCGGTCGCCGACGCGGCCACCCTGGCGGTGCAAACCTTCGCCGGCTCCTTCGCGCTGGGCATCCAGCTGTCAGCCCCGGTGATCGTCTTCTCGCTCGTCTTCAACATCGCCACCGGTCTGGTCGGGCGGGTGATGCCGCAGTTCCAGATCTTCTTCGTGGCGTCGCCGCTGGCCGTGATCTTCGGCCTGTCCATCTTCGCGCTCAGTCTGGGCCTGATCGGCATGGTCTGGGTCTCGCGCTTCCGCGAGGTGCTGGAGGTCTTCAGCTAGATGGCCGAAGACGCCGCCTCCAAGACAGAAGAGCCGACACCCAAGAAGCTCGAGGACGCGCGCCGCAAGGGCGACGTCGCCAAGTCGCTCGACATCCCCCAGCTCGCGTCGCTGGCCGCCGCCTTCGGCGTGCTCGCAATCGGCGGCGGCTGGTTCCTGCGCGACATGGCCATGGCCTTGCTGCCGTTCGTGGCGCACCCCGAGGACATCGACCTCTCGGGCCCGGGCGCGATGGTGGTCGCCGAGCAGGCCGGCGTGGCCGCGGCCCCGATCCTGATCGTCGTGCTCGGAGCGGCGGCCCTGGCGGGCGTCGCCGGCCATGTGATGCAGTCCGGCCTGATGATGACCGGCGAAAAGCTCAAGCCGGACATGAAGAAGATCTCGCCGCTCGAGGGGTTCAAGCGGATCTTCGGCCTCGACGGCCTGTTCCAGTTCCTGAAGTCAGTGGTCAAGATCGTGGTCACCGGCTGGGTCGCCTGGATCGTGCTGCGGCCGCGGGCGGCCGAGCTGGGCGCCCTGGCCAGCATGGAGCCGGCCGCGATCCTGCCGCTGAGCGGCGACCTGCTGAGGGCGCTGTTCTACGCCGTGCTCGCCTTCCTTGTGACGACCGCGGGCCTGGACTGGTTCTGGCAGCGCCAGCGCTTCCTGGCCCGGATGCGGATGAGTCGCGAGGAGCTCAAGGAAGAGTTCAAGCAGTCGGACGGCGACCCGCATGTGAAGGCCAAGCAGAAGCAGATCCGCTTCGAGCGGTCCCGCCGGCGGATGATGCAGAACGTGCCCAACGCCACGGTGGTGATCATGAACCCCACCCACTACGCCGTGGCGCTGCGCTACGAACCGGGGGAGACGGCCGCGCCGGAGTGCGTCGCCAAGGGGCTGGACGACCTGGCGCTGCGCATCCGCGCCCTCGCCGAGGAGAGCGACGTGCCCGTCATCGAGGATCCTCCGCTGGCCCGGGCGCTGTACGCGTCGGTCGAGGTCGACGAGCAGATCCCTGAGACCCACTTCGAGGCCGTCGCGAAGATTATCGGCTTCGTCATGAGCGCGGCCCAGCGCCGCGCAGCCGCCCCGCGCGCGCGGCCGCTTTAGCGAGTAGGATCAATGCGTGATTCGTCCGGAACACCGGCAGGCCTGATGGCGGAACCGACGCCGACCGAGCCGCAGGAGCGGCGCTTCGACCCGCTGGTCTGGGCGGCCGGAGGCCTGTTTCTGCTCGCCATCGCCTTCGGCAGCGCGCCCGCATGGCGCGCCGGACCGGACACGCTCGCCGGACTGCTGCTCCTCGTCGGCCTCGCCGGCGTCGCCCTGCTCGGCCTCATGGCCTTCCGCGGCGTGTCGGCGCCGATCGACGTCGAGGACGACGGGGCGGAGTCCTTCATCGAAGCCCTGCCCGAGGCGTCGGCTATCGCCGGCGCGGATGGCCGGGTAATCGCCGCCAACGGGCCGTGGCGCGCCGCCCTGGGCGCCATGAAGCGGCTGCCGCGCAACGGTCACGCCGCGCCTGGGCTGTTCGCGGCCCTGGCGAAGGCCCGCAAGGGCGAGGTGGCCCGGGCGTCCGTCCGCGTCGCGCTGGAGGAGTGGCCGCTCACCGTGGCTCAGCTCGGCTCCGGCCGGTTCCTGCTGCGCCTCGACGCCAGCGCCAAGGAACCGCTACGCCTCACCGCCGACACCGTGGCGACCGAGGCGGCCCAGCCGCCGGCCATCGCGCGCGGCCCCCTCCGGCTGCACAGCATGGCCGCGGCCTCGCCGTTCGGCGCCGCCATGCTGGAAGGCGAGGAGGTCTTCGGCGCGACGATCGTCGAGGCCAACGCGGCCCTCACCGACATGACGGCGGGCAAGGCGGCCGCGGGCCTCGCCTTCGGAGACCTTATCGATCCCGGCTCGCGTATCGACGCCGGCTTCGGCGCGGCCGAGGGCCGGGCCGGCCCGATCGAGGTGCGGCTGGCCCACGACCCTTCGCGCATCGCCCACCTTTACCTCGCCCGCGTCGATACCCGCCTGACCGCCTACCTGGTCGACGTGACCGAGCAGAAGCAGATCGAGCTCCAGCTGGCGCAGAGCCAGAAGATGCAGGCCATCGGTCAGCTGGCCGCCGGCATCGCCCACGACTTCAACAACCTGCTGACCGCCATCCAGCTGCGTCTCGACGAGCTGCTTGAACGGCACCCGCTGGGTGATCCCAGCTACGGCGACCTGAGCTCGATCAAGGGCACCGCCGCCCGCGCCGCCGATCTGGTGCGCAAGCTGAAGACCTACAGCCGCCAGGAGACCCTGCAGCGCGAGATCCTCGACCTCGGCGAGACCATCAGCGACTTCGAGGTCCTGCTGCGCCGGCTGCTGCGCGAAAACGTCCGGCTCGAGACCGACTACGGCCGCAACCTACCGCTGGTGAAGGTCGACAAGGGCCAGCTCGAGATCGCGGTCATGAACCTGACGCTCAACGCCCAGGACGCCCTGATCTCGGCCAAGGGCGGCGGCACGATCCGTCTCCGCACGGCCCGGGTGGCCTCGCAGGAGGCCTCCGCCCTCGGCTACGCGGGCGCGCCGATAGGCGACCTGGCGATGATCGAGGTCCGCGACGACGGCCCCGGCATCCCTGCAGACGTGCTGTCCAAGATCTTCGATCCGTTCTTCACCACAAAGCCGGTGGGAGAGGGCACGGGCCTCGGGCTCGCTCAGGTCTATGGCATCGTGAAGCAGTCCGACGGCTGGATCCATGTCGAGAGTCCGGCCGGCGAGGGGGCGACCTTCCGCATCTTCCTGCCGGTCCAGGCTGCGGCGCCCGCCAGGCCCGCGCCGCAGCCGGTCGCCACGCTGGCGAGGCCGCGGGCCGCCCGCGACCTCTCGGGCGTGGGACGCATCCTGTTCGTCGAGGACGAGGAATCCGTGCGCGGCATCGCCGCCAGCCTGCTGCGCAAGCGCGGCTACGAGGTCATCGAGGCCGGCGACGGCGAGGAGGCCCTGGTCCTGGCCGAGGAGAACGCGGGCAAGATCGACCTGCTGATCAGCGACGTGATGATGCCTGGCATGGACGGCCCGACGCTGCTCAAGAAGGCGCGTCACCACCTGGGCGACGCCCCGGTCATGTTCATCAGCGGCTATGCAGAGGCGGAGTTCTCCGACCTGCTAGAGGGAGAGACCGGCGTGTCCTTCCTGCCCAAGCCCCTCGACATCAAGACCCTCGCCGAGCGCGTGAAGCAGCAGCTCCAGGCCGCGGCCTGAGGGGAGACTTCTCCTGCAACGCCGCAGGTCGCGCTTACCCATTTTGGGGGTGCGACAAATTGGACATGCGAGCCGTCGCGCGAGACAACCACATTTACTTCTTGGTAACCCTCATAGATAGATGGCGCCGGAGAGCGGCGTTCTTCGACGAGATGCTGGCCTAACAGAACTCGCCTCCGCTGGCGAGGTTTCGTCCGTTTGTGCCTGCCTCGACTTCAGTATTCAGTTTGCCGACGGAAGAGGGGGATTTTCCATGGCTGTCATTACGGGCACTCCGATTGGCGATATTCTTGATGGCACGCCGGTTGCCGACGTCATCAGCGGCCTCGACGGCGGCGACACGCTCAACGGACTTGGCGGTGACGATACGCTGATCGGCGGGACCGGCGCCGATACCCTGGACGGCGGTACCGGCAACGACACGATGAACGGCGGCGCCGGAAACGACACCTATATCGTCGACAGCGTCAACGACGTGACCAGCGAACTGGGCGGCAACGGTGTAGACACCGTGATCTCCTCCGTCAGCTGGACCCTGGCGACCAGCTTCGAGAACCTGACGCTGGCCGAGAGCGGCGGCGCCATCAGCGGCACCGGCAACGGATCGCACAACACCATCACCGGCAACTCCAGCGCGAACACGCTGTCGGGCCTGACCGGCAATGACATCCTCTACGGCATGGCAGGCGACGACACGCTTCTCGGCGGGTCGGGCACGGACACCCTCTACGGCGGCCTCGGCGCCGACACGCTGAACGGCGGCCTCGGCGCCGACACCATGTACGGCGCGCAGGGCAACGACACCTACTACGTCGACGACGCCGGCGACGTGACCGACGAAACGGGCGGCAACGGCACCGACACCGTGGTGGCGACGCTGTCGTGGACCCTGGCGTCCGGTGTCGAAAACCTGATCCTCGATGGCGGCCATCCGATCAATGGCTTCGGCAACGGTTGGGACAACGTCATCACCGGCAACGAGGCTGCGAACACCATCGAAGGCTACGCGGGTAGCGACACCCTGAACGGCCTGGGTGGCGCTGACTCCATCTACGGCGGGTCCGGAAACGACACCATCGATGGCGGCGAGGGCGACGACCTCCTCAATGGCGGCCTCCAGGACGACACCCTGACCGGTGGTCTGGGCAGCGATTCGCTCTACGGCGAAGCCGGCGTGGACACCCTCTACGGCGGACGTGAAGGGGACATTCTCGACGGCGGCGCCGGCGCCGATATCATGTACGGCCAGCAGGGCGACGACACCTACATCGTCGACGATGCGGGCGACGTCACCAGCGAGCTCGGCGGCAACGGGATCGATACCGTGCTGTCGCATATCAGCTGGACGCTGGCCGCCAGCACCGAGAACCTGACGCTGTACAACGACGCCGGCGCCGCCAGCGGCATCGGTAACGGCTGGGATAACGTCATCATCGGCAACACCAGCGCCAACTACCTCTACGGCGCCGCAGGGACCGACGAGCTTTCGGGCCTGGACGGGGCCGACACCCTGGATGGCGGCTCGGGTAACGACACCCTCAGCGGCGGGAACGGAAACGACTCGCTGAACGGCGGCCTGCAGGACGACGTACTCTCCGGCGACGCCGGCAGCGACACGCTGGCCGGGGATGCCGGCGCCGACCGCTTCCAGTTCAGCGGCCTCGACATCTCGGCGGGTTCCGCCGAGACGGACACCATCGTCGATCTGAGCTTCGCGGCCGGCGACATCATCGACCTGTCGGGAATCGACGCCGACTCGACGACGGGTGGCGACCAGGCCTTCTCGTTCGTGGCCGCCTTCACCGGCGTCGCCGGGCAGGCGACGCTGACCTTCGCGGCGGGCGTGACGACTCTGGCGGTGGACACGGACGGCGACGGCGACGCGGACTTCATGGTGGCCATCAACGGGGACGTTACCGGCACGACGGGCAACCTCTACACCGGCGGCGCCGACACGGATGGTGGCTGGATTCTCTAGCCCTCGACCAAACCTGAACCTGATGATCCCCGGGGTCCTGGCCCCGGGGATTTTTCGTTGCGCGGGGTGCATTACGCGGAATTAACTGCCGCGGGACGAGCGGGACGCCTACGCCTTCGCTCAAAGGACCGATGTGTCCGGGGAAGGATCCGCCCATGCAAAGCCGTCGTGAGTTCCTGTTCGCAGCATCCGCCGCCGCCGCGCTCGCCGCCGCCGCCTCGCCCAAGGATGTCTTCGCCGCCACCGCCGCGGCCAGCGATCCGGCCGAGAAGGCCAGGCAGACGGCGCTGTTCGACCTGCTGGTCGACCGTCAACTCCGGCGCACCCCCGAGGTGGCGACCAGCCTCGGCGTCGACAAGGGCGACAGAGCGTGGACCAAGTCGGCGCTGTCCGATCTGTCGCTGACCGCCCAGAAGGAGAATGCGGCGCTCAACGCCCAGGCCCTGTCAGAGCTGCGCAAGATCGACCGCAGCAAGCTCGCCGGCCTTGACGCCGTGAACCACGACACCGTCGAGTTCGTGCTCACGGTCGGCGACGGCTTCAACAACAGGTTCGACTATATCGGGGCCTATCCAGGCGCTCCGTACGTGATCTCGCAGTTGACCGGCTCCTACCAGCAGGTCCCGGATTTCCTCGACACCCAGCATGTCATCGAGAACAAGGCCGACTGCGACGCCTACATGGCCCGTCTCGAGGCGTTCGGCCGGATGCTCGACCAGGAGGTCGAGGTGGCCCGGCACGATGCGGCCCTGGGCGTGATCCCGGCCGACTTCACCATCGACAAGGCCCTGACGCAGTTCAAGGCGATGCTCGGCGTCGCTCCGGAAGCCTCGCCCCTCGTGACGTCCGTCGCCCGCCGCGCGATGGAGAAGGGCGTCGAGGGCGACTACGCCGGCGAGGCCGCCAAGCTTTACGCTGAGAAGGTCCGCCCTGCGCTCGAACGCCAGGCCGCGTTGCTGACCGACTGGCGCGCCCGAGCCGTCCATGACGCCGGCGTCTGGCGTCTGCCGAAGGGCGAGGAGTACTACCGCGCCTCGCTGGAGAGCTACACGACCTCGAGGATCAGTCCCGAGGACGTACACCGCATCGGCCTTGAAATGGTCGCCAGCCTGGGCGCCCAGGCCGACAAGCTGATGCGGAAGGCCGGCTATACCTCCGGCACCGTCGGCGAGCGCTTCCGGCAGATGTATGCTGACCCCCGGCAGCACTATCCGAACACGGACGAAGGCAAGGAGCAGCTGATCGCCGACCTGAACAAGAAGGTCGCCGCGATCATGCCCAAGCTGCCGAAATACTTCGGTCAGCTGCCCAAGGCGCCGCTGGAGATCCGGCGTGTGCCCAAGGCGATCGAGGCCGGCGCCCCCGGCGGCTACTACAACTCGCCGACGCTCGATGGGTCGCGTCCGGGCATCTACTGGATCAACCTTCGGGACAGCGCCGAGCAGCCGCGCTTCACCCTGCCGACCCTGACCTATCATGAGGCCATTCCGGGCCACCATCTGCAGCTGGCCCTCAACAATGAGGCCGGCGAGCTGCCGCTGATCCGCAAGATGATCGGCTTCTCGGGCTACAGCGAGGGCTGGGCCCTCTACGCCGAGGAGCTGGCCGTCGAGATGGGCATGTACGAGGACGACGTGGAAGGCCACATCGGCATGATCCACGACGCCATGTTCCGCGCCGTCCGTCTCGTCGTCGACAGCGGGATGCACGACAAGAAGTGGAGCCGCGAACAGGCGGTGAAGTACTACGTCGACACCATCGGCGACCAGGAGGCGTCAGCCATCACCGAGATCGAGCGGTACGTCGTGTGGCCCGGTCAGGCCTGCAGCTACATGGTCGGCAAGATCGACTGGATGCGCCTGCGGGCCAAGGCCCGGAAGGCGCTGGGCCGCAAGTTCGACCTCCGCAGGTTCCACGACACGGGCCTGCTGTCGGGCGGCGTCCCGCTGACCGTGCTCGAGAAGGTCATCGACGGCTATATCGCCTCGGCGAAATAGCCGTCCGGCCGTGTCGACGCAGAGGGGCGGCGGCCTCGGGCGCCGCCCCTTTGTGTTGCGCTATTCCCAGAACCGGAAGGCGTCGTAGCCGGCGGTCAGTTGCCCCGCATCGACGCCGGCGAGCCCGGCCAGCACATAGGCCGGCACGAAGACGATCTGGGCCACGGCGGGCACGAACAGCAGGGCGGCGACGAGGGCGAAGATGGCGAAGGTCTCGATCGGCCTGATCGCCGCACGGATTCCCTCGGGCAGGAAAGGCCGAAGCACGCCCCAGCCGTCGAGGCCCGGGACCGGCAGAAGGTTGAGCACGAACGCCATCGCCTGGAACAGGATCAGCAGCGCCAGGGCGGGCCACAGCGGGCCTTCGCCGCCGAAGGCGCTGCCGACGGCCAGCGCGATGGCGAACAGGATCAGCATGGCAAGGGTGCCGAGCGGCCCGGCGAGCGAGGCCAGCGACCGGCCGACCCGGCTGCGCATCAGGTCCTCGCGCAGATAGACGGCGCCGCCGGGCAGGGCCAGCCCGCCCACCGCCAGGATGACGACAGGAAGCACGAGGCTGGTGAAGGGATCGGCGTACTTGAGCGGGTCCAGCGACAGGTAGCCGCGGGTGGCGACGGTGTGGTCTCCCGCCCGCCAGGCCACGAGTGCATGGCCGAACTCGTGGGCGACCAGGGACACCAGCCAGCCGAGCATCACGAAGAGGAACGTCACAAACGCCGGCGGGCTGTCGAGGATCACCAGGGCGGCCCCGGCGGTCAGCCAGGCCCAGAGCAGGATGACGGCGTTGCGACTCACGGACGTAGTTCCCCGGCGACTGGTCGATCCTCGCCTAACCCGATGCGGGGACCGATGTCGCGGGAAACCTTATCGCCACTGGTCGGTGGCGCCCGCCCGCCGCACCGCGGCGATCTTCGGCGGCTGGCGGACCGTGGCCGGTTCAGGACGGTCCGCCGGCCGGCCGTAGAGCCAGCCCTGTCCGAAGTCGACGCCGGCGGCGCGTACGGCCTCCTCGACCTCGACGGTCTCCACCATTTCCGCGACCGTGCGGACGTCGAGCTCGCGGCACATGTTGACGACATGGGAGACCACGGCCGCATCCCGGCCTCCGGCGACCAGCTCGCGGACATAGCGGCCGTCGATCTTGACGATGTCCACGGCCAGCCGCTGCAGATAGGTGAGGGAGGCTGAACCCGCGCCGAAGTCGTCCAGGCACACCAGCGAGCCGAGATCGCGGAGCCGCTGGATATGCCGGTCGGCGAGGTCGAGGTCGTCGATCGCCGCGCTCTCGGTGATCTCGAACAGGATGCGACCCTGCAGGCGCTGCTCCTTGCGGAGGACGGATTCGACCCCCGCTATGAACGCCGGGCTCGTGATCGTCAGGCCGGACATGTTCACCGCCAGCCGTTCAGCGCCGGACCGGTCGGCCTTGAGACGACGGACAGTCTGGTCGAACACCGCGCGGTCGAGTTCCTCGATCAGATCGAACTGCTCGGCCATGCGGACCAGCGCGTCCGGGCTGTGCGCGTTCTCGAAGCGCACCAGCACCTCATGATGGTGGAGCGCGCCGTTGGCCAGATCGACAACCGGCTGGTAGGCGAGCGTGAACCGGCGCTGGCTGACCGCCGCGCCCAGTTCGCCCGCTCGCGCAAGGGTCCGTCGCACAGAGCGGTTCATGGCTTCAGACAGGGTCAGCGGCGCCGTGGCCTTCAGCCCTTCCGCCGCGAAGTCGTCTAGCGCCACGCTGAGCGCCCGGCTGAGACGCGTCGGGGAGACGCCGTCGAGCGGCACCGACTGGGCATGGACCGTCAAGTCCCCCGCGGCGCCTTCCCGCACGATGGCCCGGCTGAGCCGCCGCACCAGCGCCGATACGTCATCGCCCTGACGACGCAGGAGGGCGAAGCGGTCCGGGGCCACCCGCGCCGCCGTCGTGCCGCCTTCGGACTCCAGGCGCATCGCCCCCGCAGCGCGGCGCGCGAGCACCGGATCGGCGTCGTCCAGACCGGCGATGTCGACCATGGCCAGCTCGAGTTCCGCGCCGGTCACCCTGGCCGCCTCGACGAGGTCGCGGGCAAGTCTTTCGAAGTCCTGTCGGGCGTGCAGGCCGTCGGCCGCGGCGGCGACCCGGGGCGGGGCGCAGGGGCTCAGGGCGCAGGAAATCCGTCCGTCGTTCTCGGGCAGGACCCGGGCGCGCCAGTCCACCGCGCGGTCGCTGTCCCTGAGGCGGACCGGTGCGAATCCCCGTCTCACGCCGTCGTCGACGCAGACCAGCATGGCCTCGAGCAGCGGCTCGTCGTCCGGATGGACCAGCGCGCGCCACGACTTGCCGACGGGATCGCCCATCGATTGCCCGAGGACCGTCTGCGCGGCGCCGAGCATCAGCGTCACCGTGTCGGACCGGTCGATCTCGAGCAGCAGGTCCGCACTCGCAAAGGCAAGTCCAAGCAGCCGGCGGGCGTCGATCGACAAGGCGGAGTCTCCCTCGAAGAGCGCGACTTCTGACCCGGCCGCGCTTAAAGGGACGTTGCGCACTCCTGCGACGATCTGCCGCGACAAAGCGGGTAGCCGCCGTGGCATGCGCTCGTGACGCGAGAAGTCTTGCGCGTTCGCAGGCTTCCGGTCTTGATGGCCGCAACAGCGTTAACGGGCGGGCGCATGCGTTTCGATCTCTTCAAGATCTTCCTGGTGTCTGTGCTGGCGTTCGTGATCGCGTTCGCGGCCGCGCCTTGGTTCGCCTTCCGCGCCCTTCAGGCCGCGACGGCGGCCGAGGACATCCAGGCTACGGCGGACCTCGTGGACTTTCCGGCGCTCCGCAAGAGCCTGTCGTCACAACTGGTCGCGCAGCCGCCGCCAAGCGCCGAGCCGCCATCGATCTGGCGCGACCCGATCGGAGCCTTCAGGAAGGCGATCGAGCCGATCGCGCCGCCGCCGCCTCGAGTCGACCGCTACCTGACCCTGGCCGGTCTCTCCGCCCTGACGCGCGGCTACCGACCCGGCGAGGCGCCGGGCGTTTCCCGTGAGAAGATCACCTTCAACGGGCGCGTCGAGAAGGTGCTCAACGGGCCGCACCCGACCTACGCCTACTTCGGCGTCGACCATGCCCGGATCGCCATGAAGCGTCCCGGGCATCCGGAAAAGGTGACGACCTTCACCTTCGAGCGCCGGGCGCTGTTCACCTGGAAACTGACGCACGTGCAGTTGCCCCCGGACGAGCGATAGAGGCGTTCCGGCTCGGCGGCCGGCGGCCGGCGGTCGTGGCCGCTGCCGCATCCTGCTGACACGTCCTGACGCAAGGCCGGGCTATGGTTGACCCAAGCGCCAAAGGTTCTTGCTTTGTTCTCAAGGCGCGGATACCGTTGGTCATCGAACCTGGGAGACCGGCCATGGCGGCAGGGATCAGCTACATGACGCTCGGCGCGCGTGATTTCGAGGCGGCGCTGGCGTTCTACGACGAGGTCATGCCGGTGATCGGCTGGTCGCGCTTTGTCCGGCACGGAGAGTTCGCCGGGTACGGGCCGGGCGGGGGCGACGCCGGCCAGACCCTGTGGATCTGCCGGCCCTTCGACGGCGGCGAGGCGTCGTTCGGCAACGGGACGATGCTGGCGTTCGGAGCCGACACCCGCGCCGACGTCGACGCCTTCCATGCCGCCGCGATGGCGGCCGGCGCCGTCGACGAGGGCCCGCCGGGGCCGCGCCCGCAGTACACGGCGGACTGGTACGCGGCCTACCTGCGCGACCCCACCGGCAACAAGCTCGCCATCGTCTGCACCGCCGGGGAGGCGTCAGCATGAAGCCCATGGTCAGCTACATCACGCTCGGGGCCGACGACATCGAACGGGCGACCGCCTTCTACGACGCGGTGTTTGGCGCCCTCGGCCACCGCCGGGTTTGGCGGCAGGGAACCTGGGCCGGCTACGGTCCTGAGGGCGACGACCACGGGGTCATCCTGGTCTGCTCGCCGTTTGACGAACAGCCGGCGCGGGCAGGCAATGGCGTGATGGTCGGCCTGCATGCCGAGAGTCCTGCCCAGGTCGACGCCTTCCACGCCGCAGCGCTGGCGCACGGCGGCTCCTGCGAGGGCGCCCCGGGGCCGCGGGAAGCCTACGGCGAAGGCTATTACCTCGCCTATGTCCGCGACCCGACCGGCAACAAGCTGTCCGCCTTCTACCGCCCCTGAACCGGCGGCACGGCGGCAGGTTGGGATGCCGGACGCGTCGCCTGGGCCGTTTCCCCGCCGTGGCGCGCGGGCCCGCTCCGTTACGGATGGGCGAGGTGGGGCGCGGGCGTCCGCCGCCGGCTTTGCGCGAGGACGCCCGTTTCTGGGCGAGGCGCGCCATGCCCGGCGGGTCGGGCGCGGCCATCAGGGCGTGCGGACGGGCGTGGCGGTCCTGGCCTTCGAGGCAGCGGGCCGAGCCCGGAGGGCGGCCGGCATTCGGCGGCCGCTGGATGGAAGCGATGAGGCCGCAGGCCGTCACGCCGCCGCAGCGCGCGGGTCTGGCGGTCTTGTCCGCCGTCCGCACCCGTATGGCCGAAAGGCCGGGCTCCGCCCCCGCAGGCGCGGCTGTGAAGGGAGACGGGCGATCCGGCGCTGGCCCGCGCCGTCAGCCGGCCAGCGCCGCCTTGACCGCGGCGACGCCGTCGGCCGCCTTGCTGTCGTCCGGTGCGCCGCCCTGGGCGAAGTCGGGCTTGCCGCCGGCGCCCTGGCCGCCCATGGCGATCACGGCGGCCCGGGCCAAGTCGGCGGCGTTGAAGCGGCCGACGAGCTCGGGCGCGACAGCGACGGCCACGGCGGCCTTGCCGTCCGACACGCCCACCAGCGCGACGACGCCCGCCTGCTTGCGGAAGTCCTCGATCAGGCCGCGCAGCTCCTTGCCGCCGACGCCGTCCAGCACGCGGCCGATGAAGGCCACGCCGGCGACGTCCTCGGGACCGGCGGCCGCGGCGCCGCCGCCACCGCCCAGCGCGAGCTGCTTCTTCGCCTCGGCCAGCTGCTTCTCGAGCGTGCGACGCTGGGCCTCGAGCGCCTCGACCCGGGCCGCCACCTCGGCCACTGGAACCTTGAAGCGGTCGGCCAGATCGCGGGCGACTCCGGCCTGGTCGAGCAGGAAGCGGCGCGCCGCCTCGCCGGTCAGGGCCTCGATGCGCCGCACGCCGGCAGCGATGCCCTGCTCGGAAACGATCTTGAACAGGGCGATGTCGCCGGTGCGGCCGACGTGGGTGCCGCCGCAGAGCTCGACCGAATAGGCCTTGCTCTCGTCGGTCAGCGACCTGCCGAGGGTCAGGACGCGGACCTCGTCGCCGTACTTCTCGCCGAACAGGGCGACGGCGCCGGCGTCGATCGCCTCCTGCGGCTTCATCAGCTTCGTCTCCGCCGGGACGTTCTGGCGGATCACGGCGTTGACCTCGGCCTCGATGCGCTCGAGCTCGTCGGCGGTCAGCGGGCCGCCGTGGCTGAAGTCAAACCGCATCCGGTCGCCGTCGACCATCTGGCCCTTCTGGGCGACGTGGGCGCCGAGCACATGGTGCAGCGCGGCGTGGACGAGGTGGGCGGCCGAGTGGTTCGACCGGGTGGTCAGACGCCGGTCCGGGTCGACGTGCAGGGCGGCGCGGTCGCCGACCTTCAGGTCGCCGGCGAGGATCTCCAGCGTGTGGACGTGCAGGTCGCCGGCCTGCTTCTGGGTGTCGGCCACCCGGGCCGAACCGCCGGCCCACTCGACGACGCCGGTGTCGCCGGCCTGGCCGCCGCTCTCGGCGTAGAAGGGCGTGGCGTCGAACACCGCCTGGACGGTCTGGCCGGCGCCGGCGGACGTCGCCTCGGCCCCCTCGACCATCAGGGCGACCAGGGTCCCGGTCGCGTCGACGGCCTCGTAGCCGGTGAATTCGGTCGCGCCGACGCGGTCGCGCACCGGGAACCAGGCCGTGGCCGAGGCCTGCTGGCCCGAGCCCTTCCAGTTCTCGCGGGCCCGCTCGCGCTGCTCCTCCATGGCCCGGTCGAAGCCGTCGGTGTCGACGGTCAGCCCCCTGGCCCGGACCGCGTCCTGGGTCAGGTCGAGCGGGAAGCCATAGGTGTCGTAGAGCTTGAACGCGACGTCGCCGGGCAGCACCCCGCCGGCGGCGAGCCCCGCGGTCGCCTCCTCGAGCAGCCCCATGCCGCGGCCGAGGGTGGTGCGGAAGCGCTCCTCCTCCTGGCGCAGGGTCTCGACGATCAGGGGCTCGGCCCGCTTCAGCTCCGGATAGGCGTCGCCCATCTGCTCGACCAGGGTCGGGGCCAGGCGGTGCATCAGCGGCTCGGCGGCGCCGAGCAGGTGGGCGTGGCGCATGGCGCGGCGCATGATCCGGCGCAGCACGTAGCCGCGGCCCTCGTTCGACGGCGAGACGCCGTCGGCGATCAGGAAGGACGACGAGCGCAGGTGGTCGGCGATGACCCGGTGCGACGGGGCGCGGTCGCCCTCGGCCCTGACGCCGGTGGCCGCCTCGCTGGCGCCGATCAGGGCGCGGAACAGGTCGACGTCGTAGTTGTCGTGCCGGCCCTGCAGGACGGCGGCGATGCGCTCCAGACCCATGCCGGTGTCGATCGAGGGCTTGGGCAGGCTGGTGCGCGAGCCGTCCTGATGCTGCTCGAACTGCATGAACACCAGGTTCCAGATCTCGATGAACCGGTCGCCGTCCTCGTCGGCGCTGCCCGGCGGGCCGCCGAAGATGCTGTCGCCGTGGTCGTAGAAGATCTCCGAGCACGGGCCGCAGGGGCCGGTGTCGCCCATGGACCAGAAGTTGTCGTTGGTGGCGATGCGGATGATGCGGTCATCGCCGAGGCCGGCGATCCTGCGCCACAGGCCGGCGGCCTCGTCGTCGGTGTGGTAGACCGTGACCAGCAGCTTTTCCTTCGGCAGGGCGAAGTCGCGGGTCAGCAGGGTCCAGGCGTGGTGGATCGCCTCTTCCTTGAAGTAGTCCCCGAAGCTGAAGTTGCCCAGCATCTCGAAGAAGGTGTGATGGCGGGCGGTGTAGCCGACGTTGTCGAGGTCGTTGTGCTTGCCGCCGGCGCGGACGC
>CALKHU010000155.1 GCA_937991555.1 uncultured Caulobacter sp.
CTGGACGGCGCGGCCATCGCGGCCTGCGCCGGCGGGGCCGAGGCGGCCCGGCGCTGGCCGGCGCCGGCGGAGGCGCTGGAGGTTCTCAACGCTGCGCCGGGACGGTTCGTCCTGCTGGGATTCGCGCCCTCGCGGGTCAGCGCCCTCGCCGCCCGGGCGACCGAGGCCTTCGGCCTGACCCCGCTGGAATCACGCCTGGCCGAGGCGCTGCTCGACTCGCCCTCGCTGGAGATCGCGGCCGACCGGGTCGGGGTCGGCCGCGAGACCGCCCGCGACGCCATCCGCTCCGCCCAGCGCAAGACCGGGGCGCGGCGCTCCGGCGACCTCGTCCGGCAGTTGCTCGACATGATGTGCGGCGACCGGCCCGAGACCGAAGACCTCGCGCCGGTCTTCATCCGCGCGTTCGGCGCGACACCGGGCGAGGCGCGGACCGCCGCCGCCCTGGCGCGGGGCCTGACCGGCAAGGAGGCCGCGGCCGAACTCGGCGTCACCGAGAACACCATCCGCGGCCAGCTGAAGGCGCTGTACGCCAAGGCCGGCGTCGGCAAGGGCCGGGACCTGGTGCGCCTCGCCGCCGAGGCGGCGACGCTGGACGCCATGACCCGGGTCGGCGAGACCGCCGCGCAGCTCGACGACGTCGCCGGCCGCCTGCGGATCGTGGCGCGGCCCGACGGCCGCCGCGTGGCGGCCTGGGACTACGGCCCGGCCAGCGGCCAGCCGCTGCTGGTCGGCCATGGCACCATCACCGGGCGCACCCTGCCGCCGGCCTTCGTCGCGGCGCTCCAGAAGCACGGCTTCCGGCCGATCGTGCCGCAGCGTCCGGGCTTCGGGCTCACCGACCCCGCAGCGGGCGACTACCTCGCCGCCGCCGCCGACGACCTCGCCGTGCTGCTCGACGGCCTTCGGCTGAAGTCCACCCACCTGCTGATGCGGGACGACGGCGCCGCCAGCGCCCTCGCGTTCGCCGCCCGTTTCCCCGACCGCGTGCGGACCGGGATGCTGGCCAACCCGCGCTGGCCAGGTCTGTCGGTGCGCAGCCCGGACACCATCATGGGCTCGATCACCAAGGCTTTCCTCGTGAGGCCGGAGATCGTCGGGCTGTTCGGCGAGATGCTGCGCCGCCAGACGCGGTCTGACCTGCTCGCCGACATGGTCCGCCGCTCGGCCAGCCATGTCGCCGCCGACCGCGAGGTGCTGGCGCGACCGGGCGTCCTGGCCAGCCTGGTGCGCGACATCCAGGCGATGGCGGCGCGCAGCAGCGACGGCTTCGCCCGCGAGCAGAGCCTGTACGCCCGGGGCTGGGATCCGCCGACGGTGGCGGGCCCAGCGCCGTGGCTGGTGCTGGAATGCCGCCCGCTGACCCTGCCGGGTGTGGAGGCGGCCTTCGGCGACCTGCCCGGCGTCCGCTTCGCCGAACTCGCCGACGCCGGCCTGCTGTTCTACCACTCGCATCCGGGCGAGACGGCGGATCTGCTCGCCGCCCACGCCCGGCAAGGCTGACCCGACGCGGCGCCCAAGGACTGACCAGACGGCCGGCCGCGGGCGCGGCGGCAGGTCACCAATGCGGCGACAGGCTACCCGGTTCGGTGAATTCTGTTCCTCCGCCGCCGAACGGGCGTGTTAGTCTGGACTTCCGGTCGAGGGACCCGGGGGGAATTCAGTGTCCGTGCTCGCGCAAACGGCGAATTCGTTTCCTGCTGTGCTCAGGAGGCGGCTGGCGGAAGGCCGTCCGGCCCAGGCGATCATCGACGCCTGGCCCTTTCTGGAGCGCGCCATGCGGCGCGAACCCGAAGCCCTGCGCGAGGCCCTCGAGGAAGCCGCACGCTTCGCGCCCGCCGAAGGCTCGGCCATGGTGGCGCCGCGGTCGGCGCTGGGCCTGGCCGTAGTGGACGGCGATGGCCGCGTCCTGCACGCCGACGCGATCTTCCAGCGCTGGTTCGGGCGCGACGCCGAGCCGATGGCGATCCGGACCCTGGTCCGCGAAGCCTTCAGGGAGGGCCAGGCGACCGGGCTTCTGGGCGCGCTGGACGGCGCCGCGATTCCCGCCTGCGCCGGCGTGCGGGAGGAAACGGCCGGCTGGCCGATGCCGCCCGACTGCCGCGCCGCGCTCGAGGCCGCGCCGCGCCGGGCGTTGATCCTGTGCTTCGCGCCATCGCGCGCCAGCGACCTGGCCGCCCGCGCCGCCGACGCCTTCGGCTTCACGCCGCTGGAGGCCCGGCTGGCCGAGGCCCTGCTCGACGCCGCCAACCTCGACGACGCCGCCGCCCGGATCGGGGTCGGGCGCGAGACCGCCCGCGAGGCGCTGAAGAAGGCCATGCGCAAGGCCGGCGCGCGGCGCTCGCCCGATCTGGTCCGCCGGATGATGGACCTGATGTGCGGCGACCATCCCGATCCGCCCGACGTCGAGGAGGTGCTGGCGACCAGCTTCGGCGCCACCGCCGCCGAAGCCAAGGCCGCCGCCCGCTTCGCCCAGGGCCTGACAGCGCGCGAAGTCGCCGAGGGCCTCGGTGTGAAGGAGGCCACGGTCCGCGGCCAGCTGAAGGCGGTGTTCGCCAAGACCGGCGTCAACAAGGCCAAGGATCTCGTCCGGCTGGCCGCGGAGACCAGCACGCTGGCGGCCCTGACCGGCACGGCGGAAACGGTGCTGGAGCCGCTGGACCCGAACGGCCGGCTGCGCGTGATCGCCTCGGGCCAGCGCCGCATCGCCCTGACCGACTACGGCCCCCGCAGCGGCAGGCCGGTGATCGTCATGCACGGCGCCGCGACCGGCCGCCGGCTTCCCCCCGCGCTGGTCCGCGCCCTGCATGTGCACGGCTACCGGCCGATTGTGCCGCAACGCCCCGGCTTCGGGCTGACGGACATCGCCGAGGGCGACTATCTCGCCCAGGGATCGGACGACATGGCGCGGGTGCTGGATGCGCTGAAGCTCGACCGCGTCAAGCTGCTGGTCCGCGACTCGAGCACGCCGACGGGCCTTCGCTTCGCGGTCGACCACGCCGACCGGGTCACGGCCGGCATCGCCGTGAACCCGAAATGGCCCGTCCACGCCCGCGACTATGTGCGGCTCAAGAACTCGATGATGGGCGTTATCGCCCATTCGTTCAAAAGCAACCCGCACCTGATCGCGCTGGTCGCCGAGACGCTGCGCCGGCAGACGCGGACAGACCTGTTGCAGAACACGATGCGACAGTCGCTGGCGGCCGTTCCGTCCGACGTCGCGACCCTCGAGCTGCCCGGCGTGCTCGACGCGCTGGTGCGTGACACCCAGGGCATGTTCGCCCGCACGAGCGCGGGGTTCGCCGCCGAGCACCGCTCGGTCGTCGAGGGCTGGACGGTGCCCGAGGGCATCGGCGGCGAGCGATGGATCCTGGCCGAGTGCGAGGCGACCGCCCTGCCCGACGCGCCGACCGTCTGGGCCAACCTGCCCCATCCCGAGTTCCGCCTGATCAGGGACGCCGGGCTGCTGGTCTATTTCTCCCATCCGCAGGTGATCGCCGACCTCGTGGCGGAGGCCTGACTCCGATCCCCCCATTGTGGGGGTGAGCGCCGGGGCGTCTGTCGCGATGCTTCCTTCAGCGACGAGGAAGCCCATGAGCATCGCCCGCAAGGTCTTCTACCTGCTCATCTGCGCCAGCGCCCTGGCGACGGCCCTGGCCATGGCCGCGACCGCCCGCGCCCAGAGCGACCCGTTCGGCGCCCTCTACGGACCGCCGCCGGGGACCGCGCCGGCGCCGTCGGGCAAGACCGGCGTGACGGGCGTCACCGGCGCCGTCGGCCGCAGCTACGCCGGGTCCGACACCGACGGTTTCGCCAGCCTGGCGCAGATCGCCATGCTGCCCCGGACGGTGCCGCCGATCGCCCTGCAGCTCAAACCCTGGAACCCGAAGGTCAGCACGAAACGGCCGCGCGTGCTGGTGCCGACCTATGCGCTCGCCCTCGTCCGGTCAGGCGAGGTCAGCGCTTTCGCCGGCGGCGCCGGATCGGAGATGGCGCCGCGACGGACCAGCCTGAAGACCGCGCTGGTCGGCGTTCCGGACGCCCTCGCCGAACAGCTGGCGCAGGAGGCCTACGACGACCTGGTCTCGCGCCTGAAGGCGGCGGGCTTCGACGTCGTCACCCCCGAGCAGATGGCCGCGACGCCGGAAGCCGGCAAGCTCGAGGTGGTGGGGACCCGGACGCGGGGCCTCAACGGCTGGAGCGTCTACGGCCCCCGGACCGCCCCCCTGCGCACCGGCCACCCCTACGCCGCCGCCGTGCTCGGCGGGTCGCGGGCGGCGATCGTCATGACCGACATGAGCATCGAGCTCGACGCCCTGGTGCTGACGCCCCAGATCGCCCTCGACTACCAGCAGCTCGAGACGACGGGCCGCCGCACCTACGTCGGATCGGCGCAGGTCGGAGCCAAGGTCTGGTTCGACGTGCTCAACGGATCGGGCGCCAACTTCCTGGTCGGCGGGTCGCGGAAGGGCCTCGGGTCGGGCCCCTACGGCGGCTTCCTGATGCAGGGCAACCACGGGTCGGCCGAGCGCTTCGCGATCATGTACGAGGTCGACGACCGCTCCGACAGCGTCGCCGTGCACAACGCGTTCGCCCAGGCGGGGCTCGGGTCCCTCTACCGCCAGAGCAAGGTCTACGCCGTCGAGGTCTCCCCGGAACGCTATGTGGCGCTCGCCCGCGCGGCCTTCCAGGGCCTGAACATGTCCATTGTCGCCGAGCTCAGAAAGGCTCGCGGCCTGTAGCGTCCATGACTGGAGGGAGAGTTCCATGAAGCGTCTTGTCATCCTGCTGACCACGGCGGCCCTGACCGCCGGGCCGGCCCTGGCCCAGCCGGTGTCCAACGAGGCTCCGCCGGAGGAGACCGCCCCCCCGCCCG
>CALKHU010000156.1 GCA_937991555.1 uncultured Caulobacter sp.
AGGGTTTTTCGGTCGCGCGACAGTGCCTTGCTGGCCTTCCGCGCGGCTTTCGGCCGTTGGACGTTGATAGCCCTCACGTCCAACCGATCCTTGATATGAGCAGCGTAGAACTGCTCGATCATCTGCACGCTGGTACGACAGTTGTTGGCGATCTGGTAGATGTCCGCGCCTTCCATGAGGCGCATGGATATGTAGGTGTGACGCAGGCTGTAGGCCGTGCGAACCCGACCGTCGCGGTCGTACTTCAAGCCTATCTCGCGAAGGATCGCGTTGAAGGCGTCACGGCTGAAATTTGGGAACAGGCGATCTGTCGACAGTAGTTCACGCGGCTCGGCATGCGCCGGCAGCGCACGGTGCCGCGTTGGGTTCTTAGACCGGGACCGGCGGGGCCAGACCTTCGGCGGATTGCGTAGCTGTTCAATCCGCCGTCCTCGCAACCGCTCAAACGGGTGGACGGCTCCTGGCAGGCTCTTGCAATAGCCGACACCGGTCTTGCCCCGCACGTCGATGACCAGGATCGTTTGCTTGGTGGCGTAATCCTTCTCGATCACGACATCCCGGAATTCCAGGCGCAGTGCTTCGTCCGGTCGAAGTCCGGTGTTTGCCATGAAGAGTACGAAGTCGTGGAGATCGGCGTAGCGATCCTGCCAGCCGCGCCGCCCGCCTTCGGCGGCCTTCTTGCCGGTGGCAGTGTAGAGCTGCTTGTATTCTTCCGGTGAGAACCAGGCGCGGCGCTCGCGCTTCGTCTGGCTCTTGTAGGGCATTTCAAGGTTGGGAAGGTGGGAGAGCCACCCCATGCCCTCGGCATGCTTCAGCACCTGCCGGATATGAACCATCTCGTGGTTCATGGTGCTGCGGGTGGGCGGCTTTCCCTTGGCCTTCGATTTCGCCTCGCTCGTCGAGGCCTCGATCATTGCGCGGTCTTCTGCCGATGCCGCTTTGGCTAGCGCCTCCGCCGCATCCTTATCGATCTTCGCCAGCGCCTTGGCCAACGTCTTTGCGATGGTCTCTTCGGCGCGCTTGACGCGGTAGCTCTGCACAAGCCCACGGTTGACCTGCGGAAGCGGCATCTTCCCGAAATAGGGAAGGATGTGCGCGTTCATCCGCAATTCCATGTTTTTTATATAGCCCGGGCTTCGCACTGTGGCGGCTAGCACGCGTGCGTGCCGCATATAGTCTTCGGCGGCCTCGCCGAAGGTTTTTTCCTTCTTGATGATCTCGCCGCCGCGCAGCTTGCCGCGCAGGTCGAGATACCATTCCTCGGCCACGTCTTTGGCGCGGTCGAGATCCTCTTCTTTGGTTGAGCTGCGAAAGCGCTCCCCACCGACGCGGGCTGCGCACTGCCAGGTCTTGCCATCGCCCCGGCGGTAAACCTGCAGCCGGCCATCGAACATTTCATGCGTCGCCATCGACGCCTCCTCATCAAAGAGAGCTTCCCAAACCCACAACTTTAACGACGCTCCTAGTGTGTCCACGACGTGTCCAGCATTTGCAACCAGAAGCGTGCATTTAGAGCGTTGTTTTAATTGAAGTATTTTCTGTGTGTGGCTATATAGCACTGGATTTAGGTTCCAGCGCCGCGAGGCGTGGAGGTTCGAGTCCTCTCATCCGCACCACCCGCCTTGCCGTCACCGCGCAGTCGGATAGCGTGCCGCTCCAGTTTCGTCCGGAGGGTCCGCCATGCTTCGTCGTCAGTTCCTGCAAGGCGTTTCGGCCCTCGCCGCCGCTGCGGCGTCTTCGTCAGCGCGCGCCGCGCCCGCGCCCGGGTCGGAAGACGCCCGGCTCCGCGCCCTGCTCGACGCCTTCTGGGAAGAGGACCTCGACGCCGCCCCGGAGCTGGCGACCAGCCTGGGCCTCGATACCGGTGCGCGGGCGGGCCAGCGCGCCCGGCTGACAGACCAGAGCCGGGCCGCGCGCGAGGCCTGGGTGGCCGAACACCGCAAACGGCTGGGCCGGCTGGCCGCGATCGACGCCGGCAAGCTGTCGCCGGCCGCGCGGGTGGACCGCGACGTGGTCGCCTACGCCTATGCCGAGGTCGCCGACGGCGGCGGGAAGTACCGCTTCGGCGAAGGGCCGGCCGGCTTCAGCTACGCCCCCTATTCGCCCTACGTGGTCAGCCAGCTGAGCGGCGCCTACCAGAGCGTGCCGGACTTCCTGGACTCGAACCATCCGGTGAAGACGGCCGCCGACGCCGAAGCGTATCTGGCGCGGCTCGAGGCCTTCCCGGCCGCTCTGGACGCCAACACCGCCAACCTGAAGACCGACGCCGCGGGCGGGGTCCTGCCGCCGGACTTCGCGCTCGACGCCACGCTCGGCCAGCTGGGCCGACTGCGCGCCGCGCCGCCCGAGGCCAGCGGCCTCGCCGCCTCGCTGGCGGACCGCGCCAGGGCCGCCGGAATCGCCGGCGACTGGCGGGCGCGCGCGGCCGGCATCGTGGCCGACAAGGTCTATCCCGCGCTCGACCGACAGATCGCGGCCCTGACCGCCCTGCGCCCGGCGGCGACCCACGACGCCGGGATCTGGAAGATTCCGGACGGCGAGGCCTTCTACGCCGACGCCCTCGCCTTCCAGACCACGACGCGCGGGTCGCCGGCGGACACGCACGCCGTCGGCCTGCAGCAGGTGGCGGAGCTGAACGCCAGGATCGATGCGCTGCTCAAGGCGCAGGGCCTGACCACAGGCACGGTCGGGGAGCGGCTGACGGCCCTGAACAAGCGGCCCGACCAGCTCTATCCAAACACCGACGCCGGCCGGGCCGAGCTCATCAAGGCGCTGAACGAACAGACCGAGGCGATGCGGGCGAAGATGCCGCTGGCCTTCCAGACCCTTCCAAAAGCGCCGGTCGAGATCGTCCGGGTGCCGCCCGAGATCCAGGACGGCGCGCCGAACGGCTACGCCACCCCTCCGACGCTGGACGGCTCGCGGCCCGGACGCTTCTACATCAACCTCAAGGACACGGCGGAGTGGCCGAAGTACACCCTGCCCTCGCTGACCTACCACGAGGCCCTGCCGGGCCATCAGTGGGAGGGCGCGATCGCGCTGATGTCGGACGCGCCGATGCTGCGCAAGGTGTCGATCGGTTTCGCGGCCTATGGGGAAGGCTGGGCCCTGTACGCCGAGCAGCTGGCTGACGAGCTCGGCGCCTACGAGGGCGATCCGCTCGGGAAGATCGGTTTCCTGCAGTCGCTGCAGTTCCGCGCCGTGCGCATCGTCGTCGACACCGGCATGCACGCCATGAAGTGGTCGCGCGAGAAGGCCACCGACTACATGGTCGAGATGACCGGGATGCCGCGCACACGGGTCCAGCGCGAGATCGACCGCTACTGCATCTGGCCGGGCCAGGCCTGCAGCTACAAGGTCGGCCACACCGAGTGGGTGCGCATCCGCGAGGAGGCCAAGGCCCGCGCCGGCGCGAAGTTCGACCTCAAGGCGTTCCACGACGTCCTGCGCAACGGCGGCATGCCGCTGGTGGTGCTCGAGCAGGTGGTCAAGGGCATGTTCCCGTAGGAGACGCCCCTTTCAGCATCGTCCTCGCGCTCATCGCGAGGTCCAGGGCGTGGTGCGATTAGGGCAGAGACTCGGCGAGCGAGAGCGAACCATCCCGAATGGCCGTGCCAATGGGGCCTCGGGACAAGCCCAAGGATGACGGAGATAAGGAAGGAAACGCCATGACCGCCGAAGCCATCCTCGAGCCCGAGCTGCCGATCGTCGATCCGCACCATCACCTGTGGGACCGGCCCTCGCTGCCGCCGAAGCGCGAGGGCGGGCATCCGTTCGAGGATGTGGTCCGTCTGACGCCGCGCTACCTGCTCGACGAGCTGCGCGCCGACGCGGGCAGCGGCCATAATGTTGTGTCGACGGTCTACGTCCAGTGCGGCGCGTTCTATCGCGCTGACGGCCCGCGTGAGCTGGCGCCGGTGGGCGAGGTCGAGTTCGTCAACGGCGTGGCGGCGATGAGCGCCAGCGGCCTCTATGGCCCGTTCCGCGCCTGCGAGGGCATCGTCGGCCACGCGGACCTGCTGCTCGGCGACGGCGTTGCGCGCGCGCTGGAGGCGGAGATCACGGCGGGCAACGGCCGCTTCCGCGGCATCCGGCACATGGTCGCCAGCGATCCCGACCCGGCCGTGCTCGGCCCGATGGCCCACACGCCGGGCGGACTGATGGCCGACGCGACCTGGCGGCAGGGATTCGCCCGGCTGGAGCCGCTGGGCCTGACCTTCGACGCCTGGCTGCTCGAGCCGCAGTTGCCGCAGCTGATCGACCTGGCCCGCGCCTTCCCCGACCAGGACATCGTGCTCGACCACGTCGGCACGCCGCTGGGCATCGGGACCTATGCCGGGAAGCTGGAGGAGCGCTTCGGGATCTGGCGCGACAACATCCGCGAACTGGCCAGGTCGCCGAAGGTGACGGTGAAGCTGGGCGGGCTGGCCATGCCCTTCCCCGGCTTCCCGGGCCTGGACGGCGAGGCGCGGCCGACGTCGCAGGCGCTGGCGGACCTGTGGCGGCCCTACGTGGAGACCTGTATCGAGGCCTTCGGCGCCGACCGCTGCATGTTCGAGAGCAACTTCCCCGTCGACCGCTGGGGCTGCGACTACGCCACGCTGTGGAACGCCTTCAAGCGCATCGCAGCAGGCGCGTCCGACGGCGAAAAGGCGGACCTGTTCGCGGGAACGGCGCGGCGGTTCTACAGGATCTGACTTCCTCTTCCTGCCCGCCTCAGGATCGGGCCTCGCGCTCTTCCTCCGTCGCCGCTTCCCAGACCTCGCGGGCGGCGTCGAGGTTCATCAGCGCAACCCCCAGGCCGACCACAATGTCGGGCCAGACCGACGGCCAGACCAGGGTGGCGACGCCGGCGACGATGATCGCGAGGTTGGCGACGGCGTCGTTGCGGGCCGACAGGAAGGCGGCCCTGGTCAGGCTGCCGGCCCGCGACCGGAACCGCGCCAGCAGGAAGGCGCAGAACAGGTTCACGGCCAGGGCGCCCAGGCCGGTCACGCCGAGCGCCACCGGCTCGGGCGGCACAGGCGAGGACAGCTTTTGGACCAGGGTCCAGAGGAAAGCGATGGCCGGAACCAGCAGGATCGCCGCCAGCAGCCGCCCGACCTTCGCCCGCGTCGCCGCGCTCCAGCCCAGCGCCGCGAAGATCAGGAAGTTGACGGCGGCGTCCTCGAAGAAGTCGGCGCTGTCGGCCAGCAGCGACACCGAGCCGATGCGCAGGGCGACCGTCAGCTCGACGCCGAAGTAGGCGAGGTTGAGGATCGCGACGAGCGCGATGGCGCGGCGGAGGGCGGGGTCGGGCGCTGCCGTCATCCCGCCCGCCTACTTCGGCCGGAACCGCTTGCTCGTGGGGAATCCCTTGGGCGCCAGCTTGCCGGCGCCGGAGCGCTTGCCCACCCACTGGATCCAGTCTGTCCACTCGCGAGTGCGGCCGGCGGCGTCAATCCAGGTCGCGCCGGTCGCGCTGTCGAAAGCCATGGCGTCGCGCAGGCCGCCCTCGCGGTAGGCCTGCAGCTTGACACCCTTGCCGCGCGGCATTTCGGGCAGTTCGTCCATCCCGAAGATCAGGATCTTGCCGTTGTCGCCGATCACCGCCATGCGGTCGCCGACGGCCTCCAGCGAGACGACGGCGTCGCCGTTCAGCACCTGCTTGCCCGCCCGGCGGAAGGCCAGGGCCTCGTCCTCGGGCATGATGAAGCCGTAGCCCGCCTTCGACGCGATGAAGCGCTTCCGGCCGGCCTTGTGGGGGAAGACGTCGATGATCTTCACCTTGTCGTCGATGTCGACCATCAGCCGCAGCGGCTCGCCGTGGCCGCGGGCGCTGGGAAGCTTGCTGCAGTCGACGGTGAAGAAGCGACCATCCGACGCGAAGATCAGCAGCTTGTCCGTTGTTTCTGCTTGCACAATGAAGCCCAGCTTGTCGCCTTCCTTGAACTTCAGTTCTGACGGGTCCTCGACCTTGCCCTTGGCCGCGCGGATCCAGCCCTTCTCCGACAGGATGACGGTGATCGGCTCGCGCACGACGAAGGCCTCGACCGAGACCTCGGCCGACACGGCGGGGGCGTCGGCGAAGTCGCTGCGGCGGCGGCCGATGTCGGTGTGGACGCCGAGCACCTTCTGGACGTCCTTGAGGCCCTGCCCGACCAGCTTCCACTGCAGCCGGTCGTCGGCCAGCATGGCGACGATGCCGTCGCGCTCCTCGGCCAGTTCGGCGTGCTCGCGGCGGATCTCCATCTCCTCCAGCCGCGCCAGCTGGCGCAGGCGGGTGTTGAGGATGGCGTCGGCCTGGATGTCGGTCAGGGCGAAGGCCGCGATCAGCTTCTGCTTCGGCTCGTCCTCGTAGCGAACGATGCGGATGACCTCGTCGAGGTTCAGGTAGGCGATCAGCAGGCCGTCGAGGATGTGCAGCCGCGCCTCGATCTTGCCGAGCCGGAAGCGGGCGCGGCGGATCAGCACCTCGCGGCGGTGGTCGAGGAAGGCCTGCAGGCAGGCCTTCAGCCCCATCACGCCCGGCGTGCCGCGCGCGTCCAGCACGTTGATGTTGACCGAGAAGCGGGTCTCCAGGTCCGAGAGCCTGAACAGGCTCTCCATCAGGACCTCGGGCTCGACGTTGCGACTCTTGGGCTCGAGCACGAGGCGGACGTCCTCGGCGCTCTCGTCGCGGACATCGCCGAGCAGCGGCGCCTTCTTGCTTTCGATCAGGTCGGCGAGCTGTTCGACCAGGTCGGACTTCTTCACCTGGTAGGGAATCTCGGTGACGACGATCTGCCAGCCGCCGCGGGCCTGCTCTTCCTTGGTCCAGCGAGCTCTCGTGCGGATACCGCCGCGGCCGGTCTCGTAGGTCTCGAGCATCGAGGCCGGGCCCTCGACGATCACGCCGCCGGTCGGAAAGTCCGGGCCCTTCACGTGCTCCATGAGCTCGGCCGTGCTGGCGTTCGGCGACTTGAGCAGCAGCAGGCAGGCGTCGATCAGCTCGCCGGCGTTGTGCGGCGGGATCGAGGTGGCCATGCCGACGGCGATGCCCGAGCTGCCGTTGGCCAGCAGGTTGGGGAAGCCCGAGGGCAGGACGACCGGCTCCTCGTCCTGGCCGTCGTAGGTGGGGCGGAAGTCGACCGCGTCCTCGTCGATGCCGTCCAGCAGCAGCATGGCCGCCGGCGTCATCTTGCACTCGGTGTAGCGCATGGCGGCGGGGTTATCGCCGTCGATGTTGCCGAAGTTCCCCTGCCCCTCGACCAGCATGTAGCGCTGCGAGAAGTCCTGGGCGAGGCGGACCAGGGCGTCGTAGATGGACTGGTCGCCGTGCGGGTGGAAGTTGCCCATCACCTCGCCGACCACCTTGGCGCACTTGCGCGCGGCGGCCTCCGGGTTCAGGCGCATGTTGCTCATGGCGAACATCAGCCGCCGGTGCACGGGCTTGAGCCCGTCGCGCACGTCGGGCAGGGCCCGAGAACTGATCGTCGACAGGGCATAGGCCAGATAGCGTCGCGAAAGCGCCTCGGTCAGCGGCTCCTCGAGGATGCGGTCGCCGTCTCCCGGCGGGGGGGTGTGCAGGGTCATACTTCGTCGAATCGAGAGGGCGGTTCGGGTCTTGTTCTAGCAAGGGCGAGGCGGCGTTGTCGCTGCGTCCGTTGGGCCGTGCGTCCTTCGACACGCCGCTGCCCGGCTGCTCAGGATGACCTACCTGGAAAGCCGCCCGCCCACGTCATCCCGAGCATCGCCGGAGGGTGCGTGTCGAAGGACGCAACGCCTGACCGCCCCTACAGCCGCCCCGCGTCAGACAGCTTCTCGAGCAGCCAGACCCGGGCCGGCGGCAGCGGGCGGTTGAGGGGACCGAACACGAACTGCTCCAGAAAGTGGCCGGTCAGGTCGAAGCCGGCGCGGACGTCGCCCTCCGACAGGCCGCCTTGCGACGAGAGCAGGAACGGCGGCAGCGGCAACAGGCGGTCGGCGTAGGGCTCGCCGGCCGAGCGGCTGACGGCGCGGCCGGTGCGGGGGCTGACCCAGACGAGGTCGTCGACCGCGCCGGTGGCGGCGCATTTGCTGAGGTCGAGGCCGAAGCCGAGTTCCTGCAACAGCCCGGCCTCGAACCGCACGAAGACGGCGGGCCAGATGTCGGTCAGGGCGAAGGCGTTGCTGAGGGCCTCGAAGGCCAGGAAGGCGCCCGGATGCGGCTCGCGCTCCGGCAGGGCGCCGGCGGCCACGGCGGCGGCGGCGGCCAGGCCGCTGAGCGCCAGCGGATCGTCGAACAGGGCGGCGGGCCCCTCCCCGACCGGCTCCAGCAAGGCCGAGCCCAGCTGGCCTTCGACCCGCGCGCGATAGTGGCACAGCACCCGGGCCCCGGCCTGCAGGAACGGCTTCATCCGTCGCGAGGCGCCGCCGGAGACGTGCGCGGCATGCCGGCCGTGCCGCTCGGTCAGCAGATCGACGATCGCGCCGGTCTCGCCATGCGGCCGCGCCGACAACACAAAGGCGTCGTCTTCCCACTCCATGGGTGTGAGATAGCCTGTCCGCACACCGACTGCGAGAGTCCTGCCATGTCGCTTCCGCTGCTCACCACTGCCTTCGTGATGATGGCGCCGCTTGACCAGGGCGCGGACCAGGCCACGCTGGCGCAGCTGTTCAGAGCCGGCGTCGAGACCCGGTTCGAACAGCGACCGGCCGAGGACGCCGGCGCGGTCCACACCTGGATCGGCGCAGGGTGCGTCAGCATCATCGCCGTGCGCGAGTCGTCCGGCGCCCGCTCGGCCTACTCCATCCAGTGGTCCGGAGCCTCGATCGCGCCGGCCTCAGGCGAGCGGGTCGTGGCGGTGAAGGGCTTCAGGCGTGCGCAAGCGCCCGTACCCGAGCAGGCGACGCTGTTCAGCTTCAAGGACGCCGAGACGGCATCGACCGCCCGCGCGGCCATGGAGCGGCTGCAGGCCGCGTGCACGCCGCAGCGGTGAGGCATTGCGTCCTTCGACACGCCGCTTCGCGGCTACTCAGGATGACGCAGGAGGTAGCGCTTCAGGGCGCGTCATGCTGAGCAGCGCCGAAGGTGCGTGTCGAAGCACGCAAGGGGCCTATTTCCCTTTCTCCGCCTCGAAGGCCTTGATCCGCGCCGTCACCTCGTCGGCGACGTCATTGGGGATCGGGAAGCTCAGGACGTACTGGCTGATCTTCCAGCCGTCCGCGCCCTTGACCAGCACGCCCGCGCCCCGCGCCGTGCCGTAGCTCTTGCTGTCCAGCAGTTCGTCGAACCAGGCCACGCAGCGGCAGTCGACGGGCGCCAGGATCACGTGCCGTTCACGCGGGACATAGGTCCAGCCGTGGCCCTTGGCGAAGTAGGGCTCGGCGTAGGCGCGGAACTGCAGCATCGACCAGCGCTCCGTCGCATCGGTGCCGATGAAGACGGCGTCCGGGGTGTAAAGGCCGAAGTAGGTCGGGCCGTCAGCCTTCGACGCGGCGGCGTGGAGCTGATCCAGGACGGCGCCGACGTCGTCCTCCGGCGTGGCGGCGAGGGCGGGCGCGGCGAGGGTCAGCGCCAAGACCAGGGTGAGAGCGGCAGCACGCATCGCAGTATTCCTCCGGGGCAGGCCGGGATCCAACCTTCTCCACCGCGCCCGGCCCCAAGAGGGACGCCGGTCTTCGCCGGGACGACGGGACCGGATGGATCACCTTGAGGGGGGCCCGGCTAGACGTCGAAGTCCAGACCCAGGCCTTCGTACGTCCCGCGTTCCTCGGCCCAGGTCTCGCGGACCTTCACGTGCAGGAACAGGTGCACCGTCCGTTCGAGCAGGTCCTGCAGCTCCTCGCGCGAGGCCTTGCCGATCCACTTCAGGGTCTGGCCGTTCTGGCCGATGACGATGGCGCGCTGGCCCTCGCGCTCGACGAGGATGGTCTGTTCGATGCGCAACGATCCGTCCTTGCGCTCCTCGAAGGCGGTGGTCTCGACGCTGGCGGCGTAGGGCAGCTCCTCGTGGACGCGCAGGTACAGCTTCTCGCGCGTGATCTCCGCCGCCAGCAGGCGCATCGGCAGGTCGGCGGTCTGGTCTTCCGGATAGAGCCAGGGACCGGCCGGCATCAGTTCGGCCAAGCGGGCCTTGAGGTCGTCCACGCCGGCGCCGGTGGCGGCCGAGATCATGAACACCTCGTCGTAGACGCCGGTGTCGAACAGCGCCTTGGCCACGGCCAGCAGGCGGTCGCGCTTGACGCCGTCGATCTTGTTCAGGGCCAGGATCGCCTTGCGGCCGGCGCCCTTGAGCCCCTCGATGATGGACTGGACGTCCTCGACCGCCTTCTTGTCGGCGCCCTTGGCGGTTCCGTCCTGGGCGGCGAGCTCGGCCTGCACGTCCACGAGATGGACGACGACCTCCGCCTCCTCGGCCCCGGCCCAGGCCGAACGGACCATGGCGCGGTCGAGGCGGCGGCGCGGCTTGAAGATGCCGGGGGTGTCGACCAGCACGATCTGGGCGTCGCCCGCGATGGCCACGCCGCGTACGGGGAAGCGGGTCGTCTGGACCTTCTGGGTGACGATCGAGACCTTCGCGCCGACGAGGCGGTTGGTCAGGGTGGACTTGCCGGCGTTGGGCGCGCCGATGATGGCGGCGAAGCCCGCGCGGGTGCTTGTGGTGTCTGTCATTGCGCGCGCCTGTAGCATAACGGCCCGGGACATGCACTTTAGTGCGTGTTCCGTAGCGCTGCGGGGGGGACGCCCCGAAGTGCATGTCCCCCACTGATTCGCTTCATCGCGCCGATGCTGCGTCTGAC
>CALKHU010000157.1 GCA_937991555.1 uncultured Caulobacter sp.
AAGACCGCCCCTTCTTTTTGGGCCAGGAGGCGGATCGCGGCGCGATCCGCGCGGCGGTCGCAAGACCGCCCCTTCTTTTTGGGCCAGGAGGCGGATCGCGGCGCGACCCGCGCGGCGGTCGCAAGACCGCCTCGGCCTTCGCCGGGGAAATGGATGGACAGGGAGTCCGGCTAGCGCGTGAAGACGCCCAGCAGCAGGGGGCGGGCGAACAGGGCGGCGACCTGGTCGAGTTCGGCCGACGGCGCCCAGGCCTGCAGCGAGGCGGCGGCGTTGATCATCGAGTTCAGCATGTGCGCCGCAATCAGCGGATCGACCGGCCGGATGGACCCCTCCGCGATCCCGTCAGAGATCATCCCCGCGAAACGGTCGGATACGCGGGCGTAGCGCTCGACGATGTCCTGCCGCATGCCGACCGGCAGGGCGCCCATGGCCGAGCCGCGCAGCAGCGGCCCATGGTCCGACAGCTGGTAGTTCACCAGCGCCGCGGTCGCCGCGGCCAGGCGGGTCCACTGGTCAGCCTTCAGGTCGCGGGCGGCGAACTGCACTGACCGCATGATCGCGAAGGTGCGCTCGAAGCACTCGGCGACCAGGTCGTCCTTGGCCTCGTTGTGGTGGTAGAAGCTGCCCTTGGTCACGTTGAGCTCCGCCGAGATGTCCTCGACCGAGGCGCCGCGATAGCCCTTCTGGTTGATGACCCGGGTGGCGGCGACCAGGAAGGTCTCGCGCGAGACGTCGGTGCTGGCGGCTTCCGGCGGGGTCGGGTCGGGCAGGGCGGGCGGATCCCAGCCGCGTGCGCCGGCGGCCAGACCCCCCGACAGGATGTCGAACATCCGGTCGCGGAGACGCGGATAGTCCTCGACGTCGTAGCGCCGGGTCCAGGTCACGGTCCAGAAGGCCTGTTCCAGCAGCAGATGCGTGCGGGCGGTCGCCTCCAGCCTCGACAGGCCCGCGAACTCCGGATCGTCGAAGAAGCCGCGGATGGTGCGGAACAGGTCGTTGAACGCCTCGGCGACGCGGCCGCGCAGGGGCTCCTTGAGGGCGCGCATCTCGCTGAAGGCGACGATCGGCGCGGCCTCCTTCAGGCGGATGCGCGCGGCCAGGTCGAAGAACAGCTCAAGGAACTTGCGGAGCCGCGCCCGGGCCCCGGAGACGGCGGCGGCCTCGACCGCCAGGGCGTTGAAGATGTCGATGCCGCGCAGGAAGCAGGCCGCCGCGAGGTCGTCCTTCTTGCGATAATAATAGGTCACCGAGGTGGTGATCAGCCCGACTTCCGCCGCCACGTCGGCCAGCGTCATGCCCTTCACGCCCTCGCGGTTGAGGATCGTGGTCGCGGCCGCGAGGATGGCTTCCTTCTTGGCGGCGTAGCGCGCCGTGGCGCTGGCGTTGACGGCGGTGGTCAAGCGGTTGCGTCCCCGGCGAACACCGCCTTCAGTTCCGACTTCATGATTTTCCCGTTGGCGTTGCGCGGCAGGGTCTCATGCCAGAAGGCGACGCGGACGGGAACCTTGAAGGCGGCGAGGCGGTCGGCGACGAAGGCGCGGAGTTCCTGCTCGGTCGCCTCGGCGCCCGGCTTGAGCGTCACGACCGCCGCCGGCTCCTCGCCCAGGGTGCGGTGCGGGATGCCGACCAGGGCCGCGTCCATGACGGCCGGATGATCGTAAAGGACGTTCTCGACCTCGATGCAGTAGATGTTCTCGCCGCCGCGGATCAGCATGTCCTTGGCCCGGTCGATGATGAAGCAGAAGCCTTCCTCGTCGATGCGGGCGAGGTCGCCGGTCCTGACCCAGCCGTCGATGAAGGTCTGGGCGGTGGCCTCCGGCTTGTTCCAGTAGCTGCGCAGGACCATCGGCCCCTTGCACCAGAGTTCGCCGACCTCGCCCGGGCCGAGCTCCCGGAAGGGGGGCTCGACCGTCATGATCTTCATCTCGCCCACCGCCGGGGCCGGGCCGCAGCTGTCGGGACGGTTCACATAGTCGTCCGAGTTGTTGTTGGTGAAGGTGGCGCTGGTCTCGGTCATGCCCCAGCCATTGCCGGCCGAGGCCGAGGGCCAGACCTCCTTGATCCGCCGCACGAGTTCCGGCGCGGAGGGGGCGCCGCCGTAGGTGATGCCCTCGATGGAGCTGAGGTCGAACTTCCCGCGCTCGGGGTGCTCGACCAGCTGCCAGGCGATGGTCGGCACGCCGCCGGTGTTGGTGACCCGCTCGCGCTCGATCAGCTTCATCCCCTCCAGCGCGTCCCACTTGCGCATCAGGACCAGCTTGCCGCCATTGTTCAGCGCCGGCCCGAGCGTCGCCGAGCAGCCGGTGACGTGGAACATCGGCACCACCAGAAGGGTCACCCGCTGCGGCGCGTTCGGGTCGGGCGCGGGCGGCTGCTCGCCGCGCCGCAGGAACGGCCGCGCCAGGGCGCAGGCGGTGGTCATGACGTTGGTGGTCATGTTGCGATGCGTACCGAGCGCGCCCTTCGGCTTCCCGGTAGTGCCCGAGGTGTAGAAGATGGTGGCGTCGTCGTCGGGTGCGATCGGCGTCGCCGGCACTGGCCTGTCGGGCAAATCCCGCCAGCGGTTCGGAACGCCGATCACCGTTTCCAGGCGGCGCACGCGGGGGTCGTCGAACGGATCGTCCTCGCGGCAGACGTAGACTTGCCCCAGGTCCGGGCAGTCCTTCAGGTGCTCGGCGATGCGCTCGAGCCGCTCGGCGTCGACGATGACGACCTTGCTGCCCGAGTCGGTCAGGCCGTAGTGCAGCTCCGGCCCGGTCCACCAGGCATTCAGGGGCGTCACGATCGCCCCGAGGCTGACCGCGGCGAAGAAGGCGACCGGCCATTCCGGCAGGTTGCGCATGACGACAGCCACCCGGTCGCCCTTGCGGACGCCGTCGGCCTCAAGCTGCGCAGCCAGCGCGGCGACCGCGCGATGGAACGCCTCGAAGGTGACGCGGTCGTCCTCGTGGACGATGAACTCGCGCCCGGCGAAGGCGCGGCCGTTGGTCACCATGTCGCGCAGCGTCGCGGGCGCGTTCTTCCAGACCTTCGTGCGGACGCCGCGGATGTCGATCTCCTCGACCTCGAAGCGGGAGCCCGGGGCGGTAAGGCGGCGGTGCGCCTCCGCGATGGTCATCGCCGGCCAGGCGCTCACGCGGCCGCCTCCGGCGCTTTCCGAAGGGGACGCCGTTCCGCCCCGAACCTACACGCCATCCCCATCCCTCCTCGCCCCGCGCCCGGCCCGCCACATCGTCGGCATGCCGGCGCGCCCTGCCTGTCCCCCGCGATTTAACGGGCCGGGTGACGTCGAGGCAATCTGTTCGAAGGGCGGGTATGTCGATTCACGCGGCAGCCTCGCCCTCCGCGGCGTCAGCCCCGGGAGCGGTGAAGAGGGCGGCGATCCGGTTGACCAGGGCGGCGGGCTGCAGCGGCTTGGCGATCACCCCGTCCATGCCGCAGGCCAGATAGGCCTCGGTCTGGTGCGCGAGGGCGTTGGCGGTCATCGCCAGGATCGGGGTCCGCGCCGCCGGGCCCGGCATCGCGCGGATCAGGCGCGTGGCCTCGACGCCATCCATGACCGGCATCTGCACGTCCATGAAGACCAGGTCGAAGGCCGACCGGGCGACCGCCTCCACGCCCATGCGGCCGTCGTCGGCGGTCTCGACCACGGCGCCGAGCTGCTCGAGCAGCCGCGTTGCGATCAGACGGTTGGTGGGATTGTCCTCGACGACCAGGACGCGCAGGCCGGCCAGGAGGGCCCCGTCGGCGGCGGCCGCGTCCTGTTCGGGCTCTCGGGCGGCCGGGGCGGCGATCTCGACGGTGAACACCGAGCCGACGCCTGGCGTGCTGGTGAGCGTGATCTCGCCGCCGAGCAGTTCAGCCAGTCGGCGGCTGATCGCCAGGCCGAGGCCCGAGCCCCCGAAGCGTCGCGTCGTCGAGCCGTCGGCCTGGTGGAAGCGCTGAAAGAGATCGGCCTGCGCCGCCGGCGAAATGCCGACGCCGGTGTCGGCCACCTCGAATCGCAACCGGGGCGCGCCGTCCCGCTCCAGCGCGGTCAGACGGACGTCGACGCCGCCGGTCAGGGTGAACTTCACCGCATTGCCGATCAGGTTGAACAGGATCTGCCGCAGCCGGACCGGGTCGACGGATACCCAGCCGAGGTCGGGAGCCACGTGGACATTGAGCCACAGCCCGTTGGCCTGGGCCTGGGGACGGAGCAGGTCCGCGACGCTGCCGAGCAGGGCGCCCGGGTCGATCGGCTCGGGCGTCAGGTCCAGGCGCCCGGCTTCGATCCTCGAGAAGTCGATGACGTCGTTGAGCAGTTCCGACAGCATCTGGCCGCAGCCGATCGCCTCGCCGAGCAGCCTGCGCGCATCCGCCGACAGCGGCTCGCCCTTCAGCAGGTGCAGTACGCCGAGCACGCCGTTCATCGGGGTGCGGATCTCGTGGCTCATGTTGGCGAGGAACTGGGCCTTGGCCTCGGCGGCGGCGAGGGCCGCGTCCCGCGCTTCGGCCACTTCGGACACGTTCTGGGTCATGCCGATGACCAGCCACGCTCCGAAGTCCGTCTGGCGCAATCCGCGCCAGGCCACGCGGAAACTGCCCCACTCGCCGAGCGCCTCGCCGCGCTGGTGGCGATACTCGATGACCTTCGGCTCGCCGGTGGCCAGCGTCTGCTCGAACGCCCGCACGATCCGGCCGCGGTCGTCGGGATGGATCTCCGACATCATCTGCGCGACCGTCATGCGGCGCGCGCCGACCACGCCGACGCCGCCGGGCCGCGACAGATCGGCGTCGACGTCATAGAGCCCCGTGGACGGGTCGAAGCGCCAGAACATGATGCCGCCGGCCTCGCGCAGCAGCTCGTTGGCGCGGGCGGCGTCGTCGCGGTCGCGATGGGCCGCGCGTTCCTCGGTGACGTCCTCGAGCACGACGATGACGGCGTCGTCCGGCCCTCGCTTCGCGCGGGAGCGGATCCACAGCTCGCGGCCGTCCTTGCGCAGGATGCGGTGCTCGCCCCGAGCGTGGCCTTCGCTGCGCAGGCTGTCGATGATCTCGCGGATCGCCGCCATGTCGGCCGGGGGCACGAAATGCTCCAGCGGACGGCCGACGGTCTCGTCGACCGACCAGCCGGTCATGTCTGTCCAGGCAGGATTGATCCGGACCACGTGGCCGCCGCGCAGCAGGGCGAAGACGTCGACCGAGTTCTGGAAGAACCAGCGCGCCGCCTCGATGTCCAGCTCCGTCGGCGCCGTGTCTTTCGGCGTCTCGAACATTTCCGCCCCTTGTTTCGAAGAAGTATTCCGCCCCGGGGTAAAGTTTGGGTTGCGGCATACCCGTGGTTCGATAAGTGGATCGGAACGCCGCAGGGAGTGGAGCCATGAGCAAGCCGGAAGCCATCGGACTGTCGTCGGAGCGCCTCGCGCGCATCCCGGCGTTTCTCGAGGAGCGCTACATCCGGACGGGCAGGCTGCCCTGCGCCCAGGTCCAGGTCTGGCGGCGCGGCAAGCTGGCGGTCAACGAGGTGCTCGGCCTGGCCGACCGCGAACGCAACCGGGCGCTCGAAAAGGACGCCATCTTCCGCATCTACTCGATGACCAAGCCGATCACCTCGGTGGCTTTCATGATGCTGGTCGAGCAGGGGCTGGTGGCGCTGGACGATCCGGTGGCGAAGTTCATTCCGGAATGGGCGAACCTCGGCGTGTTCGCGGCGGGGACCGACGCCGGCTGGGCGACCACGCCGCCGGCCCGGCCGCTGCTGATGATCGACCTTCTGCGCCACACCAGCGGCCTGACCTACGGCTTCCAGATGCAGGGCAACATCGACGCCGCCTACCGCAAGCTGAGGGTGGCCGAGGACCTGCGCCACGGCACGCTGCAGGACTTCATCGACAAGCTGGCCCGGATCCCGCTGGTGTTCTCGCCGGGCGAGGCCTGGAACTACTCGGTCAGCACCGACGTGCTCGGCTACCTGGTCGACAAGATCAGCGGCATGGCCTTCCCGACCTTCCTGGAGGAGAAGATCTTCCGGCCGCTGGGCATGGTCGACACCGCCTTCACCGTGCCGGCCGCCAAGAAGGAGCGGCTCACGGCCTGCTACGCGGCGGGGGTGCTGGGGTCCAAGGCGGTGAAGCCCGGCGCGCCGGCGCTGCAGGACGACCCGGAGAAGAGCCCCTACCTCTCGCACACCGACTTCCCGTCCGGCGGCGGCGGGCTGGCGGGGACCGCCGACGACTACATGCGGTTCGCCCGCATGCTGCTCAACGGCGGGGAGCTGGACGGCGAACGGCTGCTGAGCCCCAAGACGCTGCAGCTGATGACCGCCAACCACCTGCCGGGGAACCGCGACCTGACCCAGATGTCCAAGTCGCTGTTCAGCGAGGCGACCTACGCCGGGGTCGGGTTCGGCCTCGGCTTCGGCGTCACCATCGATCCGGCGGCGACCATGATCCCGGGCAGCAAGGGCGACTTCTTCTGGGGCGGGGCGGCCAGCACCTTCTTCTGGGTCGATCCGGTCGAGGACCTGGCCGTGGTGTTCATGACCCAGCTGCTGCCCTCGTCGGCCTATCCGGTGCGGCGGGAGCTGCGGACCCTGGTCTACAGCGCCTTCACCGAGGCGGCGGGCTAGGTCGGCGCCTGGCTGCCCATGCCCTCCTCGGCCGCCTCGTTGCGGGCGGCCAGCTCGCGGACCGTGGCCTCGTGGCTCTCGCGGGTGATGTTGTAGGCCTGCAGGATGCCGACCGAGAGGCCGTAGAGGATGATCATCGTCGGCATGTAGACCCAGGCGAGGTTGTTCACGACCTCCTGCGGCACCTCCGAGGGCTTGGCCCCGACCGGGAAGCTGACGGCGGTCAGGATCACGCCGGCGACCATCACGCCGACGCCGCTGACCGCCTTCTGGATCAGGCTGGTGAAGGCGAAGAACAGGCCCTCGTTGCGGCGGCCGGTGCGCGCCTCGCTGTACTCGACCACGTCGGCCAGCATGGCGGTGATCAGGATGCTGGCGGTGATGCCGAGGATGCCGCGCACGACGCCGTCGAGGAACAGCCAGGCGACGACCTGCGGGATCTTCGTGCCCGGCACCAGGGCGTCGTCGCCGGGGAAGACGCCGATCAGCCGCAGGAACAGCGGCAGGAAGCCGACCAGCACCGAGGCCATCAGCAGCATGCCGCCGGCGAACTTCTTGCCCGAGCGCCTGGTCAGCATCGGCGCGGCGAACAGGGCGAGGGTCGCCGAGATGTAGCTGTCGATCTGCAGCACGCCCGTCCAGAACGGGTTGAGCTTCCAGAAGTAGGTGGTGAAGTAGAAGGCCAGCGAGAAGCCGACCCCCGTCGCCACCGAGGCGACCAGGCCGACGCCGGTGATGGCCAGGAACGGCCGGATGTTGAGGGTGTCGAACATCTCGCGGGCGACCGCGCCCACCGAGCGCTTCGCGCCGGGGCCGGGCTGCGGCATCCACGGGATGAAGCGGTGCGTCCCGGCGGCCGAGACGATGATCGACAGGAACATCAGCACCGCCGCCAGGTAGCCGTACTCGACGTAGGCCTGCGGGTTCAGCTGGCCGTTCGGGTGCTCCGGCGTCTCGCGCATGAGGAACCAGAACATGACGATGGTCAGGGTCAGCCCGCCCCACCAGGCGAAGAAGTAGCGCCAGCCCAGGATCGCCGACCGCTCGGTGTAGTCGTTGGTCAGCTCCGCCGCCATCGACGAGGACGGGATCTCGTAGAGGGTGATGAAGGTCCGCACCACGACGGCGACCACGACCAGGTACCAGAACATCGCCGTGTCGTCCCAGCCGGTCGGCGGGTTCCACAGCATCAGGAACGACAGCGCCACCGGCAGGGCCGAGGCGTACATGAACGGGTGGCGGCGGCCCCAGGGGCTGCGGAAGTTGTCGCTCATCCGGCCGATGAACGGGTCGATCACGCAGTCGATGAGCATGGCGGTCATCACCGCCAGCGCGACGCTGGACGCCGGCAGGCCGACGACCTGGTTGTAGAACAGCAGCAGGAAGACGCGGAAACCGTTGTCCTTGATCCCGAAGGCGATCGAGCCGAAGCCGTAGAGGGCGCGGGTGCCGATGCCGACCCGGGGTTTGGGGCCCAGCGCCGCGGGGGCGGCGGGCACGGTTCCTCCGGCCGCGACGGGGCCTCCAGGCGCGACGGCCTCGGTCATACGGTCTCCTCCCAATGCGCCGCGATCTTGCCGTCGCCGGTCGACTTCGAAGGTGGGGTATGCCCCGGCCCGCTGTCAATCGCCCGCCGGCGGGATGACGAAACCGTAAGTCGGCTCAGCAGTCGCCGACCCGCTCCATGGTCGCCTTCATCCGCATCGGGTTGGGCGCTCCGGGCGCGGCCGGCGAATGGCTGACCACCGCCTCCGACACATAGCGGCGGGTGAAGTCGCCCTGCATCGTCGAGTCGATGGTGCTGGTGACGCCGGCCGCCGAGCAGACGGCGTGGGTCTTCACCACCCCGCCGCTGGCCGAGACGTCGAAGGTCGAGCAGGTCTCCGGTTTGCCGTTCGGCCCGGCGGCCCAGCTGTTGTCGGCGACCATCTCCGGGGTGATGCAGATCTCGACCGCCGGCAGCGACGGCATCCCGGCCGGCAGGTCGGCCATCTCGGTGGTCATCCGCCACTTGCCGGGCGTCGGCCGGGGGATCGCCGCCGGGGCCGTCGCCGGCGTTGCGGAGCCGGCGGCGGGGGCCGCGGCCTCCCCGCCCTCGTCCGCCTTCCGCGAACAGCCTGCCAGCGCCAGGGCGGCGAGGGCGACGGCGGCCGGGACGGCCAGGGATCTCACGGTCGGGCGGCGGGGCATCGGCGGGGCTCTCCGAAGAACGCGGGTCGCCAGAGTGGCCGCACGGCCGCCGGACGGCAAGCCGTCCGCTTGCCAGCCCGGCCCGGCCGGTGTCTGCTGGCCCGGTCATGCCGACGATGGAGCTGGCCCAGACCTGGATCCTGCCGGCGCTGCTGGGGCTCGGCCTGGCGGCGGCGGCCGGGCTGCGCGCCTTCCTGCCGCTGCTGCTGCTGGGCGTGGCGGCGCGGTTCGAGCTGTTCGGCGTCAGCCTCAACGACAAGGCCGAGTGGCTGGGCTCCGACGCGGCGCTGGTCACCCTCGCCATCGCCACCGCGCTCGAGCTGGCCGCCGACAAGGTCCCCTTCCTCGACCATGCCCTCAGCGCCGTCGGCACGGTGACCCGGCCGATCGCCGCCGTGGTCGCGGCCGGCAGCGTCTTCGCCGGAGTCGACCCGGTGGTCGCCGCCGTCGCCGGGGTGGTCATCGGGGCCCCGACCGCCCTGGCCTTCCACGCCGCCCAGAGCGGCACGCGCGTGGCCAGCACGGCGACCACCGGCGGCCTGCTGAACCCCGTGGTCTCGGTCGTCGAGGACCTGCTGGCCGTGCTCACCGCCGGCCTGGCCCTGGCCCTGCCGCTGCTCGTGCCGGCGCTGCTGGTCCTGCTGCTGTGGGCGATCTGGCGGCTGGTCAGGGCGACGCGGGCGCGGCTGACGGGGCCGAGGGAGGCTGGCTGAAGCCGCATCTCAGTCGGGCTCCTCGTCCGGATAGTCCTCCCGCCGGGGCGGGGCGGCCGGGTCGGCGGGGTCGAGGTGGCGCTCGCGCCAGCGCGCCGCCCGCTGCAGGTAGGGCTCGGGGATCGGCGCGCCGGTCAGCAGCCGCTCGGCCAGCGTGGCGCCGATCTGGAAGACCAGCTCGTCGAGGGCAGACTGTCTCGCTTCGTCCTGCGCCGGGTCGTCCTGCACCTTGTAGCGGAACTCGGTGGGGAAGCGGTCGATCAGCCGGCCGATCTGCGCCGCGGCCCGCGCGTGGCGCGCGGCGGCCTCGGCGTCGCCGTGGACCAGGCAGCGCACGGCCTGCTGCATGGCCAGCTGGGTGACGGCGGCGGGGTCGTGCAGCGCCGGCGGCCGCGTGCGCCGCTGCAGATCCTCCAGCCAGGGCGGCAGGCGGTGGGGGTTGAAGTCCCATTCGGAGGCCGGCGCGTCGGGCGCGAGCCCCCGCGCGAGCCCTTGCGGGGCGTGGGCCGGCGGGGTCGCGGAGACCGGCGGGAACAGGCCGCCCCCGCCGACGAAGGCGCGCTTGGTCCAGCCGTCCCGCTGCGCCCGCTTGCGCAGCGCCCCGACCGACACCCCGAACCGCGCGGCGGCCGTCGGCGCCGACTGCCCGGACAGATAGGCCGCCCGGATCAGCTCCCAGGTGGCCGGCGAGGCGGTGACGTATGTGGTCTTCGGCTTGGCTCTCATGAGGGAGAGTGTGCGACCGCGCGCGGGGGAGGAGGATCGGCGCGGCGATGTCCCCGCGATTCCAGGGGTCGATTGGGGCCGAATGTCCCGCCTTGTCCCGGGAGTATATGTCCCGGGAGTCTCGCTCTATGCGCGGATATCCCGCCCGGCGTGCAGGCAGGGAGCCGCGTGAAGCGCAGTAGAGGGGTAGCGCCCTTAGAGGTGCGCGAACTCTGTGCCTTTCAAGCGCCGGCGAGCCTCAGCGAGCTCAGCGTCCGTGAAGAGTGACCGCCATTTCGGATCGAGCGCCACCACCTCGACGCTCAGGTCGAGGCGTCCCAGCATGTAGAGCTTGGTGAACCCGTCTGACGGCTTCCCGACAAGCAGCGCCTGAGCAGTGCTGAGGCCTCCTCGCTCCGAAATCATGTTCTGGAAGTAGGTCGGCCTATAGCCGCATTCCCGCTCGGCGCGCCGGTAGATGTCGCGCATCGCAAGTTCGAACTCGTGTTCCAAGCCAGTCGCC
>CALKHU010000158.1 GCA_937991555.1 uncultured Caulobacter sp.
GAGCAGCGGTTTTGTAAACCGAAGGTCGGGGGTTCAATCCCCTCAGCCGGCACCAGCGCCAGACGGGCCTCAGGCCCGGGACGTCAGGGTCCAGATGATGGCGTCGATGTCGGCGAACAGGCGCTTCAGGAAATGCGACATGCGGGGCGCTCCGCTGTGGTCGAGACTGCGCGTTAACGAGTTGGACACGATTCGGGTTCCGGCTCGACGACCATCGCTTTCCGGAGGGGCGCCGCTGCCGTGACCGACCAGCCGATCCGCATCTATGTCGACGCCGACGCCTGCCCGGTGAAGGACGAGGTCTACAGGGTGGCCGCTCGCTACGGCCTCAAGAGCTTCGTCGTGTCGAACAGCTTCCTGCAGGTCCCCGCCTCGCCGCTGGTCGAGCGGGTCATCGTCGACGCCGGCCCGGATGTCGCCGACGACTGGATCGCCGAGCGGGCGGCGCCGGGCGATGTGGTGGTGACCAATGACATTCCGCTGGCCGACCGCGTCCTGAAGGCCGGGGCGGCGGCGATCCGGCCGAACGGGACGCCTTTCACCCGCGATTCGATCGGCTCTGCCCTGGCCCAGCGCGCGATCCTGGAGCACATCCGCTCGACCGGCGAGATCACCGGCGGACCGAAGCCGTTCGACCGCGCCGACCGCTCGCGCTTCCTGCAGGCGCTGGACCAGGCGATCCAGGCCAGCCGTCGCGCGAAACGGTAGACGCCTCGCGGCCCTCCGGTATTGTCCCCCCGGGAGGATGTTCTCCTCGCGGCCGCGCATCGCGCACCGCTCGCACAATCCGGGGGCCAATAATGGAATATATGATCGCGCCGCTGAAGAAGTACGCCGACTTCCAGGGCCGGGCACGGCGCATGGAATACTGGATGTTCGTGCTCTTCCAGATCCTCGTCTTCATCGCCCTGGCCATCGTGGGGGCCATCGTCTCCGGCGGAGACAGCGACAGCGTCCTGTTCAACCTGCTGATCCTGATCCCGGCCCTGGGCTTCCTGATCCCGAGCATCGCGGTGACGGTGCGGCGGCTCCACGACTCCAACCGCTCCGGCTGGTGGTACTTCATCAGCCTGGTGCCGCTGATCGGCGGCATCTGGCTGTTCATCCTGACCGTGCTGGACGGCACGCCCGGCCCCAACCGGTTCGGCGCCGATCCGAAGGGCCGCGGCGAGAACACCGCCGAAGTCTTCGCCTAGACCGTCGGCGGCCGACCGGTCCGGGCCGAAGGGTCCCAAGCCTGCAGGCCCGAACCGCTGCCATGATCCCGATTCCGCCGAACATCGAACTGGACGAGGGCGAACTGGAGTTCGCCTTCATCCGGGCGTCCGGACCCGGCGGACAGAACGTCAACAAGGTGGCGACGGCGGTGCAGATGCGTTTCGACGCCCGCCGGTCGCCGTCGCTGCCCAACGACGTCAGCATCCGGCTGCAGAAGATCGCCGGATCGCGGCTGACGTCCGAAGGCGTGATCGTCATCACCGCCAACCGGTTCCGGACGCAGGAGCGGAACCGGGCCGACGCCGTCGACCGCCTGGTCGAGATGATCGCCCGGGCCGCCGAGCCGCCGCCCCCGCCGCGCCGGGCGACCAAGCCGTCGAAGGCGGCGAAGGCCAGGCGCGTCGACGCCAAGGTACGGCGCGGCGCGATCAAGGCCATGCGAGGAAGGCCGGGCAGCGACTGACGCCCCGATCTCGCCCCAATTCGGGGAACGATGTTCGTTTCCCTTGATGCAGCGCAACGACGCCCATTGAAACTGCCCGCTAGCGGAGTAGCTTCTCTGTCGTAGACAAAGGGGATTTCCATGCGTTCGAGTCTTGTCGTGGCGGGTCTTGTCGGCGTCCTCGCCACGCTCGGTGCCTGCAGCAAACCGGCCTCGGAGCCGGCCGCCGCGCCGGAGGCCGCCGCCGACGCTGCGCCTGCGCCTGCGCCGGCGCCTGCCGATCCGGCCAAGGCGGCCCTGCTCGCCGCCCTTCCCGCGCCCTACAACACGGGCGACCTGGCCAACGGCCAGAAGGTGTTCCAGCTCTGCCGGTCGTGCCACACGATCGTCGAGGGCGGCGCCAACATGACCGGCCCCAATCTCTACGGGTTGTTCGGACGCCAGGTCGGGACCGTCGAGAAGTTCAACTACTCGCAGCCGGTGAAGACCGCCGGCTTCACGTGGGACGCCGAGCACCTCGACAAGTGGCTCGCCGATCCGCGCGGATTCCTGCCTGGAAACCGGATGTCGTTCATGGGTGTGAAGGACGCCAAGGACCGCGTCGACCTGATCGCCTACCTGAAGGTGGAAACCGGCTACAAGCCTGGAGGCTGATGGAGGCCATGCCCGACCGCAAGGCGCTGCTGCTGCGGTTGTACAAGGCGTTCAACGACAGGGATGTCGGGGCGCTCGTGGATGCGATGCACCCCGACGTCGACTGGCCCAACTTCCTCGAGGGCGGCCGGGTCCGCGGCCGCGAGGCGTTGCGCGCCTACTGGGCCGGGCAGTTCGCCATGGTGGCGCCCGAGGCGTCGCCGATAGAGATGCTGGAGCTCAGCGACGACCGGGTGTTCGTCCGGCTGCACTATGTGATCAAGGCGCTCGACGGCGGCGGCGTCTGGACCGACGAGATCACCACCAACACCTTCACGTTCGAGGACGACCTGATCCGGCGCATGGACTGGGGCGAGCCGGAGGACGGCGCGGTCGGCGAACCCGACACCCTGCTGACCAACCTGTTCGATGCATTCAACGCGCAGGACGTCGAGGCGGCGGGCGCCCTGCTTCACCCGCAGGCAGACTGGCCCGACCTGTTCGGTGACGAACGACTTCAGGGTCGGGAGGCAGTCATGTCGATGTGGGCGTACCAGTTCACCAAGTACGACCCAAAGATCGCTGTCGTCGACATGACCGCACTGCCCGACGGTCGCTGGCGTGCGCGCCTGAGCTATGAGATCCGCAACCTCAACGGTCGCCTGTTTTCCGAGGAACCGGCCACACATCTGTTCAGTTTCCGCGACGGTTTGATCGCGCGAATGGACGTGGAGCGCAGCTAGACGAGCAGGTCGGCGCAGGCGTCGAGGATGGCGTCGGCGTCCAGCCGGTACTTCGCATAGAGGTCCGGCAGATCGCCCGACTGGCCGAAACTCTCCATGCCCAGCGCCCTCACCGCCTGGCCGCGCACGGCGCCGAGCCATGACAGGGCGGCGGGCGAACCGTCGATCACGGTGACGAGGTCCGCGCCGCGCGGCAGGGCCGACAGCAGGCGCTCGGCGGTCGAGATCGATGGCGCGCCGCCCGTCCAGCGGGCGCGGCCGGCGGCGGTCCAGTCGGCGTGGAGCACGTCCGGCGAGGTGACCGCCAGCAGGCCCGCGCCCGGCTCGTCCTCGCGCAGTTGCTCGAAGGCGGCCAGGGCCTCGGGCGCGATGGCGCCGCTGTAGACGAGCGCCAGGCGGGCGTCCGGCGCGGGCTCGTGCAGCCAGTAACCGCCGGCGACGGCGCCGGCTTTCCACGCGTCGTCACTGCGGACCGGCTGGTCGATGACGCGGGTCGACAGCCGCAGGTAGGTCGACCCGCCGCCTTCCGCCTGAATGCGCGCGAAGGCGTGCGCCATCAGCACGGCGGTCTCGTCGGCGAAGGCCGGCTCGTAGCTGTCGAGGCCGGGCTGGCTCATGCCGATCAGCGGCGTGCCGATCGACTGGTGGGCGCCGCCCTCGGGCGCGAGCGTCAGGCCGCTCGGCGTCGCCACCAGCAGGAAGCGGGCGTCCTGGTAGCAGGCGTAGTTCAGCGCATCGAGCCCGCGGGCGATGAAGGGGTCGTAGAGGGTCCCGACCGGGAACAGGCGCTCGCCGAACAGCGGCGCCGACAGACCCAGCGCCGCCAGGGCGATGAACAGGTTGTTCTCGGCGATGCCGAGCTCGATGTGCTGGCCGGTCTCGCCCATCGCCCACACCTGGGCCGAGGGGATGCGGCGGCTCTTGAACACGTCCTCGTGCGCGCGCCTGTGAAACACGCCGCGGCGGTTCACGAAGCCGCCGAGGTTGGTCGAGACGGTCACGTCCGGGGAGGTGGTGACGACCCGGCCGGCGAAGCCGTCCTGGACCTTGGCGATCTCGAACATGACCTTGCCGAAGGCGGCCTGGGTCGACTGTTCGCCGCCACCCTCGACCGCCTTCAGCAGGGTCTCGGCGGAGGGCGTTGGGATGCGCTCGGCGTTCTTGCGTCCGTCCTTCCGCGCGGCGAACGGCGCGGTCTCGACCAGCCGGCGGATGGCCGCCCGCTCGTTGTCGCCGAGGCCAGAGAGCATGTCCCATTCCTCGCCCTCGACCACGCCCAGCCGGCCGCGCAGCTCGGCGACCTGGGCCGGCGTCATCAGGCCGGCGTGGTTGTCCTTGTGGCCCTGGAACGGCAGCCGCCAGCCCTTGACCGTGTAGGCGATGAAGAAGCGGGGAGCGTTGTCCTGCGCGGCCCTCTCGAAGGCCTCCAGGATCGTCTCGAGGCAGTGACCGCCCAGCTCGGTCATGACCAGGGCCAGGTCCTCGTCGGACAGGCCGCCGATGAGCTTCAGCGCCGCCGCGTCGTCGGCGAGATCGGCCAGCAGGCGCTCGCGCCAGGCCGCGCCGCCCTGGTAGGTGAGCGCCGAATAGAGGTCGTTGGGCGCATTCTCGATCCAGGCCTGCAGCGCCGCCCCGCCCGGGCGGGCGAAGGCCTCTCGCTGGCGCTTCGACCACTTCAGCGTCTCGACCGTCCAGCCGGCGGCCTCGAAGATCTCGCCGTAGCGGGTGAACATCCGGTCCGACGTCGTCGCATCCAGGCTCTGGCGGTTGTAGTCGACGATCCACCAGGTGTTGCGCAGGTCGTGCTTGCAGGCCTCGATCAGCGCTTCGTAGATGTTGCCCTCGTCCAGCTCGGCGTCGCCGAGCAGCGAGATCATCCGGCCCATGGCGTCCGGCTTCACCGCGCCGCGGGCGGCCAGGTAGTCCTGGGTCAGGCTGGCGAAGGCGGTCATGGCGACGCCCAGGCCGACCGAACCGGTCGAGAAATCGACGTCGTCGATGTCCTTGGTCCGCGACGGATAGGACTGCGCGCCGCCGAGGGCCCGGAAGCGCTTCAGCTGTTCGATGGTCTGGCGGCCGTAGAGGTGCTGGATGGCGTGGAACACCGGGCTGGCGTGCGGCTTCACGGCCACGCGGTCCTGCGGCCGCAGGGCGGCGAAGTAGAGCGCCGTCATCAGCGTCGTCATCGAGGCGCAGGAGGCCTGGTGGCCGCCGACCTTCAGGCCGTCCCGGCTCTCGCGCAGGTGGTTGGCGTTGTGAATCGTCCAGCTGGCCAGCCAGAGAACGCGTTCCTCGATCCGCCGCAGAAGCGCGATATCCTTGCCGCGAACGGAGAAACCGGCGTCGTCCATGTGCACCCTTTGCCTGTTTCGCGAGACAGTCGTGCCCGCGGCGACGGATGCTTCATAGGCCGGGAACGCGCGGATCGCCAGCCGATCCGCACGCCGCCGCTATTCCGCCGGATGCGCCCGGGGATCGGCGGGGTGCTCGCCCTCCCAGGCCTCGATCTGGCGCGCCGTCCATTCCGGCGACTTCGTGAACCGGGCCAGCAGGTTGTAGAACACCGGCACCACGAAGACCGTCAACATGGTGGCGAAGATCGCGCCGAAGAAGATGGTCGCCCCGATGGTCTGGCGGCTGGCGGCCCCCGCGCCCTGCCACAGCATCAGGGGGAGGGCGCCGAAGGCGGCCGTGATCGAAGTCATCACGATCGGCCGCAGGCGCAGGACCGAGGCCTCGATGACCGCCTCCCGGACTGACTTGCCCTCGTCGCGCAGCTGGTTCGCGAACTCGACGATCAGGATGCCGTTCTTGGCGGCGACGCCGATCAGGATGATCAGGCCGATCTGGCTGTAGGTGTTGATCGTCTGGCCGGTCAGCAGCAGCCCGAACAGCCCGCCGAGCGCGGCGAGCGGCACGGTCAGCATGATCACCGCCGGGTGGATCCAGCTCTCGAACTGGGCCGCGAGCACCAGGAAGACCAGCAGCAGCGCCATGCCGAAGGCGAGCCCCACTGCGCCGGAGGCCTCGAGATAGTCCTTCGCCTGGCCGCCCCAGGTGTAGGTCACGGCCGGGTTGGGATTCTTCGCAGCCTCGGCCTGGATGAAGGCGACGGCGTCGGCCACCGTGTAGCCGGGCGCGAGCTGCGTCGTCAGGTCGACCGAGCGCTGGCGGTCGGTCCGCTCCCGGTCGGGCGTGTCGCCGCGGAGTTTCGTCGTGACGACCGACGACAGCGGCACCAGCGCGCCGGTGTTGGTCCTGACGTAGAGGGTGTTGAGGTTGTCGATCGTCCGCCGCTGGTCCAGGTCGGTCTGCAGGATCACGTCGTACTCCTGCCCGCCCTTGATGTAGGTCGTCACCTGGCGGGAGCCGAACATCGTCTCCAGCGCGCGGCCGACGGCCTGCGGCGTCACGCCGAGGGCGGCCGCCTTCTCGCGGTCGATGTCGACCCGGAGGCGCGGCGCGGTCGGCTCGTAGTCGAGCCTGGGCCGGGAGAAGCCGGGGTTGTCCTGCATCGCGTCGCGGATCGGCGCGAGCCAGGCGGCGATCTGCTCGTAGTCGTTGCCGAGGCCGATCAGGTCGACGTTGGTGCCGCCGCCCTGGCCGCCGCCGCGCTGGAAGGCGCCGCGGACGCTGGCCACGGCGCGGACGCCGGTGATGCCGGACAGCGACCGGTTCAGCTCGTCGGCGACCTCGTCCGACGTCTTGCTGCGGTCGCCCCACCCCTTCATGACCACGACGCCGTTGGCGGTGTTGAACTGGGTCGCGCCGAACCGCGGGATGCTGAGGATGTAGCGCTCGGCCTCGCCCGCGTCCCGGTAACGCTTCATGGCGTCCTCCACGCGGAACGCCGCCGCGCGGGTGTAGTCGAAGCCGGCGCCCTCCGGCCCCTGGATCGAGATGTCGACGCGGCCGCGGTCCTCGGCCGGCACCAGCTCCTGCGGCAGCAGCACGAACAGCCCGGCGGCCATCGCCGCCAGCACGAACACCAGCGCCCCCGCCCCGACCGATCCGGCGCGCCGGGCGAGCAGCATTTCCAGCGAATGGCGGTAGCTGTCCTTGACCTTGTCCACGGCCCAGTCGACGCGACGGGCCAGCCAGCCCTCGCCGGAAGCCGGCCGCAGCAGCTTCGACGCCAGCATCGGCGACAGGGACAGCGCCAGGAAGGCGGAGAAGGCCACCGCGGCGGCGATGGCCACCGCCAGCTCGACGAACAGCCGGCCGATGTAGCCCGGCAGGAACATCAGCGGCGCGAACACCGAAATCAGCACGATGGTGGTCGCCACAACGGCGAAGAACACCTGCCGGGCGCCGCGGGTGGCGGCGACGGTCGGCGGCTCGCCCTCGTCGACGCGGCGCTGGATGTTCTCGACCACGACGATCGCGTCATCGACCACCAGGCCCACGGCCAGCACGAGGGCAAGCAGCGTCAGAAGATTCAGTGAGAAGCCCAGCGGGGCGAGCACGATGAAGGTCGACAGCAGACAGATCGGCGCCACGACCGACGGGATGATGGCCGCCCGCCAGCTGCCGAGGAACAGCAGGTTCACGAGCGCCACCAGGGCGATCGAGATGCCCATGGTGATCCAGACTTCCTCGATCGCGTGGGCTGTGAATTCCGAGGAGTCGACGGCGATGATCAGGTTCGTGCCCGCCGGAAGCGTCTTGTTGATCGCCTCGACCTCCTTGCGGGCCGCCTTGGCGATGGCGAGGTCGTTGGCCTGCGACTGGCGGGTGAGGACGATGCCGATCTGGTCGACGCCGTTGCCGCGGAAGACCCGGCGGGGCTCCTCGGCGCCCTCCCCGATGCGGGCGATGTCGCCGAGGCGCGTGATGTAGGGCGAACCGGCCGCGGCGGCGGCCGACGCGGCGCCGGAGGCGCGGACCGGCAGGCGCGCGAAGTCCTCGGGCTTCGCATAGCCGCGGTTCACCCGGATGGTGAAGTCCTTGGCCGTGCTCTCGAGCGACCCGGCGGGGAGTTCGACGTTCTGGCTGCTGAGGGCGGTCTCGACGTCGTCGACGGTGACGCCGCGGGCGGCCATCTGGTCGGCGTCAAGCCAGATGCGCATGGCGTAGACCGGCCCGTTGAGGCCGACCTGGGCGACGCCGGGGATGGTCGACATCCGCTCCACAAGGAAGCGGTCGGCGTAGTCGGCGAGCTGGAGCGGGCTCAGCGTCGTCGACGTCATGTTCATGATGATGATCGGCGCGGAGTCGGCGTTCGCCTTGGCGATCTGCGGCGGATCGGCCTGGTCGGGCAGCTGGTTGACCACGCGGCTGGCGGCGTCGCGCACGTCGTTGGCCGCCGTCTCGAGGTCGGTGTCGAGCGTGAAGGTGATGTTGATCTGGCTGCGGCCGTCGCGGCTCGAGGACGAGACACGGTCGATCCCCTGGATGCCCGACACCTGTCGTTCCAGCACCTGGGTGATGCGCTCCTCGATGATCTCGGCGGAGGCGCCGCGGTAGGTCGTCGAAATCGACACCACGGGCGGATCGACGCTCGGCAGCTCCCGGATCGGCAGGCTGAAGAACGCGGCGAGGCCGATGACCACGAGAATGATCGCGGCGACGGCCGCGAAGACGGGACGCTTTACCGAAAGGTCCGACAGCATCAGCGCGGCGCCTGTCCGCCGGCCGCGCCCGGCCGGCCGCCGCCGACGCGCACGGGCTGCCCGTCCTGGATGCGGTTGAGGCCGTCGGCCACGATCCGGTCCCCGGCCTTCAGGCCGCCGCGGATCTCCACCCAGCCGTCCTGGCTGGCGCCGGTGTCCACCGCCTGCTTGCGCGCGGCGAGCCCCTGGCCCCTTGGTGCGATGACGAAGACGTAGGCCTGGTCGCCTTCGAACTGGATCGCCGCCTCCGGCGCCGCGAGGGTGTCGCGGCCGCCGTGCGAAATGGTCACTCGCATGAGCATGCCCGGCTTGAGCCGGCCGGCGGGATTGGCGAACTCGGTACGGGCGGTGATCGAGCGGGTCGCAGCGTCGATGCGGCTGTCGAGCCGGGCGATGCGACCGTTGAAGACCTCGTCCGGCCAGGCGTCCGGCCGGGCCGAAATCGGCGCGCCCTCGCCCAGCACCGGGAGGTAGCGATCCGGAATCTCGAAATCGACCCGGACCACCGAGACATCGTCCAGGGTGACGATCGGCGCGCCGGGGCTGATCAGCGAGCCCGGCGCGACGTCGGACAGGCCGACCACGCCGGAGAAGGGCGCGCGGATGACCCGGTCGAGCTTGCGCGCCTCGGCCGCCTGAACGCCGGCCCGGGCCGTCTCCAGCGCGGCCAGGTACTGCTCGGCGGTGGCGCGGGGGGCGACGCCGCGGTCGGCCAGCGCCTTCCAGCGGGCGTAGTCCCGTTCGGCCTGGGCGACCCTCGCCCGCGCCTCGATGAGGCCTGCGTCCTCTTCACCGGCCTTGAGCTCGACGAGCACCTGGCCGCGGGACACCCGCTGGCCGTCGCGGAAGCGGACGCCGGTGATCATCTCGGTGGTGTTGGAGGTGATGGTCACCGACTCGCGACCCTTGGCGACGCCGAGCACCTCGATGCGGTCGATGAACGGACGCGTGGAGACGACGACCTGCGAGACCGCCGCCGCCCGGCCGCCGGGACCGGGACCGCCCTGCCCCTTGGGCTGGGCCGTCGCCAGTTTGATCGCGCCGCCGATGATCAAGGCGACGAGGACGACGGCGGCGGCGATCAGGAAAAAGTGCCTGCGGATCACGGGCGGGGACTCTCCAGGCCGGAGAGTCCGGCGCGACAGGCGGCAGATATAGGGCCATTTCCCCGCGCGTAAACCGGGTTCAGGTGAAGACACCGTGACCCAGGATTTCAACGCCGAAACAATCAGAAGCGGCGCCAGACCGCGAACACGGGCCCGTCCTCGACGGGACCGGCGCGGCCGGCGACGGAGGCGCGCCAGCCGGCCTGAAGGCTCCAGTCGCCGAACCGGCGGACGACCGAGGCCTCGACCTTCACCCAGCGAGGCTGGGCGTCGGTCGCGCCGCCGTAGGATTGCGCCAGCACCTGCCAGTCCGGCGACGGTTCATAGCCGAGCGTGGCGTCGACACGCGTCTCGTCCGGCAGATCCGCCCGGCGCAGGCGGGCCGCCTGGAGCTCGACGAACGCGGGCCGTCCGCCCGGGGCGAACGACCACCCGGCGAGCAGCCGCGTCTCGTAGTCGGTTCCGCCGACGCCCGGCGGCGCATAGCCGGCGTTGCGCCCCTCCCCGGCCAGGACGGCGCCGGCATAGGCGCTGACGGCCAGCCGCCCGCCGTCGAGCACCAGGTAGCGCAGGCCGATCTCGGCGGGCCCGCGGCCCTCGAAGACCACGCCGTCGTCCTCGCCCCGCGACCAGGCCAGCTTTCCCTGCAGCGTGAAGCGCTCGGTCAGCCCGTGCTCGACATAGAGACTGACGGTCTCGTCGGTGCGGTCCGGCCCGTCGTAGCGGCGGCCGTTGATGAAGAAGGTCGGCGTCACCGAGACGCCGCTGCGGCGGGCACTGTCGACGTCGGCGTCGACGCGTGCGGCCGCGCGTGCCAGCGTGCCGGGCCGTTCGTCCGGCGGCATGCGGGCGAAGACGACGTCGTCGGCGACCGCGCGCAGGTCGTCTTCGGTGAGCGAATGCGATCGCGACATCAGCTCGACGTGCGCGCGCCAGAAGGCGTCCTCGTCGGCGCTGCTCTCCGCCAGTTCGGCGGCACGGCGCGCCAGTTCGCTGTCGGTGATCGGGCGCTGGCGGAACA
>CALKHU010000159.1 GCA_937991555.1 uncultured Caulobacter sp.
CTGGCCTTCCTGCACATGGATGGCGCTGACCACGCCGCCGTCGCGATGCTGCACCGCCTGGCGGTTGCCCGACACGGCGATGACGCCGGAGGCGTAGGCCCCCGCATCGAGCGGCGTGATCGCCGCCCAGCCCAGGAAGCCGATGAAGAAGGCTCCGGCGATGATGGCGCCGATGCGCAGCTCGCGGCGCGGGTCGTCGCTCAGGATCGGCGGCAGGTCGCTCGCCGTCGCCCCCGACAGGGGCTCCGAGCTGTCCAGGAACAGGCCCTTATCGACTGCCGACATACTCAGCCCTTCAACTCGACCACATTGCCCGCGTCGCCGCCCTTGCGGGTCGGCTGCATCGCGGCCAGCACCTCGTCCCGCGGCCCGAAGCGCTCGACGGCGCCGTCGCGCAGGACCATCAGCCGGGTGACCGACTGCAGCACGCCGGTGCGGTGGGCGACGATGACCACCGTCGCGCCGCGCTTGCGGGCGCCCAGGATGGCCCGGCCGAGCGCCTGTTCGCCCTCGGCGTCGAGCGCCGAGTTCGGCTCGTCGAGCACGATCAGCACCGGATCGCCGTACAGGGCGCGGGCCAGCGCGACCCGCTGGGCCTGCCCGGCGGACAGGCCGCGGCCGCCGTGGGCCAGGACGGTGTCGTAGCCCTTCGGCAGCTTCAGGATCATGTCGTGGACGCCCGCGGCGCGGGCCGCCTCGACCACGGCGGCGTCGACGGCCTCGGCGCTCTCGCCGCGCCAGATCGCGAAGCGCGAGATGTTGTCACGGATGCTGCCGGCCATCAGCGCGCTGTCCTGCGGCAGGTAGCCGATATGGCGGCCGAGGCGATCCGGGTCCCAGTCGCCCATGTTGGCGCCGTCCAGCCGGACGATGCCCATGTCGGGCGCCGAGGCGCCGGCGATCAGACGGGCCAGGGTCGTCTTGCCGGCCCCGCTGGGCCCCACGACGCCCAGCGCCTCGCCGGGCTCGAGCGCGAAGCTGATCCCCTTCAGCACGGCCTGGTCGGTCGTGCCCGGCGCCCGGACGAAGACCTTCTCCAGCGCCACGCGGCCGGTCGGGTCGGGCAGCTGGGTGCGGGGCGTGTCGCCCGCCTCGCTGCCGGAGAACAGGTCGGCGAGCGTCTTCAGCGCCGAGCGCGCCTGGACGACGGTGCTCCAGGAGCCGACGACCTGCTCGACCGGCTGCAGCGCGCGGCTCATCAGGATCGAGGCGGCGATGATGGCCCCGGCCGAGATCTGCCGCTCGACCGCCAGCCAGGCCCCCAGGCCGAGGGCGGCCGACTGCAGGAACAGGCGCATGAACTTGGTCGCCGCCGCGAACTGGCCGCCGGTGAACTGCGCCTCCGCCGACAGGCCCAGACCCCGGCGCCGGTCGGACAGCTGGCGCTCGCGCAGGGCCCCGCGCATGCCCATCGCGCGGACCACCTCGGCGTTCATCGCGGCCGCCTCCTGGGCGACGTAGGCGGCGGTCTGGGCCTTCATCGCCTCCTGGGCCTTGGCCTTGGTCGAGCGCTCGTTGAACAGCGCCAGCATGACCAGGATCACGCCGCCGAGGACCGTCACCAGCCCCAGCGCCCAGTGCAGCATGAAGGCCACGGCGACGTAGAACAGCGTCCACGGCGCATCGAGAAAGCCGATCGCGGCCGGGCCGGAGATGGTCTGGCGCAGGATGTCGAACTCGCGCAGGCCCTGGACCGGGGCGCCGGGGGTGGTCCGCGCCATCAGCCGTTCGAGCAGCGGTCCGGTCACCAGACGGTCCAGGCGCAGCCCGACGCGGACCAGCAGCCGCGCCCGGATGGCGTCGAGCAGCGACAGGGTGATCAGGGCGCCGGCGACCACCAGGGTGATGAACAGCAGGGTCAGAAGCCCGCTCGTCGGCACGACGCGGTCGTAGACCTGCAGCATGTAGATCGACGGGGCCAGGAACAGGATGTTCAGCAGGGCGCTGAAGACGGCGATGCCGATGATGTGCGGGCGGCAGGCGCGAATGGCCCCGGCCAGCGGCTCGGGAATATCGATGTCGAAGATCTTCAAGACGCCTACCCCTGCCGCGCGCCGCGAACCATTGCGTCAGCGACTCTTATTGCACAAGCCGCTTTCGGCAAGCGGACGGGACGACGCGGGCGGCGCGCGGGAACGATCGCCTATGGACGAAACGGCGAATGCGCATTTACCTCAGCGGCGATGGGGGATGCATACGACCAGAACGCGATCGAGAAGCTCACGCCGCGTGAGCGCGAATGCCTGCGGCTGGTCGCCGAGCACCTTCACTCCAAGGAGATCGCCCGTCGCCTGCGGATCTCCCAGCACACCGTCGACGGCCACCTGAACGAGGCGCGCCGCCGCCTCGGCGTCGCCAGCCGCCGCGATGCGGCCCTGCTGCTCCGCGCCTGGGAAACCGACGCCCGGGACCCCCTCAACGATTTAGGGGGCGGATCGGACGGGCTGGCGGACGGCGGCCAGGACCCGTCAGCCTCTCCTCGTGCAAGGCGAGGGGAGCGACATGGACGACATCGACCTGACGACGAGCGGCGCCGGCCTGTGGGAGCCCACGGCGGACATGCCGGTCTGGAGCTGGAACCAGCTGGAAGACGCCCTGCGGGACCTGGCCGCGAGTCGTCAGCAGCAGGAGATGGTCGAGACCCTGGTGTCGGCCACGCGCAAGCAGGCGCGTTTCCTGCCGTCAGGCCACGTCCTGAAGGAGATCCTCTGTATCGCCTGGGTGATCGCGGACGAGACGTTCCGCGGTGGGCGGGAGGAGGGTTCCTCCATGACCTGAGTCCCTTCCGGCGCTTCATGCTGATCGCGGGGGGCGCGATCGTCACCGCCCTGCTGCTCAGCGCCGTGATCGCCACGAGCCACCAGTTCGCCTTCGCCGTTCAGCAGGCGCTGCACGGCTGGAAATAGCCGGCGGAGCCGGAGCGCTCCCCCGACCTTCCAATATCATCGACCAGTCCGGCGCGCCGACAGGGCTCGGCGCGGACAGGAGGAGCTTGTCATGAAACGCAGAATTGTCGCCCGTCAGGTCGCTGACCAGCTGTTCGCCGCCGAAGCGGCCATCGACGGCGCCCTCGCCGCTGTGGCGACCCTCACAGCCCTGCTGCCGAACGCCCGTATCGACGCGCGCCTGTCGGCCGTGGTCGGCCAGGGAGTCATCGACCGGGCCACCGAGACCATCGCCGCCCTGGCGACCGCCCGCCGCGGCATCGTCGAGGCCCACCGCGAGCTGCACCACGTCCAGCACCAGATCGGCCTCGGCGCCATCGCGCTCGGAGGGGTCGACAAGCCCGAGGAGGAGACGCCCCGTCCGACTGGCCGCCTGAGCGTCGCCGCAAGCCGGCCGGAGGCCGCCTGACGCCTTAACCGGCGCGGCAAATCAGGCGTAATTGGCCGGAGTGTCCGCAGGGAGGCTCCGGCCGTGTTCGTCACCCTGTCCGCCAAGATCGGCGCGTTGCTGATGGCGGCGATCTGTCTCTACGCCGCCTGGCCCGGCGCCCGGCCGCAGCGCTGGGCGGCCCTCGCCGTCTTCGTCGCCTGGGTCGGGTCGGCCGCGCTGCAGGACCGCGCCAACAGCGTCGACCCCGAGTACGCCATCTTCGCCCTCGACCTCGCGGCGGCGGCGGTCTTCATGGCCATGGCGCTGGGCTGGCGGCGGGTCTGGCTGATGGCCATCGCCGGTCTGCAGCTGCTGACGACCGCCACGCATGTGGCGGTGATGATCGACCTGCGGATCTGGGACTACGCCTACCTCACCGCCTACCTGGTCTGGAGCTACCTCCTGCTGGCCGCGCTCGCCTGGGGCGGGGCGGAGGCATGGCGGGAGCGCAGCGGCCGCTCCCGCCGATAGGCCTCAGGGCGCGAACGGCGAGGCCGCCTTGCCGGCGGTCGCCGGCGTGTGGATGGCGCCGCCGTCGGTCACGTTCGCCTTCAGCTCCCAGCCGTGCCGGCGGACGCCGTAGCGGGCCCCCAGCACCGCGGCGACGCCGCCGAGCAACATGGTCAGGAAGGCCCACAGCGCCACCTGGCCGGTGGCGTCTGCGGCGTCCTCGACGACCGGCTGGGCCGGAACCGGGACGGCCGGCGCGCCCGGCTGCGCCGGATCGGCCGCGACCGGCCCGACCGCGGGGTCGTAGTAGCGATCGACGAGGGCGGCGTCGGCCGGGTCGGCCCGCTCGGCGACGCCGCCGACGGCCGAGACGAAGCCGCCCGCGGCCGACGATCCGGCGACCAGGATGGCGATCACGAAGGCGACGGCCCACACCGACAGCCCGTGCAGCAGGCCGCGGTGATGGTCCGGGAACTTCGCCGCCCGGCTCGCCACCGCGCCGCCGACGAACAGCGCCAGGGCGTTGACCAGCGCCACCCAGACGCCCGCGCCGGCGCCGAACTCGCCCGCGTCCCCGCGACTGAGGTCGAACGGGTCGAGGGCGGCCGCGCCGATGGCCACGCCGAGCAGGTTCAGCATCGCCCCGACGGTCACCGCGACCAGCGCGCCGGCGATCACCGCCGGCCAGGAGACGAGGGTGTGAAACGGATGCGGCTCGAGCGCCGCGGGCTGGGTGTCGAGGGTCATGGCGTTCCTTCCGCATGCCCGCGTGACGCGGGACCTGAACGGATAACGCCGGCCGGCGGACGAAGTTGTGTCGGGAACCCGACGCTCAGTCAGCGCGCGCCACTTCCATCTGTCTGCCGGGCTTTTTCCATGAAGCACGAAGCGCCGTGCGCCGTCGCCCTGCTTCGCCGAGGCTACGCAGGGCATCCTGCTTCGCATCTTCTGTCGGGACTTGTCCTGCGTAGCGCAGCGCGCGAAGCAGGATGGTGGACGCGGCTGGGATTGAACCAGCGACCCCTACGATGTCAACGTAGTGCTCTCCCGCTGAGCTACGCGTCCTTACCCGGGAGGCCGGGGGTATAGCGACGCTTTTCGCGGCGCGCAACCGGTCCCGGCGAGGTTCGTGATTTCGGCCCTATGCGGCGGCCATCATCCGTTCGACTTCCTGCACGATCTCGCGCAGGTGGACCGGCTTGGACAGCACCTTGGCGCCGGCCGGGGCCTTCTCGCCGGCGGTCAGGGCGACGGCGGCGAAGCCGGTGATGAACATGATGCGCAGCCCCGGGTGGCGGGCGGCGGCGTGACGGGCGACCTCGATGCCGTCCATGCCCGGCATGACGATGTCGGTCAGCAGCAGGTCCCAGTCCTGGTCGAGCACGGCGTGCGCCTCTTCGCCGTCGGCGCAGGCGGTGACCTCGTAGCCGGCGCGCTCCAGGGCCCGGGCCAGGAAGTTGCGCAGGGAATCGTCGTCTTCGGCGAGGAGGATGCGCGGCATTCTCGGTCTTCTAGCCCCCGGGGACGCTGTAAACGGACGCGAAACCTAGCCCGGCAGGCGTAAAGGGGCGATGAACCGGTTGTCGCAGGGGGCGGCGCGGCTGGGGATAACCCGGGCGCGGCCGGGGATGGAAAGCCTTTGACCGGCAAGGGCGGGCGCGGCCATCATGGCGGCATGGACGCCCGGCCAGCCCTTCCCGACGATGCCCGCGCCGCGTCGGCCGAGCCCGCCTTCGAGGTCATCGCCGCCGACCCGCCGCCGACGCCGCTGGTGTTCGCCTCTCCCCATTCGGGCACCCACTATCCGGCCGAGATGCTGGCCGCCGCCGCCGTCCAGCCCGACCTCCTGCGCCGGTCCGAGGACGCCTTCGTCGACGAGATCGTCGCCCCCGCCGCGGCGGCCGGCGCCAGCCTGATCCTGGCGCGCCACGGCCGGGCGTGGATGGATCTCAACCGCGAGCCGTGGGAGCTCGACCCGGCCATGTTCTCCGACGAGCTGCCCGACTTCGCGCGCGGCCGCTCGGCCCGGGTGGCCGCCGGACTGGGCGCCATCGCCCGCGTCGCCGCCGAGGGGCGGGAGATCTACGCCCGCAAGCTGACCTTCGCCGAGGCCCAGGCCCGGGTCGAGGCCACCCACCGGCCCTATCACGACGCCCTCAGCCGCCTGCTGGCCCGCGCCCGGGCCGCGCACGGCATGGCGGTGCTGATCGACTGGCACTCGATGCCCGAGGCCGCCGCCCGGACGGCGGTGACGCCGCGCCACGGCAAGGGCTGCGACATGGTGCTGGGCGACCGCTTCGGCGCCGCCTGCACCCGCAAGCTGACCGACCTGGTCGAGCGCGAGCTGGAGGGCATGGGCTACCGCGTCGCCCGCAACGCCCCCTACGCCGGCGGCTACACCACCGAGCACTACGGCAAGCCGCTGCAGAAGACCCACGCGCTGCAGATCGAGATCAGCCGCGCCCTCTACATGGACGAGAAGACGCTGCAGCCGACGGGTGGGCTTGCGAAACTCACGGCGGACGTGGGCCGGCTGGCCGCGACGCTGGCCGAACGCTGGCCGGAACTGGCGCCGGCGTAGAAGCCCCGCGTGCTTCGGCACGCGCTCTTCGAGCGCTGCTCAGCATGACGTGAGCGTACAGCCTTCGGACTATGTCATCCTGAGCAGGCCCGCGGGGCCGTGTCGAAGCCTGCCCTCGGGCCGGCCAGGGGCCGGTCCCGGGGGGGCGCACGGCCCAGCCCCCGGGCCAAAAAAAAGCGGCGGCCGAAGCCGCCGCAGTTCATTAGGGAGGAAACGCCCAGGAAGGGCAGAGGCGGCAGGGCCGCCTCACACGGTCAATCTAGTGTGCAGCGCACAAACCGACAAGGGGGAAATGTGCCCCGAACCGCAGATTTTCGCGAAGGCGCTGCGAGAAACCCTGTTTCCGCAAGGGTAATTGTTGCACGACTGTTATATGTTGCGGCGCACAAGTTATAGGCGGCGGGCGCCTGATTTCACCTGTTGATGAATAAAAACAGGCGTTTGGCGGCGCCCGGAACCGCGTCATCCGGCCGGGGTGGATAATCCGCTCGCACTCGCGTAAAAGCGCGCGCCTCCTTCCGCCCCCGAAAAAGATCCGAATGTCCCTGCGAAACATCGCCATCATCGCGCACGTCGACCATGGCAAGACCACCCTGGTCGACCAGCTCCTCGCCCAGTCCGGCGTCTTCCGCGCCAACGAGGCGACGGTCGAGCGCGCCATGGACTCCAACGACCAGGAGCGCGAGCGGGGCATCACCATCCTCGCCAAGTGCACCAGCGTGCTCTGGAACGGCAAGGCGGGCGAGACCCGGATCAACATCATCGACACGCCCGGCCACGCCGACTTCGGCGGCGAGGTGGAGCGGATCCTCGGCATGGTGGACGGCTGCGTGCTGCTGGTCGACGCCGAGGAAGGCGTCATGCCGCAGACCAAGTTCGTGCTCGGCAAGGCGCTGAAGATGGGCCTGCGCCCGATCGTCTGCCTCAACAAGGTCGACCGCGCCCACGCCGATCCGGACCGGGTGCTGAACGACGCCTTCGACCTGTTCGCCGCCATGGGCGCCACCGACGAGCAGCTCGACTTCCCGCACATCTACGCCAGCGGCAAGAACGGCTGGGCCACGCTCGACATGGGCAAGCCCAGCGACAACCTCAGCCCGCTGTTCGACCTGATCGTCGACCATGTGCCGGCCCCGAAGGCCGAGGCGCGCAAGGACGAGCCGTTCCGGATGCTGTCGGTGCTGATCGAGAGCGATCCGTTCCTCGGCCGCCTGCTGACCGGCCGCATCGAGGCCGGCCGCGCCGTCCCCGGCATGGCCATCAAGGCCCTGTCGCGCGACGGCAAGATGATCGAGCAGGGCCGCATCACCAAGGTGCTGGCCTTCCGCGGCCTCAAGCGCCAGCCGATCGACGAGGGCGCCGAAGCCGGCGACATCGTCGCCATCGCCGGTCTCAGCAAGGCCACCGTCGCCGACACACTCTGCGCGCTCGAGGTCACCGAGGCGCTGCCCGCCCAGCCGATCGACCCGCCGACCATCTCGATGACCGTCTCGGTCAACGACAGCCCGCTGGCCGGCCGCGAGGGCGACAAGGTGCAGTCGCGCGTCATCCGCGACCGCCTGCTCAAGGAAGCGGAGTCGAACGTCGCCATCCGCGTCACCGAGACGGCCGAGCGCGACGCCTACGAGGTCGCCGGCCGCGGCGAACTGCAGCTGGGCGTGCTGATCGAATCCATGCGCCGCGAGGGCTTCGAGGTCTCGATCAGCCGTCCGCGCGTGGTCTTCCAGAAGGACGAGGAGACCGGCGAGCGGCTGGAGCCGATCGAGGACGTCATGATCGACGTCGACGACGAGTTCACCGGCATCGTCATCGAGAAGCTCAGCGCCCGCAAGGCGGAGCTGCGCGACATGGGCCCGTCCGGCGCCGGCAAGACCCGCATCAGCCTGTCGGCCCCGTCGCGCTCGCTGATCGGCTACCAGGGCGAGTTCCTGACCGACACCCGGGGCAGCGGCGTGCTGAACCGCGTGTTCAGCCACTACGAGCCCTACAAGGGCCCGATCGACCAGCAGCGCAAGGGCGTGCTGGTCTCCAACTCGGACGGCGAGACGGCCGCCTACGCCCTGTGGAACCTCGAGGAGCGCGGCGTGATGTTCGTCGGCGCCGGCGAGAAGACCTACCAGGGCATGATCATCGGCGAGAACGCGCGGTCGGACGACCTCGACGTCAACCCGATGAAGGCCAAGCAGCTGACCAACGTCCGCGCCAGCGGCAAGGACGAAGCCATCCGCCTCACCCCGCCCCGCCGCATGACCCTCGAACAGGCCATCGCCTACATCGAGGAAGACGAACTGGTCGAGGTCACCCCAAAGAACATCCGCCTGCGCAAGAAGGTCCTCAACCCGAGCTTCCGCAAGAAGCGGGTGCGGGAGGAGTAGGGGGCGGGGACTGACACCGAAGGTGTCTGTCCCTGACGAAGCGCGCGGGCCGATAGGCTGGCGATTGAAGGCGGGACGCTGAGAGGCGGCCCGCCTTTTTCGTTCAATCCTCCCCCTCCCTGCGAAGCCCCCATCAGTTCCGCTCTTCCTCGCTTCCGCGAGGATGAGCGGCAGGGAGAGGGAGGCCGTGGGCGGGATGCGCGAAAAAGCGGGACTCCCGGGACCTATACTCCCGGGACAACCGGAGACATTCCGGGACAATCCACCCCTTCCGCATACCCCCACGCCGCGCCTTCCATCCCCCGGCCCCGGGGCGGGCGCACAATGGGGCGTGAACCGGCCTGTC
>CALKHU010000160.1 GCA_937991555.1 uncultured Caulobacter sp.
GGGGCGATGGCCAGCAAGTTCCGCAACACAGGCCAGACCTGCGTCTGCGCCAACCGGCTGCTGGTGCAGGCCGGCGTCTATGACGCGTTCGCCGACCGGCTGGCATCCCGCGTCAAGGCGTTGCGGGTGGGCGACGGGCTCGACGGGCCGACCGAGCAGGGACCGCTCATCAACGCCGCGGCGGTCGAGAAGGTCGAGCGCCACGTCGCCGACGCGGTGGCCGGCGGCGCCGGCGTCCTGACCGGCGGGGCCCGGCGCGGAACGGAGGGGTCGTGGTTCGAACCGACGGTGCTCGTCGATGTCCCGGCCGGGGCGCTGATGAACCGGGAGGAGACCTTCGGTCCGCTCGCGGGCCTTGTCCGCTTTGAGACCGAGGCCGAGGCGATCGCCCTGGCCAACGACACCCGGGCCGGACTGGCCTCCTACGTCTACACGCGGGATCTCGACCGCGCCTGGCGGATGGGGGAGGCGCTGCAGTACGGGATGGTCGGCCTCAACACCGGCCTGATCTCCACGGAGGTGGCGCCGTTCGGCGGGGTCAAGGAGTCGGGTCTCGGCCGGGAGGGATCCCGTTTCGGCCTCGACGAGTACCTGGAGCTGAAAATGATGTGCCTGTCGATCACCGCCGCCTGAGGCCGTCTCGCGCAGGCCGCTCAAGGACGACGGTCAGGGGCCAGGCGCCAGGCGATGGAGCTCATCGCCCGGCGCCCGCGTTGCGCGGCGGGTTTCGCCACGACTGCAGTTGCTCGAGCACGTCCGAGACGATCTGGTCCCTGCTGAGGCCTGTGACGTCGCGGCGATGTCCGCCCGGACCGATCCTCGCCGTCAGCCGCCACTCCCGGCTCGCTGCATGTCGCCGAAATCCATGCACAGCTAACGGTTCGCGGCTGTGATCGTTCGCCCCCGGGCGATGACGGCCGCGGCTCGGCGTCGCGAGGCGCATCAGCCCCGGGAGACGGCGGGGATGGCCTGCCAGAGGACGGCGACCGTCGCGAGCGCCGACCCGAGGATGGCGACCTCGGTCATGAACCGGAGGGAGGCGGCGCCCTGGTCGCGCGTGCGCAGACGGCGGATCGCCGCGATGAGGTGCGCGGCCAAAGCCGCGAGGCAGGCGCCGGTGAAGGCCAGGGCGGCCAGCCGCCATGCGGGCGCATCCGCGCGGTCCACGACATCGCCGATGCTGACGATGCCATAGACGCCGATGAAGTGGACCGCCCAGACGATCAGCCCGCCCAGCATGAAGGCCCAGCGCCCCATGGTCAGCCTCCCGGAAACAGCCGGAGCAGCAGGCCGCTGAACGCGCCCTGTCCCGCTGTATAGACGACGAAGAGGGCGATGAGATCGGCCGTCGTCGGCAGGTCCGGACGCAGGCGTCCGGCGATCCGGCGCAGGATCGCGAACACGGCCATCAGGACTGTCACCGCGACGAACAGGCCCTGCCATGCCATGAAGGCGTGGACCATGGCGCCCTGGGCGTGGACGGTCGGATGGGGGCCGGCGGCGCGCCAGGCCCCGAGATCCAGGGCCCAGGCCGCGGCCAGCGAGGCGGCGGCGAGGACCAGCATGAGGGTCGCCGCCGTCGCCGGATGCGAACCCGGCCTGCGCTGGAGCCGGCATGCCGCCCAGGCCAGTCCCGCGGCGGCCGCGTCGAGCACAAGCAGCGTCACCAGCGACGTGACGGGCGGCGGAGGCAGCCAGACGCCGGGATTGCGGCTCCAGAGGAAGACGTAGCTGAACGCGCTCATCGCCAGCACCATCCCGCCCACGACGAGGGTGATGACCATCGCCCACCAGCCATGGCTGGTCGGACCGCTGGCGTAGGTCGGGACCTCGATGCCGGCGCCGATGTCGGCCGTCCCGCACGCCGGGCGCCGGTCGAGCGTCCAGCACCAGCTCATGATGCAGTAGATCGCCAGCACGCCGCTCACCGCCGACGGCCAGTAGGCCTGCACGGTGAGCAACAGGAAGAACCCTGCGGTGAACAGGGCCCCCCAGATCGGCCAGCCGGAGGGCCGGGGCAGAATCTGCAGGTACTGCGGCTCGGCGTTGAGCGTGCTGGTGACGATGGTCTCCCGCTCGCCTGTTGCACTGCGAGGGAGGAAGTATCGCCCCGCCTCGACGTCGCGGGCGAGCTCCTTCTGGTCCCACAGCGGGTAGAGGCTGGTGACGACCGGTATCGACCGGACCGAGTAGAGCCCGGCCGGAAGCCATTCCAGGCCCGCCCCGTCGTGGACGTTGCCGGCGGTGCGGTCGCCGAACGGACGGAAGCTCCGCGCCATGTCGATCACCCAGACCAGCACGCCCGCCGCGAAGACGAAGGCTCCGACCGAGGAGACCAGGTTGGGCAGTTCGAGGTCACGGCCGGGCAGGTAGGTATAGACCCGGCGGGGCATGCCCATCAGTCCGCTCAGGTGCATGGGCAGGAAGGCCAGGTGCATGCCGGCGAACATCAGCCAGAACACCCAGCGGCCGAGGCGCTCGCTGAGCGCGCGCCGGCTGACCATCGGGGTCCAGTAGTAGATGGCCGCGAACAGCGGGAACACCATGCCGCCGATCAGGACGTAGTGCAGGTGGGCGACGATGAAGTAGGTGTCGTGGGCCTGCCAGTCGAACGGGACCATGGCCACCATCACGCCGGTGAGGCCGCCCATGGTGAAGATGATCACGCTGCCCAGCGCGAACAGGCCGGGCGTGCTGAACCGCATGCGGCCGGCGGCGATGGTGGCGATCCAGCTGAAGACCTGCACCCCGGCCGGGATCGAGACCGCGGCCGACGCGGCCGAGAAGAAGCCCGTCGAGATCCGCGGCATCCCCGTGGTGAACATGTGATGCGCCCAGACGCCGAAGCTGATGAAGCCGGTGGCGAGCATGGCCAGCACAACGAGGCGGTGACCGACGAGCGGCGTGCGGGCCACAGCGGGGACGATGGTCGACATGGCTCCCGCCGCGGGCAGGAAGATGATGTAGACCTCGGGGTGGCCGAAGAACCAGAAGAGGTGCTGCCAGAGCAGCGGGTCGCCGCCGCGGGCGGGGTCGAAGAAGGGCCAGTCCAGCGCCCGCTCCAGTTCCATCAGGGTCGTCGCCAGGATGACGGATGGAAAGGCGATGATGATCATCCCGGCAAAGATCAGCATCGCCCAGGCGAAGACCGGCAGCTTGTCCAGCGTCATGCCCGGCGCGCGGGTCCGGAGGATGCCGACGATGATCTCGATGGCGCCGGCGATGGCCGAGATCTCGATGAAGCCGATGCCGAGCAGCCAGAAGTCGGCGTTGATGCCGGGCGACCAGGTCGAACTCGTGAGCGGCGGGTACATGAACCAGCCGCCGTTCGGCGCCAGGCCGAAGAAGATCGAGCTGAAGAAGGCCAGCCCCCCGATCAGATAGGCCCAGAAGGCGTAGGCGCTGAGCCGGGGAAAGGGGAGGTCGCGGGCCCCGAGCATCTGCGGCAGCAGAAGTACGCCGAGAGCCTCCACGGCGGGCACCGCGAAGAGAAACATCATCATCGTGCCGTGCACGGTGAAGAGCTGGTTGTAGGTCTCCTGCGGCAGCAAACCGTTCAGGGGGATGGCGAGCTGCGTCCGCATCAGCAACGCCAGCACGCCCGCCAGCACGAAGAACAGCATCGCCGCGCCGACGTAGTAGACGCCGACGAAGTTGTTGTTGATCGCCGTGATCCACTGCCAGAACGACCGGGGCCCGCACCAGACCGCCGCGAGCGTCTCCAGCTCTCCCCTCGGCCGCGCCCCCCTGGTGGGGAACCGGTCGTAGAGGGCGGGGTCGAAGCCGGTCTCGGAGATCATTGCAGGCTCGCGAGGTAGGCCGAGACCGCGCGAAGATCCGCCCCCGACAGGACCGGGTACGCCGGCATGCGATTGCCCGGCTTGATCGCCTGGCTGTCGGCGATCCAGCCCGCGATCGTGCCCTGGTTGTTGGGCAGGATGCCGCCGCCGATCGTGCGCCGCGCGCCGACGTGGCTGAGATCGGGGCCGGCGAGACCGTTGGCGGCGGTGCCGCGCACGGTGTGGCAGGCGCCGCAACCCGAGTCCGCGAAGACTTCGGCGCCGCGCGAGGCTTCGGCGGCGGCCGGGGCGGGCTTCAGGCGGCGCCGCATCCAGGCGTCGAACTCCGCCGGCGGATGGGCCACGACGACGAGGCCCATCAGCGCATGCGGGCCGCCGCAGTACTCGGCGCACTGACCGCCGTAGACGCCCGGCGCATCCGCCTGCAGGCGCAGGATGTTGCGACGCCCCGGGATCATGTCCTCCTTGCCGCCGAGTCGGGGAATCCAGAAGGCGTGGATGACGTCAGCCGCCTCCAGTTCGAAGACCACCGGCCGGCCGGCGGGAATGTGGATCTCGTTGGCGTCCTGCAGCACCTCCCGGCCCTGGCTGTCGAGGTAGGCGACGCGCCACCACCACATCTCGCCGACGACCCGCACCCGGGTTTCGCCGGGGCGCGGATCGTCCGTCAGGCGGCTTGTCAGGCCGAGGCCGTAGACGAGCAGCGCGCTCAGCACGACGACCGGGAACGCCAGGCCGCCAAGCCAGACCAGACGCGGACCGCCCAGCCTGGACCGCCACCGTCGGGGGCCTAAGAGCGCAACTCCCAGGGCCGCCAGCACCGCCGCGAAGACGACGATGCCCACGGCGAACAGGACCCATGACAGCGTGTTGATCGGACCCGCGAAGGGCCCCGCCGGGTCGAGGGCCGGCGGCGGCCAGCCGGCGAATCCTTCGGGCGCCTTGCCGATCATTCGAGCGTGTAGAGGTAGGCCGCGATGTCGCGGGCTTGGCTCTCGGTGACGGGGCTCGGGGGCATGCCGGTCGCGGCGGAGAGCGAGGCGGGGTCCAGGATCCAGGCGACCAGGACGTCAGGCTGGTTGGGCATCCGGCCCGCGATCAACGGCCGGGAGGCGAAGCCCTCAAGCGACCCGCCGACCGTGCCCCCGGGCCAGGCGACTCCGGGAACGGCATGACACGCCCCGCACCCCGCGGCCCGGATGACGGTGAGGCCCCGGGCGGTGTCCGCGCCGGCGATGACGCGGGGCGGGCTGGTCTCGGCCGAGCACGCGCCAACGAGCGCGAGGCTCGCGATCGTCGCTGTCCGCAGGGTGTCGTCAATCGGGCCGATGGCGCGCGCAGCCTCCCCATGGGGTCTGCAGGAGAACCCCCGCGACCGGCGCTGGTTCCAGGCTCGGAACCCTGGCGGCCCTGCCGGGTTGGAGTGACGTGCGCGCCCTCCTGCTGTTGACGGCCGCCGTCGTCGCGGCGGGCTGCCAGCCCCTCGCCAACGAAACGGGCGAGGCCTTTACCGCGACCGGCGAGCTGATCGCCATGGGCGGCGGCGAAGCCGGCGCGAGAACCGCCTGCTTCAGGTGTCACGGCCTGAACGGCGAAGGGGACGGCGTCTCGACGCCTCGTCTCGCCGGTCTCGACCCGGGGTACCTGCGGAAGCAGCTCGAGGACTACGCCGCCGGACCACGCTTCGACGCCACGATGACGCCTGTCGCCAGGCGGCTCGACCATGACGACCGTCTCGCAGTGGCGGCCTACTACGCCGCGCTGTCCCCGCCGGCGCGGGGGACCGCAGCGGCGCCGGCGCCCCGACTCTACGCTCAGGGCGATCACGCGCGCGCCCTGCCGGCCTGCGCGGACTGCCATGGCCGCGCGGGCGAAGGGATCGGACCGGCCAATCCGGCGCTGGCGGGACAACCGGCGGCCTACACGGTCGATCAGTTGCGCCGTTGGCGGACTTCGGACCGCCGAAACGACCCCCGGGGCGTCATGTCGGCCGCCGCCGCGGCTCTGGGCGATGGCGAGATGCGGGCCATAGCCGGCTGGCTAGAGCGGCGATCCGCTTCTCGACCGCCCGCCACCGACGCTGCCAGCCTGTCCGGCGCCGAGGCGGCTGCGGCACGATTGGCAGCATCCCGTGGACCACGTCATCCCGGTCGATGATCTGGTGTTTCAGGGCGCCGCCGACGTGGATCGGGATCATCGCCAGCAGGCAGACGATCAGCGTCCAGTGCATCCATTCGGCCGCCGCCTCCACCGCCCACAGCGCCGGATTCGACAGGTCCTGCAGCGGCAGCAACGGCCATGGCAACCCGACCAGGCTGAGCTCCTGCTCGCGGGCGGTCGCCGACACCATCGCCCAGCCCGAGAGCGGCAGTCCGAACAGGCAGCTGTAGAAGACGTAGTGCGTGATCCGGGCGGCGATGCTCTCCCACCCCGGCTTGTCGGCGTCGTTGATCACGTCCGGCGCCAGCAGCCGCCAGCTTCCCCGGGCGATGACGAGCACGAGCATGAGGACGCCGACGGCGAAGTGGACGTCATAGGCCGCGACCTTGCCGCCGCCCACCGGCAGGCGCCCCATCCACCATCCCCAGCCGAGCTGGAAGAACACCATCGCCGCCATCGTCCAGTGGAAGACGATCGCGACCGGCGAAAAACGCCCCTCGTCGGCGTGGCCCGCCGCCCATTCCAGGATGTTGACGACCAGCCTGTCGATCACCCCGGGCGCGCTCCCGCCGCGCCGCCCGCTCCGATCCTGCGCCCGACGACGGCGAGCGCCGCGAACAGGTACAGCGCCGCCGCCGGCGCCCACATGATCAGGCCCGCGATCTGCTGGTCTTCCAGCGGGGTCAGGCCGAACGCGGCCGTCGTGCCCAGGTGCGGCGCGTACAGGGGCGCGGGAGCGAAGGTGATGAGGGCGCCCAGCAGGCCCATCTGGACCATGGCCGCCAGCAGCGCGCCGACCGCCTGCAGGGTCGGGGCCGTCCGCAGCGCGACCCAGAACCAGGCGGCGCCGAGCAGAAGACTGGCCTGCATGAGCCAGTAGACCGCATCGCTGGACAGCGCGGCCGCGTAGGCGCCGGGCGCGTGCCAGACCCAGAACAGGGCGCCCGAGACGATGGTGGCCAGCGCCAGCGGACTGGCCTCACGCCTCGGGAGGCTCCAGGCGAGCAGCGGCGCGGCGACCGCGACGAGCAGGAGATGGTGCACCGTCCGGGCCGTGAACAGGGCGGCGCTGAGCGCGCAGAGCGGCGACACGAAGATCGCCGCCAGGACGGCGATGGCCGCGAGGGCGGGGGGGCGCTGGTCCGGCCGGCTCCGCCAGAGAACGGCCGCGACGGCGAGGCCGATCCCGGCGACAAGCGGCGGGTCCAGGTTCCAGCGTGCGAGAACCTCGGCCGGCGTGGGCGCGATCCCGCAGTAGGGAGCCCAGACCATGGCTGTCCCCGGGGCCATCATCGGGGCAGGGCGTAGGCGATCACGTGGTCGCCGCGGCGGGTCTCCATGAAATGGTGCCCGCCCGCCATGATCACCAGGTACTGCCTGCCGTCCTGCTCGTAGACCATCGGGTTGGCCTGGCCGCCGGCCGGCAGGCGATCCGACCAGAGGGTTTCGCCGGTGCGGATGTCGATCGCGCGGATCAGGTCGTCTGTGGCCGCGGCGATGAAGACCAGCCCGCCCGCCGTGACCACAGAGCCGCCGTTGTTGGGCGTGCCGATATCGATCGGCAGCATGGACGGAATCCCGAACGGGCCGTTGTTCCGCGCCGTACCGAGCGGCCGGTCCCAGAGCGTGCGGCCGGTGCGCAGGTCGATGGCCCGGATGCCGCCGTAGGGCGGCTGCTTGCACAGCAGCCCTGTGAAGCTCATGCGCCAGCCGGCGTTGACGTCGATCGCATAGGGCACGCCGGCTTGGGGATCGCCGGCCCCCTCGGCCCCGGGCGTTCCGCCCCGCGCCGCATTGCCCTCGGTCCGGGCCTTGAGTCGCGGGTCCCCCCGCGGGAACCAGCCCTTGCGGTCCGCCTCGGCGCGAGGCACCAGGCGGTTGTAGTTCGGCATGTCGTTGTAGTTGGCGATGATCACGCCCCGGGCCGGGTCCACCGCGACGCCGCCCCAGTCCGAACCCCCGTTGTAGCCGGGATACTGGATCCAGCGCCGGTCTGCGGTCGGGGCGGTGTAGAAGCCCTGATAGGCGGCCCGCCGGAAACCGATGCGGCAGATCATCTGGTCGATCGGCGACATGCCCCACATGTCCTTTTCCCTCAGGTCGGGCTTGCGCAGGGCGTGGAACAGGGAGAACGGCTGCGTCGCCGACCGTTCGGCCGGCTCGACGCCGCCCTGGGGAACCGAGCGCTCCGCCACGCGCGTCAGGGGAACCCCGGTGCGCCGGTCGAGCACATAGAGGTCGCCCTGCTTGCTGGGCAGGAGGATGGCGGGCGCCGCGCCGTCGCCGGTCGGAAAATCGACCAGCGTGCCCTGGGACCCGAGATCGTAGTCCCACACGTCCTTGTGCACGGTCTGGAAGCTCCAGACGGGCTTGCCGCTCGTCACATCGAGGGCGACCAGCGCCGTCGAGTAGCGGTTCTCGAGGTCGGACCGGTCGGCGCTGTAGTAGTCGGCCGCGGAGTTGCCCAGCGGCAGAAAGACCAGGCCCAGGCTCTCGTCGCCGCTGGCTGTTGTCCACATGTTCGGCGTTCCGCGCGTGTAGGTCTGGCCGTCCGGCGGCGCGCCGGTCAGGTCCGGGCGCGTCATGTCCCAGGCCCACCGCAGGGCGCCGGTGACGACGTCGAAGCCCTGGATGACGCCGGACGGAGCGCTGTTGGTCTGGCCGTCGAGCACCTGGTGGCCGGTGACGATCACGCCCCTGACGATGGTCGGGGCGGACGTGATGGACACCATGCCAGGCACGACCTCCCCCATGCCCGCCTTGATGTCGACCGCGCCGTCGACGCCGAAGCCGGAGCAGGGACGGCCCGTCCGGGCGTCGACGGCCACCAGGCGACCGTCGAGGGTGCCCTCGATGACGCGGGCGCGGCATTCGACCTCCGTCGCGCCGCCGGCGGCCGGCGTCTCGTGGTAGGCCACGCCGCGGCAGGCGGCGGTGTAGGGAATCCAGTCGTCGGACACCTTCGGGTCGTAGCGCCAGCGCTCCTTGCCGGTCGCGGCGTCCAGGGCGATGAGGATGTTGCGGGCCGAGCAGAGGTAGACGGTGTCGCCGATCTTGAGCGGGGTCGTCTCGGCGCCCCATTTTTCCTCCGGAAGGTCGCCGGTGCGGTAGGTCCAGGCGCGCTCGAGCTTGCGCACATTCCCGGCGTTGACCTGGGTCAGCGGGGAGTA
>CALKHU010000161.1 GCA_937991555.1 uncultured Caulobacter sp.
CCATCTTCGGGTTCCAGCGGTGCGTCTGGTGGCCGAAGTGGGCGCCGGCCTCGAGCAGCTGGCGCATGGAGAATTCGGGAAGAGCCATCTCTTCTGGTGTCCTTTTTCCGGTTGTCGCCTCCGCGGACAACCCCCGGAAATCCGGGGACCGGAACGGACCGACCGGGATGTCTCCCCGAGCCGACCGAACGTCCGCGTGCGTGATGGGCGCGGCAGATAGGTGGTTTTCGCGCGAATGGCAAGGGCCGGAGGGCGAACCGGCCGGCCGCGCACGGCGTCGCCGGCTTGCGGGACCGGAGCCGGTGACGATCCGGCGCGGCAGAAATCCTGCACGGGCGTCAAACACATCTGGCGCCCCGCCGCAGGGGCGTCATCGCCTACTGTGCGCGCGCAGATTCACCGCCGGAGCCGCGCCATGACCGATCGTCCCCTTCATCCCGAGACCCTGGCCCTGCACGCCGGCTGGCGGGCCGACCCGGCGACCGGCTCGGTGGCGCCGCCGATCTACCAGACGACATCCTACCAGTTCCGCGACACCGAACACGCCGCCAACCTGTTCGCGCTGAAGGAACTGGGCAACATCTACACCCGGCTGGGCAACCCGACGACCGACATCCTCGAGCAGCGCCTGGCGGCCCTCGAGGGCGGGTCGGCGGCGCTGGCGGTGTCGTCCGGCCAGGCCGCCTCGGCTTTCGCGATCCAGAACCTGGCCCAGGCGGGCGACAATATCGTCAGTTCTACCGACCTCTACGGCGGCACCTGGAACCTGTTCGCCAACACCCTGAAGGGCTTCGGCATCGAGGTGCGGTTCGTCGACCCCGCCGACCCGGAGGCCTTCGCCCGCGCCACCGATGCGCGCACCCGGGCCTATTACGCCGAGACCCTGCCCAACCCGAAGCTGGCCGTGTTCCCGATCGCCGAGGTGGCGGCCATCGGCCGGCCGCTGGGCATCCCGCTGATCGTCGACAACACCGCCGCCCCGCTGCTGGCGCGGCCGTTCGACCACGGCGCGGCGATCGTGGTCTATTCGACGACCAAGTACATCGGCGGCCACGGCACCTCGATCGGCGGCGCCCTGATCGAGGGCGGGACGTTCGACTGGGGCGCGGTCCCCGAGCGCCAGCCGCTCTTCAACACTCCCGACCCCAGCTATCACGGCGCGGTCTGGGCCGAGGCGGCCAGACCCCTGGGCCCGATCGCCTTCATCCTGCGCGCGCGGACCATCCTGCTGCGCGACCTCGGCTCGGCCCTGTCGCCGTTCAACGCCTTCCAGATCCTGCAGGGGGTCGAGACCCTGCCGCTGCGCATCGCGCGCCATTCGCAGAACGCCCAGGCGGTCGCCGAATTCCTCAAGGGCCGCGCCGGCGTGACCCAGGTCATCCACCCCTCGCAGCAGACCGGCGTCCAGCGCGAGCGGGCCGACCGCACCCTGAAGGGCGGCTACGGCGGCCTGGTCGGCTTCGAACTGGCCGGCGGGCGCGAGGCGGGCCGCCGCTTCATCGACGCGCTGAAGCTCTTCTACCACGTGGCCAACATCGGCGACGCGCGCAGCCTGGCGATCCATCCGGCCAGCACCACCCACTCGCAGCTGTCGGTCGAGGACCAGGCCCTGACCGGCGTGACCGAGGGCTATGTGCGGCTGTCGATCGGCCTGGAGCACATCGACGACATCCTCGCCGATCTCGCCCAGGCGCTGGACGCGGCGGGTTAGGCCCGGCAGGCGGCCGGCGAGGGCCTCGGCAGGTTGAAACGCGGGGCTCTCCCGGGCTAGCTGGGCCGCGACATCAGGAGGATTCCATGTCCCGCACCGTCCTGGCCCTCGCCCTCGCCGGCGTCATCGCCGCCGCTCCCGTCGCCGCCCTGGCCGCGACGGCGAACACGACCGTGGCCGAGATCACGCTGAAAAAGACCATCGCCGACATCCAGGCCGGCAAGCCCGACTACGACCGCATGGTCCCCGAACTGGTCGAGGGGATGAAGGCGCAGCCTGGAGTGCAGCAGCAGCTGGCGGCCCTCGGTCCGGCCAAGGCCTTTACGCGGGTCGGCGACTCGGAGAACCCGTGGATCTGGGACGTGACGTTCGAGAGCGGCATGGTGCTGACCTGGACGATCAGCATCAACGACGACGGCGTCATCTCCGGCCTGTTCGTGAAGCCGAAGACCTGAGCGGGCTTCGGCTTCCGGGGCGTCGTCAGGCGTCGGCCGGGCCGAACTTGAACACGCACAGCTTGTTGCCGTCCGGGTCCCGGAAATAGGCGCCGTAGAAGCCGTTCGGATCGTCGCCGCGCAGGCCCGGAGGGCCTTCGCAGGGCGCGCCGAGCTCCATGGCCTTCGCGTGGACCGCATCGACCTGGGCGCGCGTGGCCGCCGCCAGGGCCGTCATCGAGCCGTTGCCGGGCGTGGCCGCCTTTTCGTCGTACGGCCGGGTGATGCCGATGCTGGGACGGTCCGAGCCGTAGATCCAGCCGCGGTCCATATCCATCATCCGCTTGCCCCCGAGCGGTGCGAAGATGGCGTCGTAGAACTTCAGCGAACGCTCCATGTCGTTGGAGCCGATGGTCACATAGCCGAGCATTGAACGCCCTCCGTTTCGATTAAGGACTGTATGGCACGGGCGGCGCCGCCCGGCTACGTCATTGTCAGAGTGAGCGATCCGATCAACACGCTGGCGGCGGATCGGCCGGGCCGTCCGGCGTCAGGGCTCGCTTCGGATGGCGCGGATGAGGTCGACGGTCCTGCGCACCCGCGCCTCGATCCCTTTCCAGTCTCGCGCCTCCAGCAGATCCTGCGTGATCAGCCTGCCGCCCATGCCGGCCGCGACGATGCCGGCCCCGAACCACGCGCGCAGGCTGTCTTCGTCAGGATCGACGCCGCCCGTCGGCATGATCTTGGTCCAGGGCATCGGCCCCAGTATGTTTCTGACAAAGGCCGGGCCGCCGACGCTCTCGCCGGGGAAGACCTTGACGATCTCGCAGCCCAGCTCGTGGGCATACGAGATCTCGGAGGCCGAGCCGCAGCCGGGGCTGTAGGGGATCATGCGGCGGTTGCAGACCCGCGCCACGTCGGCGTTGAGGACCGGGCCGACGACGAACCTCGCGCCGTTGGCGATGTAGACGCCGGCGGTCGGCGCGTCGACGACGCTGCCCACGCCCATGATCACGCTGGGGTCGGCCCTGGCGAAGTGGCGCGCAACCTCGAGGAAGACGTGGCTGGCGAAGTCGCCGCGGTTGGTGAACTCGATGCATTTCGCGCCGGCGTCGGCGCAGGCCTGGATGACGTTGACGCAGGTCTCGACGTCAGGGTGGTAGAACACGGGGATCACGCCCTGGTCGACCATCGCGGTCAGGACGGACATGCGATCGTGGGCCATGGTTCGTCTCCTTCAGCCGGTCTTCGACCGGAGCAACGCGCCAGTCGGCGTCAGGGGCCGCAAGTCCCGGAGCGCGCCGCCGGATCTGGTCCCCCCCTTCTAGTGCATGACGGCCGAGGCCGTCCCCGTCCATGAAAGGCGTCGCGGGTGGCTCGGCCCGTAGCGCCCTACCCCTTCGGCCTGCCCGTCGACTCGCGCACCACCAGCGACGGCAGGCGTTCCTTAGGGTCGCGACTTTCCTCGAGGCCGCCGACCAGGCGCTCGGCGGCCCGGCGGCCGATCTCGCGGGTCGGGGCGCGGATGGTGGTCAGGGCGGGCCGGACGCGCGAGGCGATCTGGGTGTCGTCGAAACCGACCACCGACAGGTCGCCCGGCGTCGACAGGCCTGCCTCGCGGGCGGCGTGCAGGACGCCGGCGGCCATCTCGTCGCTGGCGGCGAAGATCGCGGTCGGGCGGTCCTTGAGCGCCAGCAGGCGGCGGGCGCCCTCCTGACCGGACTCGTAGCTGTACGCCCCCTCCGCCACACAGTCGGGCGACAGCGCGAGGCCGTGCTCCGCCAGCCCCTGCTCGAAGCCGCGGCGGCGTTCGCGCGACGAGCGGGGCCCGTCGGAACCGGAAATGAAGCCCATTCGCCGGTGTCCCAGGTCCGCGAGGTGCCGGCCGGCCAGCAGGCCGCCGCGCCGGTCGTTGGTGACGATGCTGTGAGATTCCTCGTCGACCGCGACCGAGGCGATGCGGACATACCCGCACCCCGTCTCGCGGAGCATCGCCGCCACTGCCTCGTCCTCCGAAACCGGGGGCGTCAGCACCACGCCGAAAAGCTTCTGGCGCTCGATAAAGGCGCGGATGTCCGGGACGAGTGTCGCGCTGTTGCGGTCACAGGGGTGGACCACCAGCTCGAAGCCCGAGCCGCGCATGCCGTCGAGCAGGCCATTCTGCATGTTCACGACGTACTGCGGGTCGGGGTTGTCGTAGACCAGACCGATCAGGAACGAGCGACGGAACGCCAGACCGCGCGCCTGGGGGTCGGGGGCGTAGCCGTACCGGGCGATCACCGCCTCGATCTTCTCGCGGGTTTCGGGACTCACCGAGGGGGAGCGGTTGATGACGCGGGAGACGGTTTTCTTGGAGACACCCGCCAGGCGGGCGACGTCGTTGATCGTGGCGCGGCGGCGACCGCTGAGCAGGGCCTCGTCCTCGGATGTCGTCGGCGTCCTCGAACTCACGGCCCCTGCGGCGCTCCCTCGTCCCGGTGACCGCTGATATCCTGCACCGGGAGCCCGCGCCAGCATCCGGCGGCCACGATTGACACCGGTATCGGCCCCGGCGGGGTACGGAACCGGCCGGGCAGT
>CALKHU010000162.1 GCA_937991555.1 uncultured Caulobacter sp.
CCCGGCCACGCCAAGCGGGTGATGCTCGGCGTCTGGAGCTATCTGCGCCAGTTCATGTACACCAAGTGGGTGATCGTCGTGGACGACGACATCGACGCCCGCGACTGGAAGGACGTGATGTGGGCGCTCAGCACCCGCATGGACCCGGCCCGCGACATCACGGTGATCGAGAACACCCCGATCGACTACCTCGACTTCGCCAGCCCCGAGAGCGGCCTCGGCAGCAAGATCGGCCTGGACGCCACCAACAAGCTGCCGCCTGAGACGCATCGCGAATGGGGCGAGAAGATCCGCATGGACCAGGACGTGGTGGACCGGGTGTCGGACATGTGGGGCAAGCTCGGCCTCCCGGGTGACGGCAAGCCGATCTGGAGGTAGGGCGTCGTCGATGTTACAACATTGTTGTAACGGAGCGCAGCCATGGCCTCGTCCATTCGAAAGATCGGGAATTCGCAGGGTGTGATCCTGCCCAAGCCCGCGCTTCAGGCCCTCGGGGTCGCGGAGGGCGGCGCGGTCGAGTTTGTCTACGAGCCCGGCAAGATCACCATCATTCCGGCGCGCAGGACCCCTCGCGAGGGTTGGGAAGACGATGCCAAGCGCATTGCGGCCGCGGGGCTGACCGAGGAGGAGCGGGAATGGCTTGAGGCCGACCTGACCTCAGACACGGACACCGAGGCTCTTGGCGAGGATTGGACGGAAGAAGACATCGCTGAACTGGAGGCCGCGCTCGCGGCCAATGAAGAGAAGCATCCTTGATCAGGCGCGGCGACGTTTGGCTCGTTCGGCTCGATCCAACCGTCGGCAGCGAGCTGCGCAAGACCCGACCCTGCGTGATCGTGTCTCCGGATGGCCTCAGCCATCTCCCCGTCCATCTCATCGTGCCTCTGACCACCGGGAGCCTGCCGTCCCGTTTTCGCCCTGAAGTCAGGTTCGCCAATCGGGTTGGTCTCCTGGTTTCAGACCGGATGCGCTCAGTCGACCGGACCCGAATGATCCGCAAGATCGGCAGATTGCAGACGGTCGAGTTGACGACACTGCTCGCCACTCTGCGCGAGATGTTCGAAGAGTGACCTCCATGCGAATGTCCCTTGTCTCCGCCGTTTTCGGCGCTCTTCTGGTCGCGAGTCCCGCCATGTCCGAGCCGACCCCCTCCATCCCCAACGCAGCGCCCTGGGACCAGCCCTTCCTGCCGCCGGCGCCCGAATGGGACGGCAAGAGCCGCGCCTTGCTGCGGCCCGCGTCCGACCCCTGGGCCAGCGCCTTCGAACAGGATCCGGAACACGACTTCAGCCCGAACTACGCAGACACCCGCGCCTGGTTCGACCGGCTGGACGCCGCATCCGATCTGATCCGGATCGAAGAGTTCGGCGTCTCGCCGGAGGGGCGGCCGATCTACGCCGTGATCGCCAGCAAGGACGGGGCGAGCTTCGATCCGAAGAAGCCGGTGCTGCTGGTCCAGGCCGGGATCCACCCGGGCGAGATCGACGGCAAGGACGCCGGCATGATGCTGCTGCGCGACATCGCCTTCTACGGCAAGGCGCACCTGCTGGACGGGGTGAACCTGATCCTGATCCCGATCCTGTCGGTCGACGGCCACGAGCGGTCCGGTCCCTATTCGCGGCCCAACCAGCGCGGACCGCGCATCCAGGGCTGGCGCAACACCGCGACCAACCAGAACCTCAACCGCGACTACATGAAGCTCGACCAGCCCGAGATGCGGGCCGTGCGCGCGTTCGCCAACCGGTACCGGCCGGACCTCTACGTCGACGTCCACGTGACCGACGGCATCGACTACCAGTACGACGTGACCTACGGCTACAACGGCGAGAACGGGGTCTGGTCGCGCTCGCCGGCCATCGCCCGCTGGCTGGACGATGCGTTCAAGCCGGCCATGAACAAGGCGCTTGAGGCCCAGGGACACATCCCCGGCGAACTGGTCTTCGCCCTCGACGACCGCGACCCGCAGAAGGGCCTGAGCGACGGCGGCCTCGGCGAGCGCTTCTCCAACGGCTGGGGTTCGGCGGCGCACGTGCCGACCATCCTGATCGAGAACCACAGCCTCAAGCCGCATGAGCAGCGGGTCCTGGGAACCTATGTCTTCATCGAGGAGGCCATGCGGCTGCTGGCCGCCCGGGGCCCGGGCCTGCGCGCCGCGATCGAGAAGGACCGAGCGCTGAGGCCGGCGAAGATCCTGGCCAACTTCGCGCAGGCCGACACCCCGACGATGCGGCCGTTCAAGGGCATCCTGTTCGAGCGCTACCGCAGCGAAGCCTCGGGGACCGACGAGATCCGCTGGCTCGGCAAGCCCGATCCCGAGCTCTGGCGGATGCCGTTCTACGGCAGCAAGCCGACCCTGACGCTCGACCGGCCGAAGGCCTACTGGATTCCGGCCCACCGCAGCGACCTGATCGAGCGCCTGCGCATCCACGGCGTCGAGATGGAGGCGCTGGCCGCGCCCCGGACGGTCTCGGTCGACATGCTCCGGCTGAAGGACCCCAGGGTCGCGCCGCGGACCAACGAGGGCCATGTGCCGATCAGCGTGGCCGCGGTGGCCGTCGAGCGGCGGGACTGGACCTTCGCGCCGGGCTCGGTCCGGGTGTCCACCGACCAGCCGCTCGGCGACATCGTCGTGCTTCTGCTGGAGCCGCAATCGAGCGAGAGCTTCTTCGCCTGGGGCATGATCCCGGAGGTGCTGAACCGCGTCGAATACATCGAAGGCTACGCCATCGCGCCACTGGCCGACCGGATGCTGGCCGCCGACCCGGCGCTGAAGGCGGAGTTCGAGGCGCGACTGGCCGCCGATCCGGCGTTCGCCGCCGATCCCGACGCGCGTCTCGGCTGGTTCTACGAGCGGACGCCCTTCCACGACGACCGCCACCTGCTCTATCCGATCGCCCGCGAGAACTGATTTCTCAACGGAAACCAGCCGTTAAGCAAATCGTCCCATCCGGGAGGCATAGGCTTCCCATGGGGAAAGATGATGCAGGCATTCCAGCGGCTGTCCGTCGCGGGGAAGATGCTTACGGCCGCGGGTGTTGTGGTCGGTTTTCTGCTCCTGATCGCCGCGTTCGCGGTTTCGCAGCACACACGCTCTGTGGCGAAGGGATTGTCGGGGGACTATGCCTCCGCGCTGGGCCAGCAGGCGGCGCACAGCATCGAGGCCCGCCTGGGCGAGATCTCGGGCGGGGTGAAGACCCTGGCCGCCGATCTCGGCGCGGCGCATGAGGCCGGCATGCGCGACCGCGCGGTCGCGGACGCCATGGCCAGGCCGGCGGCCTCGATGTCGCCGATCGTTCTCACCAGCTGGTTCATGATCGCGCCGGACGCCTGGGACGGCCAGGACGCCGCGCTCGCCGGAACCGGGGCGCCGGCGACCAACGCCAGCGGCAATTTCTCGTCCTTCTGGGTGCGGCGCGCCGACGGGACGATCGAGGCGGAAGCCACCGAGCCCGAGAACTACCAGGAAGACTACTATCTGCGCTCGTTCGAGAGCGGCAGGCCGGCCCTGCTGGAGCCCTACACCGACAAGGTCGGGGACAAGCAGGTGCTGATGACCTCCATCACCTATCCGGTCGTGTCGGACGGAAAGGTGATCGGCGTCGCCGGCGTGGACGTCGCGCTCGACGATCTGGCCGCCATGCTGGGCAGGATGAAACCGTTCGGCGAAGGCACGGTGATGCTGGTCTCGCCGGGCGGCAACTGGGTATCGCACCCCGACGTGAACCTGCGAACGAAAGCCTATGACGGCGCCGGGGCCGCCAGCTTGAAGGCGGTGCTGTCCGGCGGCGACGCCGTGGCCATCGACAACGTGCGCGGCAGCGGCGGCGAGCAGGTCAGCCGCCTGTTCACGCCGGCCACGATTCCCGGTGTCGAGGGACGCTGGAGCCTGGTCACCGATATTCCGGAGTCGGCCATCGAGGGACCGGCGAACCGCCTGGCGTTCGCCCTGATGGTCGGCGGCGTCGCCATCCTCGGCCTGGTGCTGGCCGCGCTGTTCGCCATGACCAACCTGCTGGTGCGCAAGCCGCTGGCCCGCATCACCGGGGCGGTCAACGCCCTGAGTGCGGGGCGTTACGACGAGCCGATCGGCGGGACCCGGCTGAAGGACGAGATCGGCGCCATCGCCCGCGCGCTGGAAGGCTTCCGGCACGACCTGGCGGAGACGGGGCGCCTGCGCACCGACCAGGAGCGGGCCCGCGCGGAAGCCGAGACCGAGCGGTCGCGAAACGACGCCATTCGCCGCGCCGCGGCCGCGACCCAGGAGACGGTCGTCGCCGCCGTCGGCGAAGGACTCGAGAAGCTTGCGGCGGGAGATCTGACCTTCAGGCTGTCGCCGGACTTCCCGTCCGAGTACGGCAAGCTGCGGGACGACTTCAACGGCGCCATCGCCCGGCTGCAGGACACCATGAAGGTCGTCGTCGGCAACGCCTCCGGCATCCAGGCGACGACCGGCGAGATCAGCAACGCGGCCGACGACCTGTCGCGGCGGACGGAGCACCAGGCCGCCAGTCTCGAGCAGACCGCCGCCGCGCTCGACGAGATCACCGCCACTGTCCGCCGGTCCGCCGAGGGCGCCACCCAGGCGAAGGCGGCGGTCGACCGCACCCGTGGCGGCGCCGAGCAGAGCGGGCGGGTGGTGCAGGAGGCTGTCTCCGCCATGCAGGAGATCGAGCGCTCCTCGGCCGAGATCAGCCAGATCACCGGCGTGATCGACGAGATCGC
>CALKHU010000163.1 GCA_937991555.1 uncultured Caulobacter sp.
CGCCGGGCGCGGCGCCGCCGGCTGGGAAGCGCATCTGGAGATGCTGGCGGCGGCGCTGGAAGGCGTGCCGATCAAGTTCCCCTTCGAGCGCTTCAAGGCCGCCCGCGACGCCTACCGCGCCCTGCTCGCCTGAGCGGTTCAGCCGGCGACCAGGATCCAGACGCCGATCGCGGCGAAGGTCGCGGCCGCGGCCCAGCGGATATACTTCAGCGGCAGGCGCGTCGCGGCGGCCTCGCCGATCCAGACGGCCGGCGCGTTGGCGATCATCATGCCGAGCGTGGTGCCCGCCGAGACCAGCAGGATGTCCTGGAACCTGGCGGCCAGCGCCACCGTGGCGATCTGGGTCTTGTCGCCCATCTCGACCAGGAAGAAGGCGATGGCGGTGGTCAGGAACACCGAGCCGGCCTTCACGGCGGACGGCGCCTCGTCGTCCTCGAACCGGTCGGGAATCAGCGCCCAGACCGCGAAGGCGAGGAACAGCAGGCCGAGCACCCAGACCATCCAGGGGCCGCGCAGCGCGTGGCCCGCCACCGACCCGAGGGTGGCGGCGAGGCCGTGGTTGGCGAGCGTCGCGGCGAGGATCCCGGCCAGGATCGGCCAGGGCTTGCGGAACCGCGCGGACAGCACGATCGCCAGCAGCATGGTCTTGTCGCCGATCTCGGCGATGGCCACGAGGCCGGTGGAGACGAGGAAGGCTTCCATGGAACAGATTCACCTGGCGGGGCCGGACAGACAGACCAGTGGCGTCCCACGCCTCCGGCCCCGCAGGCCGCGCGTGGAAGCCAAAGGTCTCGCCAGGTCCGGATCGGACTGAACGCGCCATGGGGCGGACCCCAAGTCTGTTGACGCGTCCCCGGCTGGATACGCCGGCGGCTACTCCCCAGTGACAGGGGGCTGATACGGGCGGCGGGCGCCGAAGGCAAGGGTCAAAGGCTGCCCTGGGCCTTGGCGGCGGCGGTCAGTTCGTCGCGGAACTTCGGATGGGCGAGGCCGATCAGCGCCTTGGCCCGCTCGAAGGTCGACAGGCCCTTGAGGTCGACATGGCCGAACTCGGTGACGACGATGTGGGTGTCGTTGCGCGGCGTGGTCACCGGCCCGTCGAGCCGGGTGGTGATGCGGGACACCGCGCCGTCCTTCGCCGTCGAGTGGCAGGCGATGATCGAGCGGCCGCCGTCCGAGGCGTAGGCGCCGCGCACGAAGTCGAGCTGGCCGCCGGCCGCGCTGAACTGGCGGCCGGCCAGATGCTCGGAATTGCAGGCTCCGGAAAGATCGATCTGGAGGGTGGCGTTGACCGAGATCATCCGCGCGTTGCGGGCGATGACGGCCGGGTCGTTCACGTAGCCGACCGGACGGCTTTCGACCGAGGCGTTGTCGTCGATGAAGTCGTAGAGCGCCTTGTCCCCCAGCGCGAAGGTGAAGACGGACAGGCCGGGATCGGTGGTCTTCCGCGCGTTGGTGACCACGCCCTTGCGCATCAGCGCCACCAGCCCGGGCGAGAGCAGTTCGGTGTGCACGCCGAGATCCCGGTGGCGTTCGAGGGCGCCGCAGACGGCGTCCGGCAACGCGCCGATGCCCATCTGCAGGCAAGCGCCGTCCGGAACCAGTCCGGCGATGATGCTGCCGATGGTCTCGTCCTCGGGCGCACGGTCCCGGACGGGGTTCTCGAACAGCGGCAGGTCGTTCTCGACGATCCCCTCGACCTGGCTGACGTGGATCATGCCGCCGCGCACTCGCGGCGTGTGGCGATTGACCTCGACGAACACCCGGCGCGCCGATTTCACCAGCGCCGAGCCGTAGTCGTTGCTCGGGCCGAGGCTGAAGTAGCCGTGGCGATCCATCGGCGAAACCGTGGTCACGAAGGCGTCCATCGGCGGGTCGCACATCAGCCGCGGCGCCTCGCTGAAGGCGCCCGGCACGAAGGCGATGGTGCGCTTGCCCTCGGCGTCGCCGCGGGCCATCAGCGCGCGCTCGATCGGCCCCAGGAAGAAGCAGTGCGGACGGATGCGGTCCATCAGCTCGTAGCGCAGCACGGTGGACCCGGCGTGCGGCGTCGAATGAAAATAGTAGAGCCGGACCTCGTCGACATCGCCGGCCTCCGCCCGGGCGGCGACCGCGGACAGGATCGCCGGCGGTTCGGCGAGCGCCATGCCCATGGCGATGCGCTGGCCCGACTCGATGCGGTCGGCGACCTGGGCGGCGGTCATGCGGCGGGCGGCGTAGAGAGATTCCGGAGTCATGGTCCGACCATGCCACGGCGCCGGGCGTCGGCGCGAGGGCGCGGCGCGTCATTTCTCGCGGCGGGCGAGCCGTTGATCACAGTCCCGCGACCACGCGTCGCGCGGCTTGCGCCAAGCCCTTGGAATGCTTGGAATGGTGCGCGCCGTTAACCATTGGTTTACGAAAAAAGTCGCCCGGCGGACGATCTGGGCGTTGACGAGTCATTAGGGCTCGTGGCCCCATATAGTGGGTTCAGGGGGCGGTTCGCCCACTACATATAGGGGCTGGAGGGCGTTGCGAGCGATCGTAACCCCTCTGATTGGTCACGGGTTTTGAGACGATGATGGGTGAAGCGGCGCGGCAGATTCCTCTCGGCGAAGCGGCCGGGGACGCCGCCTGGGAGGCGGGGTCGAAGCCCCAGCTGGCGCTGGTCCGGAAGGTCGAGGTCGACCGCTCGCGGGACGCCCTGCTGACCGACTTCGGCAAGACCACGCTCGAGGACCGCTACCTGCTGCCGGGCGAGTCGTACCAGGACATGTTCGCCCGCGTGGCGACGGCCTTCGCCGACGACGCCGACCACGCCCAGCGCGTCTATGACTACATGAGCCGGCTGTGGTTCATGCCGGCGACGCCGGTGCTGTCGAACGGCGGCGCCGACCGCGGCCTGCCGATCAGCTGCTTCCTGAACGCGGTCGGCGACAGCCTGAACGGCATCGTCGATGTCTGGAACGAGAACGTCTGGCTGGCCGCCAACGGCGGCGGCATCGGCACCTACTGGGGCGGCGTCCGCAGCATCGGCGAGAAGGTCAAGGGCGCCGGTCAGACCAGCGGCATCATTCCCTTCATCCGCGTGATGGACAGCCTGACCCTGGCCATCAGCCAGGGCAGCCTGCGCCGCGGTTCGGCGGCGGTCTACCTCGACATCCACCATCCCGAGATCGAGGAGTTCCTCGAGATCCGGAAGCCGTCGGGCGATTTCAACCGCAAGAGCCTGAACCTGCACCACGGGATCTCGATCTCGGACGAGTTCATGGAGGCCGTGCGGGACGGGGAGAAGTTCGGGCTGCGCTCGCCGAAGACCGGCGAGGTGCTGCGCGAGGTCGACGCCCGGGCGCTGTGGCAGAAGGTGCTGGAGCTGCGGCTGCAGACCGGCGAGCCCTACCTGATCTTCAGCGACCACGTGAACCGCGCCATGCCCAGGCACCAGCGCGAGCTGGGGCTGAAGGTGCGGCAGTCCAACCTGTGCTCGGAGATCATGCTCCACACCGGCAAGGACCACCTGGGCGTCGAGCGGACCGCCGTCTGCTGCCTGTCCTCGGTCAACGCCGAGACCTTCCTCGAATGGCGCGACGAGCCGCGCTTCATCGAGGACGTCATGCGCTTCCTCGACAACGTGCTCGAGGACTTCATCCGTCGCGCTCCGGCCGACGCCAGGGCCGCCGTCTACGCGGCCCAGCGGGAGCGGTCGGTGGGCCTGGGCCTGATGGGCTTCCACAGCTTCCTGCAGGCCCAGAACGTGCCGTTCGAGAGCGCGCTGGCCAAGTCGTGGAACATGCGGCTGTTCAAGCACCTGCGCCGCGAGGCCGACAAGGCCAGCGTCAAGCTGGCCGAGGAGAAGGGCCCCTGCCCCGACGCCGCCGAGCGCGGCGTGATGGAGCGTTTCTCGCACAAGCTGGCCATCGCCCCCACCGCCTCGATCAGCATCATCTGCGGCGGGACGTCCGCCGGCATCGAGCCGATCCCGGCCAACATCTACACCCACAAGACGCTGTCGGGCTCGTTCGCGGTCCGGAACCCCTACCTGGAGCGGCTGCTCGAGCAGAAGGGCCAGAACACCCCGGCGGTGTGGGACAGCATCCTGGCCAACGAGGGCTCGGTGCAACACCTCGACTGCCTCAGCCAGGACGAGAAGGACGTCTACAAGACCGCCTTCGAGCTCGACCAGCGCTGGATCGTCGAACTGGCCGCCGACCGCACGCCGGAAATCTGCCAGAGCCAGTCGGTCAACATCTTCCTGCCCGGCGACGTCGACAAATGGGACCTGCACATGCTGCACTGGCAGGCGTGGGAGCGGGGCGTGAAGAGCCTCTACTACCTGCGCTCCAAGTCGATCCAGCGGGCGGCCCACGCCGGCGCCGACGCGGCCGAGACCGTCGACATGGCCGCCAGCGCCCGCACCGACTACGAGGAATGCCTCGCCTGCCAGTGATAACCGGCTGAACGGACGAGCAGAGGGACCCCGGCGGGCGATCGCCGGGGTTTCTTCGTTCTGGCCCGGCCTCGCCGCCTCTCCACGCCGGGGACTCCCCGGAAAATCCGGCGTGTTCCCGGGAAGCGGCCGCCGCGCTGGTGGAAATCGTCATTTCGCGCGCGTCGGGCTGGAACGCACGGGGCCGTGAACGGGTTGTGATCCCATCCACAACGAGAGGACCCGCCCCATGCGCACCCCCATCGTCGCCGCCGCCTTCGCCGCCGCCTCCGCCCTGGCCCTGGTCGCCTGCAGCGGCCCTGCCGAGGACGCCGCCAACCAGAAGGCCGACGCCGTCGAGCAGCAGGCCGACGCCCAGGCCGAGGCCCTCAACGACCAGGCCGACGCGACGCGCGCCGCCGCCGACGGCCAGGGCGAGGCCGCTGAAGCCGCCGCCGACGCCAAGGGCGACGCCCTCGACGCCCAGGCCAAGTCGGTCGAACGCGCCGGCGAGCAGAAGGCCGACGCCATCGAGAGCGCCACCGACAAGAGCTACTGACGGCCCTGCCGGTTCCGGCCCCTCATCGGGCCAAGCCCGGCAGAACGGTATCGGGACAGGCGCCTGCGGGAGCCTGTCCCGGACTACCCCGCCGGGGTCAGGGTCAGGTCGACCATGATCTCGGCAGAAATTCCCTCCAGCGCGGCCTGGACAGCCGCCGCCGTCAGCGTCGGCGGCAGGCGCAGGCGGGCGTCGAGATGGAACAGCGGACCGCCGGAATGCGGCTCGACCGACAGGCGGGTGCCGAACGTCTCGATGTTGGCGTGCAGGCCGCTGAGGACGCCGGTGACCTCATTGACGATGCCCGGCCGGTCCTGGCCGACCAGCGACAGGTCCACCGCCTCGCCGGCCGCGCCCGCCGTGTCCGAGGCCGGGGCGACCCGCACCTCGAGCCCGTCGGCGTCCACCGCCGAGACGGCGGCGCGCAGCGCCTCGACGCGATCCTCGCCCAACTCCACCAGCACAGAGCCGACGTAGAGCCCGCCCAGCCGTGACAGATGGCTCTCCAGCCAGTTGCCGCCCGCCGACAGCACGGCGGCCGCCAGTGCGCGCGTGAGGCCGGGCCGGTCGCTGCCGACCACGCTGAGGACGAGTTGGGCCATGGACGCCTCCGTTGCTCCGCCCGGTGTTAGCATCGCCCGACCTGGCGCGCATCCTCGGCGGCGCCGCCGACAGGGCGCCCTGCGAGACGCGATCGCTCCGCTCGGAATGTGACGATGCGCCGCGCGGCGGCGCCGGGCCTTCGCCGCATTTGACCGGCACAAGCCGCCACACGTCGGGCCCCTCCCCTTCCCGGACAAAGAGTACAGCTTGCAGAACACCCTCCCCCGCGGCTGGGCGGCCGTCGCGCGCCGCGTCACGTCCGCCGCCCTCGCCGCCGCCTGCGCCGCCGGCGTCGCCGTGGCTGTCGCCAAACCCATCGACCCCGTCCGGTCCGGCGCCCTGGCCGCGGCCAGGGCCGCCGTCGAGAAGCACAGGAACGGCGCCAGCCGCCCCGAGACCCGCACGATCGTGGTCTGGCGCGGGCAGGACGTCGACGGCGACGGGGCCGCCGACTTCGCCAACCCCACCGGCGCGGCGCCGCGCGGGGACGACCCGTTCGGCCACGGTGGTTTCGGCGCCCGGCGCGACGGCGGCGCCCGCAGCCATGAAGGCGTCGACTATGCGGCGGTGGCCGACCAGGCGGTGACGGCGCCGATCAGCGGCTTTGTGACCAGGATCGGGTTCGCCTATGCCGGCGACACGTCGCTGCGGTTCGTGGAGATCACCAACCCCGCGATCGGCTATGTCGCCCGGGCCTTCTATGTCGAGCCGACGGTCAGGGTCGGCGACGCGCTGCGCCTCGGCGACACCATCGGCCGGGCGAAGAGCCTGCAATCGCACTACCCGGGCATCACAGACCACGTGCACCTGGAGATCCTGCGAGCGGGCGGCGCGCGGCTGGACGCGACGAGGCTGATCGCGGCCAGGACCGTGAAGGTTCCCGCCAGGGCCTAGTCGGCCCGCGCCTCGTCGCGGGGGCCGATGACCGTCTGGCCGATCCAGTTGACCAGGCCGAGCACGACGGCGCCGAACACCGCGGGCCAGAAGCCGGCGACGGTGAAGCCGTCGATGAACCAGGCCGTCAGGCTGAACATGGCGGCGTTCACCACCAGCAGGAACAGTCCCAGGGTCAGGAAGGTGACCGGCAGGGTCATCACGAACACCAGCGGCCGCACCACGGCGTTGACCACGCCCATGATCAGGGCGGCGACCAGCAGGGTGGCGTTGTCCTCGATGGTCACCCCGGGCACGAAGGTGGCGGCGAGCCACAGGCCGATCATGCCGACCAGGGTGCGCAGGACCAGGCGGATCAGCAGCATGGCGGGTCTCCTCCGGACGCGTGGGCGGGGCCAGGGCGGGACCCGGACCCGTGGCGGAGCCTAGCATCGATCAAGCGGGCGTGAAGCAACGGATCGGCGCGCCGCGTCTTGAACCGGCGCCCCCTCTCGATCGAAGGAGATCCCGATGACGCCGCTGCGCGAGATGATCGCCACGCACCCGCATGTGCGGGGCAACGTCAACGACGACCTGGCCCGCGCGGCCGAGCTGGCGGCGGAGTGCGCCGCCATCTGCCGCGCCTGCGCCGACGCCTGCCTCGGCGAGGGGCAGGTGGCCGAGCTGGTGCAGTGCATCCGCCTGAACCTCGACTGCGCCGACCTGTGCGCGGCCTTCGCGGCCGTGGCGGCCCGGCGGGCCGGCGGCAACGTGCCGGTGATCGACATCGCCGCCCAGGCCTGCGAGGCGGCTTGCCGCCGCTGCGCCGAGGAATGCGGCCGCCATGCGGAGATGCACGAGCACTGCGCGATCTGCGCCCAGGCCTGCCTGGAATGCGCGGAGGCCTGCCGCGCCGCCCGCCACGGGCTGTCCGACACCCACCAGCCGGCGCCGGCGGGCTCGCACTAGCCCGGGCGCCGGACGTCGGACGCGAGACGTCCAACGTCAGACGGGGCGCGCCGGTCTCCCGTCGCGCCCCGCCGACACCCCCTCTACAAGCGGTCTACTCGGCCGGCAGCAGGTTCTCGTGGCGGCGGGCCATCAGGCGGTCGAACTCGCTCCAGACGCCCTCCTCGCCATGCCAGCTGCCCTTGGTGGCGGCCTTGGAGTATTCGGTGGCGCGGGCCTCGAAGAAGTTGGCGTGCTCGACGCCGCTGATCAGCGACTGCAGCCAGGGCAGCGGATTTTCCTTCACGCCGTAGACTTCCGGCAGCTTCAGCTGGCGCAGGCGCCAGTCGGCGATGAAGCGGATGTAGGCCTTGATGTCGTCGGGCGTCATGCCCTGCACCGGACCCATCTCGAAGGCCAGGTCGATGAAGCGGTCTTCCATGTCGACCACGGTCCTGCAGCAGTCGACGATATCGTCCGCCACCGCCTTGGTGACCGCGCCGGTCTCCTTGTTGAAGGCGTGGTAGAGCTTGATGATGCCCTCGCAGTGCAGGCTCTCGTCGCGCACCGACCAGCTGACGATCTGGCCCATGCCCTTCATCTTGTTGAAGCGCGGGAAGTTCATCAGCATCGCGAACGAGGCGAACAGCTGCAGGCCCTCGGCGAAGCCGCCGAACATGGCCAGGGTGCGGCAGACGTCGGCGTGGGT
>CALKHU010000164.1 GCA_937991555.1 uncultured Caulobacter sp.
TGGAAAGCGCCGCATCGTCGTAACCGCAAACGTCCGCGACCGCGACCTCGGATCGTTCATTGGCGAGGCGCGCGAGCGGATCGAGCGGGATGTCCAGCTGCCTCCGGGCTACTGGATCACCTACGGCGGCACGTTCGAGCAGCTGATCTCGGCCGCCAAGCGGCTGCAGTTGGTCGTGCCGGCGGTGCTGGCGCTCATCTTCGCGCTGCTGTTCGCCCTGTTCCGCTCGTGGAAGGACAGCGCCATCGTCTTCTCCGGCGTGCCTCTGGCGCTGACCGGCGGGGTCGCGGCGCTCGCCCTGCGTGACCTGCCGCTCTCCATTTCGGCCGGTGTCGGCTTCATCGCCCTCTCGGGCGTGGCCGTGCTGAACGGGGTGGTGATGGTCAGCTTCATCCGGGGTCTGATCGAGGAGGGCAAGCCCGTCCCCGAGGCGATCCGGGAAGGGGCGCTGACCCGTCTGCGGCCGGTGCTCATGACGGCGCTGGTCGCCAGCCTCGGCTTCGTGCCGATGGCGGTCAACGTCGGCGCGGGCGCGGAGGTGCAGCGGCCACTGGCGACCGTGGTCATCGGGGGCATCGTATCCTCGACGATCCTGACGCTGCTGGTCCTGCCGGCGCTTTACAGCCTCGTGCACGGCGGTGATCGGAGCCGGCCCGTCCAGGGTTGGCTCGACCACCTGCCGTGGCGTCCCCGGAAGCGGAGGGCCTGATGACTCTGCCTCCCCTCCGGGGGAGCGGAGATCAAGTCGGCGCGGTCCCTGTGGCCGTGCCGGCGCTCGGCTTCCCCGAGCGGCTGCCGGCGTTGACCAGCATCCGCTTCATCCTCGCGCTGGGGGTGGTGCTCTTCCACTACCAGCTCAACATGATCGAGGAGGACAGCCAGACCATCGGCCTGATCGAGCGTGCGCGTCTGGCGGTCGACTTCTTCTTCATCCTGTCCGGGTTCGTGCTGGCCCATGTCTACGGCCAGCAAGTGCGCAACGGGACCTACAACCACCGGCGCTTCCTGATCGCGCGGCTCGCGAGGATCTATCCGACCCACCTCGTCATGCTCGCGATCATGGGCGTGGTGGCGCTGGCGGCGATCGCACTCGGCCAGCCATTCGACGGGCCATCGTACTCGCTCCCGGGCTTCGTTCAGGCCCTGACCATGGTGCACGCCTGGTTTCCGACGACGATCCCGAACGAGTGGAACGGCCCTTCCTGGTCGCTCTCTGCGGAATGGGCGGCCTACCTCGCCTTTCCGCTGTTCGCCTGGGTCGGCCTGAAGCGGGGGCGCCGCCCGTGGGTGACCATAGGGCTCGCGGTCGTCCTCTTCGTCGTGCTCGATGCCTGGTATCGCTGGCGCTACGGCGAGATCCTCACCCACGCCGAGATCGTTCTCGGCGTGCTGCGGATCGTGCCGGAGTTCCTGTTCGGCATCGGACTCTACGAACTGGGCCAACGGCTCCAGGTCGGCCGACGCTTCGCCCAGGCGGCGGCGTTGGTCTCCGTCATGGCGCTCATCGGCATGATGGCCTCCAGCGCGGACGAGCGGCTCACCGTCGCCGTCGCCGGCCTGGTGATCCTCAGCCTGGCGCTGCTGGCTCGAAACGGAGACGACCGCGCCTTTGCCCACCCCCTGGCGTTGGAGGCCGGCGAGGCCTCCTATGCCCTCTACCTCGTGCATCTGCCGCTCCTGATCATCTGGAAGAACGGCATGGCGATGCTGCACGGCGGCGACAGCAGCTATCGACTCCCGCTCTGGGAAGCCGGTGCCCTGTTGGCCATCACCGTCGCGGCGGCCTTCGCGCTGCACGCCTTCTGGGAGCGTCCCGCCCGCCGATGGGTGCGACGCCGGCTGCTCTCACAATCCCCGACCACCTCATCCAATCCCCTCAATCCGGATACCCACTCATGAGTACCGTCATGCGCCATGACCGATGGTCGTGGCTCCGGTCGCCATGGACGCTCGCGCTCCTGGCGATCAGCTTTCTCTTCCTCGAAGGCTGGGCCAGTCAGGCCTTCGCCCACGGTGTCGCCGAGGGCGACAAGGGCTACATCCAGGAAACCTCGGGCTTCATGTTCTGGCCCTTCGTCTACCTGGGGGCCAAACACATGGTCACCGGCTACGACCACCTGCTGTTCCTGTTCGGGGTGATCTTCTTCCTCTACCGGATGAAGGAGATCGGCATCTACGTGACCCTGTTCGCGATCGGCCACTCGTCCACGCTGCTGCTGGGCGTGCTGACCGACGTGAAGGTGTCCAGCTACATCGTCGACGCCATCATCGGCCTGTCCGTGGTCTACAAGGCGCTCGACAACATGGGCGCCTATCAGCGCTGGTTCGGGTTCCAGCCCTCGACCAAGGCCGCGACCCTGATCTTCGGCCTGTTCCACGGCTTCGGTCTGGCCACCAAGCTTCAAGACTTCGAGCTGTCCCCGGACGGACTGCTCTGGAACCTCGTCGCCTTCAACATCGGCGTCGAGATCGGCCAGCTGCTCGCCCTCGGCGGCATCCTCATCCTGATGGGCTTCTGGAGGCAGACCAACAACTTCTGGAAGCACGCCTACACCACGAACGTCGTCCTGATGGCGCTCGGCTTTATCCTGACGGGCTACCAGCTCGTCGGCTTCTTCGTCATGTGATCGGAGACCTCACCATGTTCAACGCCACCCGTCCCCACCGCTCCGATCTGCCGACCAACACGGAGCTTCTGAAATCGACCGCCGTCGCCGGCGTCGTCGCGATCGCACTGCTCGTCACCGTCGTCCTGCCAGCCGAGTACGGCATCGATCCGACCCGCTTCGGCTCGATCACCGGCCTGACCGAGATGGGGCGCATCAAGCGCCAGCTCGCCATGGAAGCGGATGCCGATGCCGCTCAGGATGCCGCCGGCCAGGCGACTGCCGAGGCGGCCCCCTCAACAACCGCCGCTCCGTCGTCGTCTGCGACGGTCGCCGCGACTGAGCGCCGATCGGATGTCACGACCATCACCTTGGCTCCCGACCAGGGCGCGGAGATCAAGCTGGTCATGAAGTCCGGCGCCACGGCCCGCTACAGCTGGTCGAGCAGCGGCGGCAGGATCAACTTCGACACCCACGCCGATCGACCGGGCGTGAAGTACCATGCCTACGGCAAGGGCTCGTCCCAGGTCGAGGAGGGCGTGCTGACCGCCGCCTTCGACGGCAGCCATGGCTGGTTCTGGCGCAACCGCACCGGCGCGCCCGTGACGATCCCCCTCAAGACCGAGGGGACCTACGCCGAGATCAAGCGCGTCGTCTGATCCAGGCGCTCATCCCTTCGTTGTCGGCCAGCGGCGGTGCTGCTCGTCGATGACGAAGGGGTGGGTGTGCTCGGCGCCAGCCGCGACCAGGTGGGGGTGATCCGCCGGAAGGTCGTCGTGGCGGTGCGGGATGTTGGCCGGATCGTGTGCCGGCCAGATCAGCAACGCCAACACCGCACCCAGGCCGCAGAGGACCGCCAACTCGAGGAAGGCGGCGCTTGGATCGGCCTTGGCCGAGACCAGCCCGGCCACCGGGTAGGCGATCAGCCAGCAGGCGTGGGACAGCGCGAACTGGGCCGCGAACAGCGACGGTCGGTCCTCGCCCGACGATGATCGCCGCAGCGCCCGCCCCGCCGGCGTGATGGTCAGCGAGTAGCCGAAGCCCATGATCACCCACAGCGCCAGCAAAGCGGGGTAGCTGCGCGCCAGGAACGCCCCGGCGACCAGCACGGCCGTCATCAGCAGCGCGCCCGACACCATCGCTCGCCGGTCGCTGAGCCGCTCAAGCGCGCGCGGCAGAACCACGGCCGCCGTCATCGAGCCGAGGCCGAAGGACGCCAGCGCCCATGCCGTCGCCTGGTCGCCGAGGCCGAACACCGACTGCACCAGCACCACGGTGTTGACGAAGACCATTGCCCCGCCCGCCGCCGTAGCCAGGCTGACGGCCAGTAGGCCCCGCAGGCGAGGCGTGAAGGCGAATATCTTCAGGCCGCCGGTCAGTCGGCGCATGAACGGCAGCTGCTGGTTCGTCGAAGGCTTGGGGAGCACCGCCGTGACCACGAACACCGCCGAGATCACAAAGCCGATGGCCGTGCCCAGGAACAGGTTGTTGAAGCTGATGACCGACAGCAGGACCGCGGCCAGCACCGGACTGGCCACGCTCTCCAGATCGGCCGCGAGGCGCGAGAGCGACAGCGCCTTGGTGTACTCGGCTTCGTCCTCCAGCAGATCGGGGATCATCGCCTGGAACGCGGGCGTGAAGGCGGCGGAGGCGACGTAGAGCACCGTCATCAACCCGTAGGCCTGCCAGGCCTCGCCGACGAACGGCAGCGACACCGCGACGCCTGCGCGCACGAGGTCCAGCCCCACCAGCAGCGTCTTGCGCGGCAACCGCGCGGCGATCGCGCTCGCGAACGGCGCCACGCCGATGTAGGCGACCATCTTGATTGCCAGCACCGCCCCGAGGATTTCACCCGCGCTCGCGCCGGCCAGTTTGTGGGCCAGCAGTCCGAGCGCGACGGTAGCCATGCCGGTGCCGAGCAGCGCCGCGACCTGCGCGATGAAAAGGTGACGATAGGCGGCGAACCGGAGCGGCGAGAACATGGCCGACCCTCTCATGGTTTAGTTGGGCAGGGAGTCGAATTCTGAGCGAAGCCGCTATCGGCGGCAGATCGCCACGAGGTCATCGGGCAACGGCATCGGCTTCTTGGCCGGCACGTCGGCGCCGCCGGTGTTGCCCTCAGGCAGAATGCCAAAAGCGGACAGGAGGCCGCCGAACGCCAGCCGCAGCAGCTGTCCGCCGATCTCGCGACTGTCGCGCCGTCGCCAGCCGACCTGCAGCATCATCCAATGAGAGACGGTGTGCGGGATGACCCATGGCTGGCCGAGGATGTGCGCGCGTTCGAGCAGGGCGAAACACCGGTTCAGGTCGCGAGTGGCATAGGCGCGGCGAGCCTCGGCCATCGTACTGCGGTATGCGTTCAGGCGGGCGGCGGTCTTGGCGACGGGCATGATCTTCTCCTTCGCCGCCACTCTGCATCCTCCAGTCACTAGAGGATCAACCCCCTATCTCAACCGAGAGATCGGATCAGCTTCTGGCAGAGATCAACGTCAATTTAGTTGCCGGCTATCGATGGCCCGACGCGCATTGGCCGTGGTCGGCCAGCGCCTCGATCACGCGACAGGTGGACACCTGCCCATGAGCGCAACCGGCCACCATCCGTTTCAACTCGGCTTTCAGCGCAGTCAGCTGCCGTATCTTCGTCTCCACCGCGGCGAGATGGGCGCGGGCGATCACATCGGCCTCCTCGCAGGACATGTCGGGATGATCGGACAGGTCCAGAAGCGCCCGAAGGGCATCCATCTCGAAGCCGAGATCGCGGGCGTGGCGGATGAAGGCCAGACGCCGCTCGTCGTCGACACTGTAGAGACGGCGACCGCTCTCCGTCCGGGGCGGCTCTGGCAGAAGACCCGACTGCTCGTAAAACCGGATGGTTGGGACCTTTACCCCGGTGCGCCTGGAAAGTTCTCCGATGGCGATCATGA
>CALKHU010000165.1 GCA_937991555.1 uncultured Caulobacter sp.
GTGCTGTTCGCGCCGGGGCTCGCAAGTGCAATTGCGTTCGAACCGGTCCTGCTCGAGGCGAAACGTCGTGTTCTGGAAACGCTGCTGGTCAGCGAATTCACGGTGCTGACGCGGCTGCTCGGGCGCATCGCCGCGGGGCGCGGCCGGGCGGTCGCGGCGGGCGAGCAGGGTCTCCAGCGCGCCCTCGGCCGCCTGGGCCATGCTGGCGCGGCTGACGCCCAAGGCCCAGGCGGCGGCGACCAGGCCGACGGCGAGCAGGATCAGGGCGGCGATGATCTCGGCGCCGGGGATGCGGGCGAAGCCGATGACGCCCGACAGGCCGCCGAGCACCGCGTCGCCCCAGAAGCCCCCCAGTCCCCGGGCCAGGGCCCAGCTCTTCGGCGGGCTGGGCGCGGCGACGGCCCCGGCGATGGCCAGCACCGCCAGGACCCCGACCAGCGCCCGCAGGCGGGTCTGGGCGCGGTGGGCGTCCGGGTCGTGGTCGACGGCGCGGGTGACCCCGAACACCACCATCAGCAGCGCCAGGCCCCAGGCCGTCAGGCCCAGAGACTGCACGAAGATGTCGGCGACCACCGCGCCCGGTCCGCGCAGGATGTTGGTCGGCGGCAGGGCCGAGGCGACGTTGAGGCTGGGATCGGCCGAGTTCCAGGTGGCGAAGGCGGCGATCAGGGCCACGCCGGCGGCGGCCACGACGCCGCCGCGCAGGCGCGCGCTGAACGGCTGCGTCCAGGCCCAGACCGCCAGCTCGGTCGCCATGTCCAGCCCGGTCCGCCGCGCCGCCCGCGCCATTCGCGCCCCCATCCTTCTGAACCGCCTATTTGGGCCGCGGAGGGTTAAGGCGTGTTTACTTCGACGGGGTGAGGGCGCGGCGGATTGTCCCCGAAGTCGCGGGTCGCCGTTTCGCGCCGGCCTGACGGTGGAACCGCCTCGGCGGGGCAGGGGGACAGAACGAGGCGCACAGGGGCTCAGGACGGTGAAGCCCCGTCCTGCGGGGGCCTCACGCCAGGGCCCGGCCCCTTGCAGGACAAGGGACTTGGGGGTCTCGCGAGAGGGGAAGCGGGCCTGCATCCGACCATTGTCGGTGGTCCCGCCCAGAGGTGGACAGAGGTCGATCCGCGGGCCGGACCGGAAGGGGCCGGTTGGGGCGGAATGTCCCGCCTTGTCTCGCGTTTATATGTCCCGTGAGTCCCGCCTGGGGCCTCAGCCGCAGGGCTCCGCATCGCCGCTGCCGAGGTCGATGCGGTAGCAGCAGCGGCGGCCGCTGTCGGCGTCCTCGACGATGACCTCCAGGTCGCCGGCGGCGTCCGGGGACCAGAGCTCGGCGAAGGTCATGGCCGCGTCCTCGAACGAGGCGCCTTCGACGCGGCGCGTGTGGCGGACGTCGCCGGCCACATGGACCAGGAAGGACTGGACGGAGGCGTCGTCAGGCATGGATCGGCCGGTCCTCGACGGTGACGCCCTCGACCCTGCGGGCGCGCGGCGTCTCGCCGTCGGCGCAGTGCACGATGTAGCGGCGCAAGGGCATGGCGGGATCCTCCCGGCGGGGGGAACGCGCGGGGGGCGGAAAGGATTCATGGCCGACAATCCTCTCCCGCAGGGAGAGGGGGACCACCCGAAAGGTGGTGGAGCGGGGTGCAGCCAGGAGCGTTTGGAGGGGTGGAGGAATGGCGGTGCAAGCGCGGCTGCCCTGCACCGATCCCTCTCCACCATGCTCCGCATGGTCCCCCTCCCCCTGCGGGGGGAGGATTCACGACGGTCGGCCTCGCTCTTTCAGAGAGATCACCAAAACCCATGCAGGCCAGCGTGCCGGACGGTCCGGGTGACCCCGCTGGACAGCCAAAGAAAAAGGCGGCCCCCTCTCGGAGGCCGCCTCTTCCAACTCAGCCGAAGCCGATGACGCTTACGTCGTCACCGCTTCTTCCGGGGCGACCGTTTCCTTCTTGGAGAGGTCCTCGCCGGTTTCCTGGTCGACGACCTTCATCGACAGCTTGGTCTTGCCGCGGTCGTCGAAGCCGAGGAGCTTGACCTTGACCATCTGGCCCTCGGTCAGCACGTCGCTGGGCTTGGAGACCCGCTCGTTGCTGATCTGGGAGACGTGGACCAGGCCGTCCTTGGCGCCGAAGAAGTTCACGAAGGCGCCGAAGTCGACGACCTTCACGACCTTGCCGTTGTAGATGGCGCCGATCTCCGGCTCGCTGGCGATGGACTTGATCCAGTCGCGGGCGGCGTCGATCTTCGACTGCTCCGAGGCGGCGATCTTGATGGTGCCGTCGTCGGCGATGTCGACCTTGGCGCCGGTCTCGGCGACGATCTCGCGGATCACCTTGCCGCCCGAGCCGATCACTTCGCGGATCTTGTCCACGGCGATCTTGATGGTCTCGATCTTCGGCGCGAACTCGCCCAGCTCCTGACGGGGCGCGTCCATGGCCTTGTTCATCTCGCCGAGGATGTGATCCCGGCCTTCCTTCGCCTGCTCGAGGGCCTGCTTCATGATCTCGTGCGTGATGCCCGCGACCTTGATGTCCATCTGCAGCGAGGTGATGCCTTCGCTGGTGCCGGCGACCTTGAAGTCCATGTCGCCCAGGTGGTCTTCGTCACCCAGGATGTCCGACAGGACCGCGAAGCCGTCCGACTCCAGGATCAGGCCCATGGCGATGCCCGACACCGGACGGACCAGCGGCACGCCGGCGTCCATCATGGCCAGCGACGAGCCGCAGACCGTGGCCATCGAGGAGCTGCCGTTCGACTCGGTGATCTCCGAGACCAGGCGGATCGTGTAGGGGAAGTCTTCCTTGCTCGGCAGCATCGGACGCAGGGCGCGCCAGGCCAGCTTGCCGTGGCCGATCTCGCGACGGCCCGGGGAGCCCATGCGGCCCGTCTCGCCGACGCTGTAGGGCGGGAAGTTGTAGTGCAGCAGGAAGGATTCCTTGTAGGTGCCTTCCAGGGCGTCGATGAACTGCTCGTCGTCGCCGGTGCCCAGGGTGGCGACCACCAGGGCCTGGGTCTCGCCGCGGGTGAACAAGGCCGAGCCGTGGGTGCGCGGCAGGACGCCGACTTCGCCGAGGATCGGGCGGACGGTCTTCACGTCACGGCCGTCGATGCGCTTGCCGGTCTCCAGGATGCCGCGACGGACGACGTCCGCTTCCAGCTCCTTGAAGACGGCGGCCAGCTTCAGCGGGTCGTGGCCGTCCGGGTTCGTGTCGGACTTGCCGAGGGCCGCGATGGCCTTCTTCTTGGCTTCGCCGATGGCGGCGTAGCGGTCCTGCTTCTTCTGGACGGTGTAGCCGGCCGCGATGTCCGCGCCGACCAGGGTCTTCATCTCCGCCTTGATGGCGTCGGTGTCTTCCGGCTCGAAGTCGAACGGCTCCTTGGCGGCGTGCTCGGCCAGTTCGATGATCGCGTCGATCACCGGCTGCATGCCGTCATGGGCGAACTTCACGCCGCCCAGAACGACGTCTTCCGGCAGTTCCTGGATCTCGGATTCGACCATCATCACGGCGTCGGCGGTGCCGGCCACGACGAGGTCCATCCGGCTCTCCTTCAGCTCGTCGAGCGTCGGGTTCAGCACGTATTCGCCGTTCACGTAGCCGACGCGCGCGGCGCCGATCGGGCCCATGAACGGGGCGCCCGACAGGGTCAGGGCGGCCGAGGCGGCGACCATGGCCAGGATGTCCGGATCGTTCTCGAGGTCGTGCTGGAGCACGGTGACGACGACCTGGACCTCGTTCTTGAAGCCCTTGACGAACAGCGGGCGGATCGGACGGTCGATCAGGCGGGAGACCAGGGTCTCCTTCTCCGACGGACGGCCTTCACGCTTGAAGAAGCCGCCCGGGATCTTCCCGGCCGCGAAGGTCTTTTCCTGGTAGTTGACGGTCAGGGGGAAGAAGTCCTGGCCGGGCTTGGCCGTCTTGGCGAAGACGGCGGTGGCGAGGACCACGGTCTCGCCCATGGTGGCCAGCACGGCGCCGTCGGCCTGACGGGCGATGCGGCCGGTTTCGAGCGAGAGCGTCTTGCCGCCCCACTCGATGGTCTTGCGTTTGATGTCGAACATTGAGGGTTCTTTCTCTCGTGTCCCGCGGGCGGATTCCCGTGGGGGCGGACAGGTGTCGTTTCCGAAATCCTCTCCAGATGTCAGGCCCGGTGAGGATTTCGATGAACCCTCTTTCGTACGGATGAGCCGCCAGAAGAACCCTGGCCGGCTCCGCGCCGGGCGTTCCAAGGCCTGGAGGAACGGCGGCGGTCGTCTCATAAGGATCGGGGCGAAACCCGAAGGTCCCGCCCCGTCCGGCAACTCGTTAGCGGCGCAGGCCCAGCTTCTCGATCAGAGCCTGGTAGCGGGCGGCGTCCGACTTCTTCAGGTGGTCGAGCAGCGAGCGGCGCTGGGAGACCATCAGCAGAAGGCCACGACGGCTGTGGTTGTCCTTCTTGTGCGACTTGAAGTGCTCGGTCAGGTTGGCGATGCGTTCCGAAAGGATCGCAACCTGGACTTCGGCGCTGCCGGTGTCGCCCGGCGTGCGGCCGTGTTCGGCGATGAGCGCGGCCTTGCGCTCCATGGTGATCGACATCGTGTGTTCTCCGCTCAGGCTTGAAGAAAGACCCGGACGGGATTGAGCTTTCCCGCGCGCATCTCGGCGAGGGCCACCAGCCTTGTCCCGTCCATCGCCGAAACGAGCCGCGAGCCGCCGGTGAGGCGGGCCCTGAGCTGTTCGACCTGTCGGGGAACGAGAACGATGGGTCGTCCCTGCGCCAGCCGGAAGGCGTCCTCCGCGGTCACGGCCAGCGCCGGGATGTCGTCCAGCGCGGTCTCGACCGGGAGCAGAACCTCCGGAAGCGCGGCCTTATGGCTCATATCTTCCAGTTTTTCCAGAGAAATCGCACGATCCTCCCCGAACGGTCCGACCCGCGTGCGGCGCAGGGCGGCGACGTGGGCCTCGGCCCCCAGGGCGGCGGCGAGGTCGCGGACGATCGAGCGGACGTAGGCGCCCTTGCCGCATTCCATTTCGAGGACGGTGTGGTCAGCGTCGGGCGTTTCGGCAACCCGAAGCGCATGCACCGAGATCGTCCGGGCGGCCAGCTCGACGGCCTCGCCGGCGCGGGCCAGGTCATAGGCGCGTTCGCCGTCGACCTTGATCGCCGAGAAGGCGGGCGGGACCTGCTGGATCTCGCCGACGAAGGCGGGCAGGGCGGCCTCGACCTGGTCCCGCGTCGGCCGGACGTCGGAGGTCGCCGTGACCTCGCCCTCGCGGTCCAGGGTCGTGGTCGAGCGGCCCCAGGCGATCGTGAAGCGGTACGCCTTGTCGGCGTCCATCAGGAAGGGAACGGTCTTGGTCGCCTCGCCGAGCGCGATCGGCAGGATGCCGGTGGCCAGCGGGTCCAGCGTGCCGGCGTGGCCGGCCTTCTGGGCGTTGAACAGCCAGCGGACACGGCCGACGGCCTGGGTCGAACCGAAGTCGTAGGGCTTGTCGAGGCAGACCCAGCCCGAGACCGGATCGCCCTTCTTCCTGCGGGCCATCAGTCCTCGTCCTCGTCGACGACGTCGCTGAGGCGGCGGATATCCTGCTGCACGCGCGGGTCGAGGAACAGGCGGTCCATGTGGCCGGCGGCGTCGAAGCTCTCGTCGTGGATGAACTTCAGGTCCGGCGTGAACTTCATCTCGATGTGCTTGCCCAGGCGGCCGCGCAGGAAGCGCGCCACGCGGTTGAGGCCCTTGACCACCTCGTCGGCATGCTCGCCGCCGAGCGGCTCGACGAAACAGACGGCGTGGCGCAGGTCCGGGCTCATGCGCACCTCGGACACCGTCACCGAGACGTTCTGCAGGGCCGGATCCTGCAGTTCCTCCTCGCGGAGCACCTCGACGAGGGCGTGGCGGATCAGCTCGCCGGCGCGAAGCTGGCGTTGCGATGGACCGGCCGCCGCCGGGCCGCGGGCGTTGCGATGCTTGGACATGGCTTTCTCTCTGGCCCGCGGCGGGGGTCGAACCCGGGGCGGGCGGAAACGAAGGGCGGGCTTCTAGGCGCGATGGGCCGTGATGTCCAGTGGAGGGGGCGGGTCGGCCCCGCGTCCTTCGACACGCCGCGACGCGGCCGCCCAGGATGACCGGGCCAGGAAGCTGTCCAGGCCAGTCATGCCGAGCAGCGCCGAAGGCGCGTGTCGAAGGACGCCCGGGCCGGGATGTCGGGGAATTGTGTCGCGCACGTCGGGACTAGCGCGGCTCGCGCGACGCCTGCCACTATAGTAGCCAATCGAAACGAACGGGGCGGGCGGGCAGGATGACGGAAACGACGGGCGCATCGCACCCGCTGCTCACCGCCGAGCCGGCGCCGACGCTGCTCCGGCTGGCGGCGCCGAACCTGCTCGGCATGCTGGCCTCGACCGCGGTGTCGATCGCCGAGACCGCCTACATCGGCCGACTGGGGGCCGAGCCCCTGGCGGCGGCGGCGCTGGTGCTGCCGCTGATCATGCTGATGGGGATGATGAGCGCCGGGGCCATGGGCGGCGGCGTGTCCTCGGCCGTCAGCCGGGCCCTGGGCGCGGGCGCCCAGGACCGGGCCGAGGCGCTGGCGCGGCACAGCGCGGTGCTGGCGCTGGGCTTCGGCCTGTTCTTCACCCTGCTGCTGACCCTGTTCGGGCGCGGGGTCTTCACCCTGCTCGGCGGCGAGGGCGAGACCCTGCGCCAGGCGGTGATCTACTCGGCCATCGTGTTCAGCTTCGCGACGGCGATCTGGCTGCAGAACATGCTGGCCTCGATCCTGCGCGGGTCGGGCGACATGGTCGGGCCGTCGGCGGCCTTCCTCGGCGGGGCGGCGCTGCAGGTCGTCGTCGGCGGGACCCTGTGCTTCGGCTGGGGGCCGGCGCCGCGGCTGGGCATCGTCGGGGTCGGCCTCGGCCAGGCGATCGCCGCCTCGACCGTGACGCTGATGCTGTTCCTGCTGCTGCGCCGGCGGACGGCGCGGGTGCGGCTGATCCTGCGGGGGCCGCTGCGCCGCGAGCACTTCGACGACATCCTGAAGGTCGGGCTGCCGGCCATGCTGTCGCCGGTCCAGACTGTGGCCACGATCCTGGTCATCACCGCCATCGCGGCGCGTTTCGGCACCGAGGTGCTGGCCGGCTACGGCATCGGCTCGCGGCTGGAATTCCTGCTGGTGCCGATCGCCTTCTCGGTCGGCGTGGCGTCGCTGCCGATGGTGGGCCTGGCCATCGGCGCCGGAATGGTCGAGCGGGCGCGACGGGTCGCCTGGACCGCCGGGGGCATCGCGGCCGTCGCGCTGGGCGCGCTCGGGATGCTGCTGGCGCTGTTCCCGGAACTGTGGGTGACGATCTTCACCAACGCGCCCGGCGTGCGGAAGGCGGCCTCGACCTACCTGCACTTCGTCGGGCCGGTGTTCGCCTTCTTCGGCCTGTCGCTCGCGCTCTACTTCTCGGCCCAGGGCGCCGGCCGGATCGGCGGGCCGCTGCTGGCCGGGACCGTGCGGCTGGCCGTGGTCGGGCTCGGCGGCCTGGTCCTGGTGTGGACGCAGGCGCCGGCCTGGGGACTGTTCGCGCTTGTGGCGCTGGGCATGGTGACCATGGGCGTGGTGACGGCGGCGTTCATCTGGTTCACGCCGTGGGGGCCGAAGGCGCCGGCGAACGCCTAGCCCGGCGCCAGCCTTTCACGGAAGAAGCTGATCGTCCGGGCCTCGGCCTCGCGGGTGGGGCCGCGGTCGGCGAGGTGAATGGTGAGGACCGAGTGGCTGGGCACGCCGGTGCCCGGCTGGCCATCCTCCGGCTTCAGTTGCCAGGCCTCGAAGCGGTCGCCCAGTTCCTCCTTGAGCATCTCGAAGCGGCCCGGCGGCACGAAGCGGTCGCCGTGGAAGGCGAGGCCCAGCACGCTGAGGTCCTCGTCGACCAGCCGCTTCTTCACGCAGGAGAACTCCGCGGCGGAGCAGTCGATGGCCCGTTCGCGGCCTTTGCCGATCGGCATCGAGGGCTGGCTGAGCACCGGCGCGACGACCGAGGGCTCGGTCATCATGGCCAGGGCGAAGCCGCCCGTGAAGCACATGCCCAGCGCCCCGACGCCGGGCCCGCCGCAGTCGGCGTGGACCTTGCGGGCCAGGGCGCGCAGCCAGTCGACGATCGGCGAGGACCGACCGTTGGCCCAGACGTTGAACTCGCGCCGGACGCAGATGTTCATGAACATCTGCCCCAGGGCGTAGCCATTGCTGACGGGCTTGCCCGGCGCGCCGAACAGGCTGGGCAGGTAGACGGTGAAGCCCGCCGCCGCGACGCCGTCGGCGTACTTCACCACCAGCGGATGCAGGCCGGGAATCTCGTGCATGATGATCACGGCGGGTCCCGAGCCGCGCCTGAACACCGGCCGCGTCCACGGTCCGTCGGTGAACTCGAAACGTTCGTAGTCCTTCAGGACGTCAATGTCGGCCATGGTTTCCCCGTCTGCTGCCGACAGGTTCGCCAAGGCTTGATGATCGGGCAAGCGCTTTGCGTGCTTCGACACGCCCGCTGCGCGGGCTGCTCAGGATGACGTGCTGAAAGCGCTACTCTCTACGTCATGCCGGGCAGCGCCGCCGGCGCGTGTCGAAGCACGCAAGGCGCTAGCTGCCCGGCGTCTTGATGTAGTCGGGGCGCATGACCCGCGCCGTGACGTCGCTGGTGTTGGGGTTGGGCATGCGCCACTCGCCGCGCCAGGTGAAGTCCATCACCGCGCACAGCCTCGTCTCCCCGGCGGCGTCCTGGCCGAAGGCGTGGACGCGCAGGTCGCGCTGGTGGGCGATCGGGCCGATCGCCAGCCAGCCCTTCGTCGAGCCCGGGCAGAAGGCCTGGACCATGACCTTGCCCTCGGCCTTGTCGGCGGCGATCTCGTAGAGGGCGCCGCTGCCGGCGTCCTCGCCCATCAGGCCGTCGAGCCGGCGCGCCACCTCGCCGTCGCGGAGCGGCTCCGGCACCACCCCGACCGGCACCGCGGTGGCGCGGACGGCCAGCACCCGCTGGCGCAGCAGGCTTTTGGTGAAGACGAAGGTCAGGCCCGCCCCGGTCAGGCGGCGGGCGTCCGGCGAGGCCGAGTCGTAGGTCACCATCCGCTTTGCGGCCGCCAGGGAGGGGCTGGCCGCGCCCAGCGCCAGCAGGCCCGCGAGGGCGGGCGCCAGGGCGCGGACCGAAGGGTGAAACGCGAATGCGGACATGGATTCTACTTCTTGCGGGGTTTGCCGCGCAGGTCGGCGAGATCGCCCTCGAAGGCCGACAGGCGCCAGGTTCCGTCGGTGTTGGTGAACACCAGCAGGCAGGGGCCGTCCTTCTTCCTCGTGGCGCAGACCGAGCCGTCCGGCCGGTACTTCAGGGCGCCGCCGATGGCGATGCGGTTCGGAATCGGCTGGTCGGGGGTGTAGCCGTAGTAGCTGGCCGCGGCGCGGAACGCCTCCGGCCGCACCAGCCCGTCGACCGCGGCGTCGGCGAGGCCCGGCGCGACCAAGGCGGCGAGCGCGCGGGCGCCGTCGTCCATGTCGCGCTTGCCGACCTCGCGCATCAGGCGGGCCTCGAGGCTGTTCTTCAGCGCCCGGCGGTCGACATAGCGGTCGAAGGCGGCGCGGTCGTTGTCGCGGATGGCGACCAGCAGCGCATGGACGTCCCCCGCCGCGTCATAGCGCGAGGTCGTGGCGCAGGCGGCCAGGGTGAGTCCCAGAAGGGCGATCGCAGCGATCCGTCGCATCATGGGCCTCATTCGCGTCCGGTCGGGGCGGAAATTGGGCGGCGGGGCCTCAGCCGCAGCGAACCGCGCGGGCGGCGTCGAAGCGGACACGGACCTCGACGGTGCGGGACTCCTCGTCGGCCGGATAGATCACCTTGCCGGCGACGCCGAGAGCGGCCTTGCCGTCGCCCTGGCGATCCTCGAACAGGACCACGCAGCGGTCGAGCCCGCCCTTGCGCGGGCGGCAGGACAGCACCGCCGCGCCGTCGCGGGTCATGGACGCCTTGTGCAGCGCGACCGGCGCCCGCAGCGCGAGGGTCGCGCCCTGGGTGGTCACCGTCACGGCGTCGCGGCAGGCGAGCGTCGTCGGCTGCGCGGTCGCGCAGGCGGACAGCAGGCCGCCGGCCAGCAGCAGTGCGATGAGACGAGCGTTCACGGTGCCCCTCCAAGCCGTGGCCGAAAGATCGCTCCGAACGCGCCTTTTCTCAAGGGGCGAGAGGTTAACGTGGAAAGGGCGCGGAGATCGCTCTCCGCGCCCTTTCGAAGTCCGCGGTCGAAACGCCGCCGCTAGAGGCTGCGCTTGACCTCCTCGACGGTGAAGCACTCGATCGTGTCGCCCTCGCGGATGTCCTGGAAGCCGGCGAAGTGCATGCCGCATTCCTGGCCGGCGTTGACCTCGTTGACCTCGTCCTTGAAGCGCTTGAGCGTCTGCAGGGTGCCGAGCTCGAGGACCACGACGCCGTCGCGGACGATCCGGACCTTGGCGCCCTTGCGGACCACGCCCTCGGTGACGCGCGAACCGGCGATCTTGCCGACCTTGCTGATGTCGAACACCTGCAGGACCTGGGCGTTGCCGAGGAAGGTTTCGCGCTGGATCGGGGCCAGCATGCCCGAGAGCACGCCTTTGATGTCGTCGATCAGGTCGTAGATGATCGCGTAGTAGCGGATCTCCACGCCCTCACGCTCGGCCATGGCCCGCGCCTGCGCCGAGGCGCGGACGTTGAAGCCGATGATCGGCGCGCCGGCGCCCTTGGCCAGCTGGACGTCGCTTTCGCTGATCGCGCCGGCGCCCGACAGGATGATCCGCGCGCGGACCTCGTCGGTGGCCAGCTTGTCGAGCGAGCCGACGATGGCCTCGACCGAGCCCTGCACGTCGCCCTTCACCACCAGCGGCAGCTCGCTGACCTTCTTGGCCGAGAGCTTGGCCATCATGTCGGTCAGGGAGACGCCGGCGGCGCCGGAGACGGCGGCCTTGTCGCGCTTCACGCGCTGACGGTACTCGGTCAGTTCGCGGGCGCGGGCGTCGTTCTCGACCACCGCGAAGGCGTCGCCCGGGGAGGGCGCGCCGTCGAGGCCGAGAATCTCGACCGGGGTCGAGGGACCGGCTTCCTGGAGCTGCTCGTCCCGCTCGTTGAGCAGGGCGCGGACGCGGCCGAGCTGGCCGCCGGCGACGACGATGTCGCCGCGCTTGAGCGTGCCGCGCT
>CALKHU010000166.1 GCA_937991555.1 uncultured Caulobacter sp.
ACACCACCAAGGCCGTCACCAAGGGCTACGCCATCGGTTCGGCCGGCCTCGGCGCCCTGGTGCTGTTCGCCGCCTACACCGAAGACCTGAAGTTCTTCTCGGCCAACGCCGAGCCGGGCTCCTTCTTCGACGGCATGGGCGCGGTCACCTTCGACCTGTCCAACCCGTACGTCGTGGTCGGCCTGCTGTTCGGCGGCCTGCTGCCGTTCCTGTTCGGCGGCATGTCGATGACCGCCGTCGGCCGCGCGGCCGAGTCGGTCGTCGCCGAGGTGCGTCGCCAGTTCAAGGAGAACCCCGGCATCATGACCGGCGAGGTTCGTCCCGAGTACGGCAAGGCGGTCGGCATCCTGACCAACGCGGCGATCAAGGAAATGATCGTTCCGTCGCTGCTGCCGGTGGCCTCGCCCGTGGTGCTGTTCTTCGCGATCAACGCCATCGCCGGCAAGGTCGACGCCTTCGCGGCCCTCGGCGCCATGCTGATGGGCGTGATCGTCACCGGCCTGTTCGTCGCCATCTCGATGACCAGCGGCGGCGGCGCCTGGGACAACGCCAAGAAGCTGATCGAGGAAGGCCACCACGGCGGCAAGGGCTCCGAGGCCCACAAGGCCGCGGTGACCGGCGACACGGTCGGCGACCCCTACAAGGACACGGCCGGTCCGGCGGTGAACCCGATGATCAAGATCACGAACATCGTGGCGCTGCTGCTGCTGGCGGTTCTCGCGCACGGCTAAGGCTGTCGGGAGCCGGTTCCGCCGGCTCCCGGACTGCCCACTACGGAAAAGGCCCCGGAGAGCGATCTCCGGGGCCTTTCTTTTTTGGCGCGGTTCCGACGTGGAGCGTGAGCGCCGGTAGTGTCCGCTAAGGGTGGGAAGCGGACGTTAGGCGTCCGGCTCCAACACGTACCGCCATTCCTCCAAACGGGGCGGCCTCAGACCTTCCAGTTCAATGAATTGGCTCACAGCCTCCCCGGCTTGCTCGACCGTGACTGGCTTAGGTTCCGAGTTATCGCGAACCACCACGACACCGCCGAACCGGAGGCTGCACACACAGGAAACTGGAACTGTAAGCCTCTTGTTGTCCGCTCTGATTTCGGCAGACGCCAAGATTTCGGCTTCGAACATTCTTCCTTGGAGACCAAGAAACTGAAGATCGTTCAGCGTTGCGGGGTGATGTTCCGCCATCAAGTACAAAGATGGTTCGACAGTCTGCGGCGAGAGGACGTCCTCAATTCCCAATCCCGCCAGATCGCGCCATTTGCGGATGGGCCATGTGAGCCACTCGACGGCGAACGAACACTCCCAGTCCTGCCCCTCCAACGGTACGGGTTCAAACTCGACGGAAATGTTCCAGACGAGGTTCCGAGGAATTCCGGCGCGTGGGTTCTCAAAAACATGGGCGTAGATCTCGCCGCCCGCCGGTTGCAGTGGAGGTTCCGACATTCTCGGCTTGAAGAGATCACGGATCATGAGGTGCCCCCCGGGCAATCGGCTCGTGACGCTAGTTTGATGCATACGCCGCCGCAAGGTGTCGGGCCATGCCGGCACGGGCTCCTTTGCAGCGTCCGCAATGGGTCGATTGCGGTCGCGGCGGGCAGCCCGGCGGACAGTTTGCCCTACGGGCAATCCCCGCTCTTGGACGCCGGCCTCCTGCCCGTCACTATGCGCGCCCCGACGGCAAGACTGAAAGGACGGCGACATGGCTTTGCTCGACCAGCTCAAGGCTGACCAGCTGGCGGCGCGCAAGGCGAACGACCGTCTGAAGGCGGACCTGCTGAGCACCCTGATCGGCGAAGCGACGCAGATCACGACCGAGGAGTTCAAGCGCGGCGTGACGGCGGTGACGGACGAAAAGGTCGCCGCGACGGTCGCGAAGTTCCTGAAGAACACGAAACAGACGCTGGAGAACCTCGCCAGCGAGCGCGCCCGCCTGATCGGAGGCGCCGGCGATGCATCGAAGGTCGACGCGCGCATCACGGCCGCTGCGGCCGAAGAGGCGATCCTGTCCTCCTACAGCCCGAAGCAGCTGACGGAAGCGGAACTGCGCGAGGCCATCGACGCCTTCCGGGCCGCCAACCCCGACGCCAACGTCGGCGCGGTCATGGCCCACCTGAAGGCGAACTTCGGGGGCCGGTACGACGGCAAGGCGGCCAGCGCGCTGGCCAGGGGCTGAGCGAAGGGCGTCCTCGCCATCGCCGTCCGCGGAGCAGTCCGCCTGGCCGGCCGAAACCGGATCCTTCGCCACGCGCCGAAAGGCGGGACTCCCGGGACACATAGTCCCGGGACAAAGCGAGACATTCGGCCCCATTCGAAGACACTGCGGGCCGCCCGCGGACCGGCCGTTTATCCCCGCGCTCGCGCCAAGGCTCATACTGCCGGGATGTCATCGTCGATGCCGTTTTCGTTGTCGCCGCGAACCCTCGGCCAGGAAGGCTTTGAGGGGCGCCGCGGCATGGCGCCGTGCGCGGCGCATGGGCCGTCTTCGCGCGCCGCGAGGGCGCGTCTGTCCCCGCATGGGCCCGTCGCGGAGCCGCCGTCGGACGGCGCTCGCGGCGAATGCGAGACACTGGAGACAGCAAAACGGCCGCTCCACCGAATAGCGAAGCGGCCCTTTGCGACTTGCGTCGGTTGGCTGGACCTACCGGTCGCCGGGGCGGCTGCCGGGGACGCGCTCTTCCTCGTCGCGCGGCAGCATGCCGCCGCGGCCGACGTTGCCCAGCAGCTGCTCGAGGATGGTCATCTCGCGGCCGCGGGTCGGGGTTTCGCGCTCGTTGTAGGCGAACACCTTGCCGTCCTTGAGGGTGTACTGGCTGACCGACTGCACCTGCTCGGTGGCGGGGTCGAAGGCGATGGCGACGATGTCGCGCTTGGCCACGCGCGGCTGGTAGAAGGCGACGCGGTCGGTGACCTGGCTCATGTAGAACCAGATGTTGGGGTCGAAGGTCGACTGCACCGAGGGCGAGCCCAGCTTGCCCATCACCGTGGACTTGGTGTCCTCGCCCGGCTTCACGTCGGCCGGGTTGACCTCGATGGCCTGAAAGCCGGAATAGGTCGTGATCGGCGTGCAGGCGCCGGTCGCCAGAAGGGCCGTCGCGGCGGCGGTGGCAAGAACGACTTTGCGAAACATCTCGGCTCCCGGATGCGCCTGTGGAAGCGCAGTGCTTTGACCTATCGCCCGCGGGCGCTTAGTTCAATGCCTCGCTTTAGGCCTGTCCGGCGGCGAAATCGAGGCGATACCCCCGCGATGTTCCAGCGCATCTTCAAGCCCAGACCCGCGAAACTGGCCGGCGAGGCGCTCTACGGCGCCGCCGCGGCCCAGGCCCGCCAGCCCGCCTTCTACCTGCGGGGCGGCGCGCCCGACAGCCGGGAGGGGCGTTTCGAGCTCTACACGCTGCATGTGGTCCTGCTGATGGACCGACTGCGCGGCCACGGCGAGCAGGCGGACGAGACCAGCCAGGCGCTGTCGGAGCGCTATGTGCGGGGCCTCGACGACGCCTTCCGCGAGCTCGGCGTCGGCGACGTCGCGCTGGCCAAACGGATGAAGGCGCTCGGCCAGGCGTTCTACGGCCGGCTGAAGGCCTACAGCGACGCGTTCGAGGCCCTGCCGGACGCAGCGCCGCTCGAGGATGTCATCGGGCGGACGGTGCTCGAGGGCGGCGAGGGCGACCGCGCCGGCCTGGCCGACTATGTGCTGCGCACCCGGCACGCGCTGGCCGGCCAGTCGCTGGCGAGTCTCTGCGCCGGTGAAGTGATCTGGGAGACCTACGGATGATCGGCCCCTCGCCCTGGAGCCAGACGCTGCGATTCGTCGATCTCGCGCGGGGTCCGGTCCGCCGGCGGCTTGAGGCCGACGAGGCCGCCCTCCGCGCCGTCGCCCGCCATCTGGATGTCGAGAAGGTCGACTCCCTGAGCGCCGACCTCGTGGTCCGGCCCTGGCTGGACGGAGCCGAGATCGAAGGCCGCTTCCGCGCCGGCCTGACCCAGCTCTGCAGCCTGACCGCCGAGCCGCTGGACCAGACGATCGAGGGCGACATCGCGCTGCGCGTCCTCCCGGAAGGCAGCCCCAACGCTCCGCAGGAAGACGACGGTGAGGAGATCGATCTCGACCCGGACGCCGACGATCCGCCCGATGTGATCGAGGGGGACCTCATCGACCTCGGCGGCTATGTGGTCGAGCACCTGTCGCTCGAGCTCGATCCGTTCCCGCGCAAGCCCGGCGCCGCCTTCGAGCCCCCCGAGTCGACCGAACCGGCGTCGCCCTTCGCCGTTCTCCGCGCCCTGAAGAAAGACGATGCCCCGGAATAGCGCCGTCCGGAGGGCGGGCTTGCATCGTCGCCGGGCGGGGGTAAGTTCCGCCCGCTGCGCCCTCGGGGCGCGTCCGTGACGGAATCGCGACCGGCCTTGTCCCAACCTCTCGTCATCTCGATCGACGCCATGGGCGGCGACCACGGGCCTTCCGTGACGGTTCCGGCCGTGGATCTGGCCGCCAGGGCCATGCCCGGGGTGTCCTTCCTGCTCCATGGCGACGAAGCGAAGATCGAAGCCGAGCTCGCCCGCTGCCCGGCCGCGAAGGCGGTCAGCACGATCCGGCATACCGACAAGGCCATCTCGATGGACGAGAAGCCCGCCCAGGCCATGCGCCGCGGCAAGGGCTCCAGCGTCTGGAACGCCGCCGAATCGGTGAAGGACGGTTCCGCCGCCGCCGCGGTCTCGGCCGGCAACACCGGCGCCCTGATGGCCATCTCCATGCTGGTGCTGCGGATGGCGGACCACATCAGCCGTCCGGCCATCGTCGCCAGCTGGCCGACGAGCCGGGGCATCACCGCCGTGCTCGACGTCGGCGCCAATGTCGAGAGCGACGCCGAGCAACTGGTCGAGTTCGCCATCATGGGCGCGGCCTTCCACCACGCGGTCCACGGCTCGGACCGCCCGACGGTCGGCCTGCTCAACGTCGGGTCGGAAGACCAGAAGGGCCATGAAGAGGTCCGCGAGGCCCACGCCCTGCTGCGCCAGACCAGCCTCGACCTCGACTATCACGGGTTCGTCGAGGGCAACGACATCGCCAAGGGCACCGTCGACGTCATCGTCACCGACGGCTTCACCGGCAATATCGCCCTGAAAACGGCCGAGGGCCTCGCCCGATTCTTCGCCGGCGAGCTGCGCAACACCTTCAAGTCCAGTCCGCTGTCGATGCTCGGGGCCCTGTTCGCCGCCGGGGCGCTGGGCAAGATGCGCCGCCGCATGGATCCCGGCGCGGTGAACGGGGGGCCGCTGCTGGGCCTGAACGGCATCGTTGTGAAAAGCCACGGCGGCGCTGACGCCAGGGGCTTCGCCGCCGCCATCCGGGTCGCCGTCGACCTGGCGCGCAGCGACTTTTCGGCCGAGATCGACCGCAACATGAAGCGGCTGACGGCCAGCCTGTCCAGGCCGGCGGAAGCGCCGGCGCAAGGAGCGAGCGAGTGAGCGTTCTGCGTAGCGTCGTGACCGGCGTCGGCGGCTATCTGCCGGAAGACGTGGTGACCAACGACGACCTGTCCCGCATCGTCGACACCTCCGACGAGTGGGTGCGCGAGCGGACGGGCATCCGCCGTCGCCACCGCGCGTCCGACGACCAGGCCGTGTCGGATCTCGCCGTCGAGGCGGCGAAGAAGGCGCTGGCCGCCGCCGGGCGCACCGCCGCCGACGTCGACATGATCATTGTCGCCACGACGACCGCCGACCTGACCTTCCCGGCCACCGCCGCCATCGTCCAGCGCAAGCTGGGCTGCCCGGTCGGCGTCGCCTTCGACGTCCAGGCCGTCTGCTCGGGCTTCGTCTACGCGCTCAGCGTGGCCGACGGCTTCGTCGCGCGCGGCCATTCGAAGTGCGCGCTGGTCATCGGGGCGGAGACCATGACCCGCCTGATGGACTGGTCCGACCGCGGCACCTGCGTGCTGTTCGGCGACGGCGCCGGCGCCGTGGTGCTGGAGCCCCGGGAAGGCGAGGGGACGGTCGACGATCGCGGCCTGCTCGGCTTCGCCCTGCGCTGCGACGGGACCAAGCAGGACCTGCTCTATGTCGACGGCGGCCCCTCGACGACCGGCACGGTCGGCAAGCTGCGCATGCAGGGCAACCAGGTCTTCAAGCACGCGGTGATCAATATCTCCGAGGCCGTGATCGCGGCCGCCGCGGCAGCGGGCGTCGAAGTGAAGGACGTCGACTGGTTCATCCCGCACCAGGCCAACCAGCGCATCCTCGCCGGCGTCGCCAACCGGCTCGGGATCGACGAGCACAAGGTCATCCAGACGGTGGCCGAGCACGCCAACACCTCCGCCGCCTCGATCCCGCTCGCCTGGGCGGAAGGCGTCGCCGACGGGCGCATCAAGCCGGGCGACCTGCTCCTCCTGGAGGCGATGGGCGGCGGCCTGACCTGGGGGGCATGCGTCTTGCGGCTTTAGGCCGGCCCTCCGGTCCTCGCGGGAACCCTTTGACTTGACGTGGCAATCGCGCCATGCACCCTTCGTCGACCATGGGGTAGAGTTGGAGACCGGGGGCATGAAGGGCGCGACGCTGACGCGGGCGGACCTCACCGAAGCGGTGCACGAGGAAGTCGGGCTGACGCGGCAGGACTGCGGCGGCCTCGTCGAGCGCACCCTGGACCTCGTCGCCGAGGCGCTCGAGAACGGCGAAACCGTCAAGCTCTCCGGCTTCGGCGTGTTCCAGGTTCGCGCCAAGCGCGCCCGCATGGGCCGCAACCCCAAGACCGGCGAGCCCGCCGAGATCGAACCGCGCCGCGTGATCGGTTTCCGCGCCTCGCAGGTCATGAAGGCGCGCATCGACCGCGCGCTCAGCGACTAGGCCGGGCCGTGGCGAAGGGCCCCAACGCCTTCCGCACCATCTCCGAAGCCGCCGACGAGCTTGGCGTGCCGCAGCATGTGCTTCGCTTCTGGGAGACGAAGTTCTCCTTCATCCGTCCGATGAAGCGCGCCGGCGGCCGCCGCTTCTACCGTCCGCAGGATATCGCCGTGCTGCGCGGCGTGCGCGCGCTGCTGCACGACGAAGGCTACACGATCAAGGGCGTGCAGAAGCTCCACAAGGAGCACGGCGTCCGCCGCCTGGCCTCGGTCGGCGAAGGGGGCGAGATCCCGACCCCGGCGGCCGGCGAAGAGCTCTACGCCGCCGCGCCCGACGTGACGGCCCCCGGCGGCGCGGCCCGCGAGCGCCTGACCTCGACCCTCGGCGAGCTGACCGACATCAAGGCCCGCCTCGACGCACTGCTCAGGCGCGGCTGACGACGCTGAGATTGCCCATTGCCCGCCTCCGAGGCGGCGCCTATAAGGGCGCTCCCCATCGACGGGCCGCTTCGCGGCGCGTCGTAAACGGTGTCGGAGCGTAGCGCAGCCTGGTAGCGCACTTGACTGGGGGTCAAGGGGTCGTGGGTTCGAATCCCGCCGCTCCGACCATCGTTTCCCTAACGGTTCATCCACTTCAGCAGCGGGATCAGCGGCAGGCCCCAGGCGACGCCGGCGACGCCGAAGAAGGCCAGCTGGGCGGCCCAGTGCTCCGGCACGTGATCGCCGATCGCCAGCACCGCCACGACGTAGAAGAACAGGAAGACGAGGATCGCGATCGATCCGATCAGCGTCTTCAGGCGGGGATTCATCGGCGGTCTCCGGCGGCGGGGTGGGCCGCCGGAGCCTTAGATCAGGCGCGCCGGCGTTTGAAGAGGCCGAGCAGGAAGAGCAGCAGCACGGCGCCGATCACGGATGCGACCAGGCTGGCGATGAAGCCGCTATAGGCGATGCCGAGCAGCCCGGCGAGCAGGTTGCCGATCAGCGCGCCGACCAGGCCGACGATCAGGTTCACCACGATGCCGTGGTCCCGGTTCATGATCCGCTCGGCGATCCAGCCGGCGAGAATCCCGATGATGATGGCGACCAGCCAGTTCACGCCTTCCATGTCGATGCTCCTGAAACCTCTGTTGTCCCTTGGCGAGGTAACTCAGGCTGGCGGGCGGGGTTCCCGGCGACGGCGCGGCGAGGCGAGGGCGGCCAGGGCGAGGAGGGCGGTCGATCCGCACACCGCGGCCCCGGCGAAGGGCAGCAGCCTGTCCACCGGCAGGCCGGCCAGGACGCCGGCCGCCGCGCCCGCGCCGGACCCGGCGAGCCCGAGCAGCAGCCCGCCGAAGGTCGAGCCGCGTCGCCCGACGATCCATCGGGCGGCGAGACCGGCCAGCAGGCCGACGACGGTGATGACGAACAGGCTCTGCGACGGCATCGGCCAAGCATGACAGCGGTTTTCGGCGACGTCACGGCCCTGGGCCTGACGGGCGCCAAACGGGGAGGCTGGAGCATGCTGATCGGAGACAGATGTTCCATCTCCCTCGGGCATGCTCTAGGAAGGCCGCGCCGGATTTTCGCCCTTGGAGGGGCCCAACAGAGGCGGCGATGACTTCGTTCCTGCGTTCCGACCGTTCCGCTCCCGTCGCCGTCTGGCTGTTCGCCGTGGCCGCCCTGGTGCTGGCGATGGTCGTCGTCGGCGGCGCGACCCGCCTGACCGGCTCCGGCCTGTCGATCACCGAATGGCGGCCTGTGACCGGCGCGCTGCCGCCGATGTCGGACCAGGCCTGGCAGGGGGAGTTCGCCAAGTACCGGGAGATACCGCAGTACGTGCAGGTGAACCGGGGCATGAGCCTGGCGGAGTTCAAGGTCATCTACTGGTGGGAGTGGGGGCACCGGCTGCTCGGGCGCATCGTGGGCCTCGCCTTCGCGGTCCCGTTCGCTGTTTTCCTGATCCGTCGGGAAATCCCGCGGCGGCTGATCTGGCGGTGCGGCGGGATGTTCGCGCTCGGCGGACTGCAGGGCGCGATCGGCTGGTGGATGGTCTCCAGCGGCCTGGCCGACCGGGTCAGCGTCGCGCCCGAGCGGCTGGCGGTCCACCTCGGCCTGGCCCTGACCCTGTTCGTGCTGTTGTTCTGGACGGCGCTTGACGCCTGGCACGGCGCGCCGCGCCAGGAGAACCCGACGCGCTGGCGGGCCGTCGCCCTGATCTTCCTCGGCGCGGTGATGCTGCAGAGCCTGCTCGGCGCCCTGGTGGCGGGGGCGGACGCCGGCTTCATCTACAACGACTGGCCGCTGATGAACGGGGCGCTCTTCCCCCGCGACTACGCCGGCGACAGCCTGTGGGCGACGATCGCCCACAACCAGGCCTCGGTCCAGTTGCACCACCGCATCGGCGCCTACCTTCTGTTCGCGGGCGCGCTGGCGCTGGGCTGGACCGCCTGGCGGCACCGGTTCCTGCCGGTGGAGGCCAAGCGCCTCGCCCTGGCCGCCGTCGCCGTCGCGCTGATGCAGGCGGTGCTCGGCATCGCCGCGCTGATGGCCGGCGTGCCGGTCTGGCTGGGCATCCTGCACCAGGCGGGCGCCGTCGGCGTGCTCGCCGTGGCCACCGCCTTCGCCTGGCGCGTGCGGCGCATCTAGCCGCGGAAGCTTCGCCACGGTCCGGTGATCGCGAGCGTCACGCCCGGCCAGTAGATGTTCACGAACAGCGTCGAGCCGTCCGGCGAGAAGCAGACGCCGGCCAGCTCGGCGTTCTCCCGGAACATGTTGCGGCCGATCGTGTAGGTCTTGCCCTCCGGGGTGACCCCCTTGAGGTGGTTACGCTTGGTGTCGGAGTATCGGTCCTCGCAGACGATCAGGTGGCCCCACGGGGCGATGGCGATATTGTCGGCGTAGTCGAGGACGCGCGCGTCCCTGGACTCCACGAACAGCTGCGCCTTGCCGGGCGTGTCCTTCTCGTCGGACTGGCCTTCGCGCGCGCCCGGAACGTAGCGCATGATCTGGCCGGCCCCCGCCGCCCCGCCGGAGGTGCAGGTGAAGTAGAGTTCGCCCCGGCCCCAGAAGATGCCTTCCCCGCGCGCGAAGAGGCTCGCGCCCGCGGCGGCGCCGCGCAGGCGCAGGTCGTCGTCCGGGCTTTCGGGGTTGTCCAGGTCGACCCAGCGCGCCGTGCGCCATTCGCCCTGGGTCATGCCGACGGCGCCCTTCCAGTTGCGCGTGTCGCAGCCGGCCGGCGTGTCGACGAAGCCGAGCGCCTGCAGCCTGCCGCCCTTGGCCAGCTCTCCCGGCGCGTCGGGCAGGAACCGGTAGAGCAGGGAGTCGGGCGTGTCCTCGGTGAGGTAGACGATGCCGGTGCGCGGATCGACGCAGGCCGCCTCGTGCTTGAAGCGGCCCATCGCCTTCAGGGGGACCGGATCGACCAGGCCCCTGGCGCGGGACGGCACCTCGAAGATCCAGCCGTGGTCCTTGCCCTGGCCCTTGCCGGCCCGGCTGGTGGTCTCCTCGCAGGTCAGCCAGCTCCCCCAGGGCGTCACGCCGCCCGCGCAGTTGACCGCTGTGCCGGCAAGGCTCAGGTGCTCGCGCTCGAGCTTCTGCGTCCGGATGTTGTAGACCAGCGTCGTCGTGCCGCCCGGCAGGACGCGGCCATCGGCGTCGAGGTCATAGGCCTTGTCGCGATCGAGCTTCGCGGCGAAGCGGCCGCGCACGCCGGCGGGCCCATGGTTCCGGTCGCCCGGCTTGAGCTCATGGTTGCGGACCAGGATCACCCTGTCGTCGCCCAGCCCGAGAACGCCGCCGGCCGGGAAGCAGCCCATGCCGTCGAACTTGTAGGGAACGGCGAGGCCGTCATCCATCATGTCGCCGGCCTGGGAGACGACCCTGTAGGAGAACCCTTCGGGCAGATCGAAGACGCCGAAGGGGTCTTCCCTCAGATCGCCGTAGCCCTCGACCTCGTTGAGATAGGTGGCCTCGTCCTCGCTCGCCCGGGCGACGCCTGCGAAGGCGAGGGCGGCGGCGGAGGCGCCGAGGAAACCGCGACGGGACAGCGACATGGGGAGACTCCGGACTTTGTCCGCGCGGCGTAGAGGCAATGTGCGACGGTCTCAAGACAGGGATCGCTCCGGAATTAGGTATCATGATACCGTATCTCGCAAACCCTTGCGACATAACGGCTTGCGCGGAATATCGACACGCACACCGTTGACAGGGCGCCGGCGCGCGGGTATTGCCGCGCCCTCACGTCGGGAGCAGCCGTTCCCGCCTGCATACGGATTACACCCATGATGAAGACCACGGCTTCGCTGAAGCCCGCCGAGGTCGAGAAGAAGTGGATCGTGATCGACGCCCAGGACGCCGTCGTCGGCCGTCTCGCGTCCTTCATCGCCATGCGTCTTCGCGGCAAGCACCGTCCCGACTACACCCCGCACGTCGACTGCGGCGACTACGTCGTCGTTATCAACGCCGACAAGGTGAAGTTCACGGGCCGCAAGCTCGACCAGAAGGTCTACTACCGCCACACCGGCCACCCGGGCGGCGTGAAGGAGATCACCGCCGGAAAGCAGCTGGCCGGTCGCTTCCCCGAGCGCGTGCTCGAGAAGGCCGTCGAGCGCATGCTGCCGAAGGAAAGCCCGCTGGCCCGCAAGCAGATGACGCACCTGCGCATCTTCAACGGCGCCGAGCACACCCATCAGGCGCAGAACCCGGAAGTCGTCGACTTCTCGGGCCGCAACGCCAAGAACATCCGGAGCCAATAAGCCATGGCCGAAGCCCAAGGTTTCGAGGCTCTGCAAGGCCTCTCGTCGAACCCCGAAGTCGCGCCGGCCGAGCCGAAGCTCGACAAGTTCGGTCGCGCCTACGCCACCGGCAAGCGCAAGAACGCCGTCGCCCGCGTCTGGATCAAGCCGGGCAAGGGCCAGATCACGATCAACGGTCGTGACCAGTCGGTCTACTTCGCCCGTCCCGTGCTGCGCATGATGATCGCCCAGCCCTTCCAGGTCACCGACCGCGAAGGCCAGTTCGACGTCATCGTCTCGGTCGAAGGCTCGGGCCTGTCGGGCCAGGCCGGCGCCGTGCGTCACGGCATCTCCAAGGCCCTGACCTACTACGAGCCCGGCCTGCGCCCGGTCCTGAAGCCGCACGGTTTCCTGACCCGCGACAGCCGCGTCGTCGAGCGCAAGAAGTACGGCAAGGCCAAGGCCCGCCGCAGCTTCCAGTTCTCGAAGCGCTAGTCGCTCGCAGACCTGTTTTGCGAGAAGGGCGCTTCGGGCAACCGGAGCGCCCTTTTTCTTTGCGTGCGTCCTTCGACACGCCACTTCGTGGCTGCTCGGGATGACTGAGTCAGAAGGCGTACAATCCGAGTCATCCTGAGCAGGCCCGCAGGGCCGTGTCGAAGGACGCAGTGAGGAAGGGACATAGCCATGAGCACTCCCAAGGTCTTTATCGACGGCGAAGCCGGCACCACGGGGCTGCAGATCCGCGAGCGCCTGGCCGGACGCACGGACATCGAGCTGCTGTCGATCGACCCCGCGAAGCGCAAGGACGCCGACGCGCGGGCCGAACTCCTGAACGCCGCCGACGTGTCGATCCTGTGCCTGCCGGACGAGGCGGCGAAGGAGGCGGTGGCCCTGGTCACAAATCCCTCGGCCCGGATCATCGACGCCTCGACCGCCCACCGCACGGCGCCGGGCTGGGTCTACGGCTTCCCGGAGATGAGCCGGGACCAGCGGGCCCGGGTCGCGGGCTCGACCCGTGTCTCGAACCCGGGGTGCTATCCGACCGGCGCCATCGCCCTGGTCCGGCCGCTGGTCGCCGCGGGCCTCCTGCCACAGGACTGGCCGGTCAGCGTCAACGCCGTCAGCGGCTATTCCGGCGGCGGCAACCCGATGATCGCCGAGTTCGAGGACGAGAGCAGCCCGTCCTTCACCCGCGCGGCCTACCGCATCTACGCCATGGGCCTGGAGCACAAGCACGTGCCGGAGCTGCAGGCGCATGCCGGCCTGCTGACCCGGCCCATCTTCGCGCCGGCGGTCGGCCGGTATCGCCAGGGCATGATCGTCGAGGTTCCGCTGCATCTCGGCCTGATCGGTTCGGGGCCGTCGCTTCAGGACGTTCACGCGGTGCTTCATGAGGCCTACCGTGGCGAGCCCTTCGTCGAGGTGGTGTCGCTGGACGAGGCGGCCGGGGTGAAGACCCTCGATCCGGAAGGCCTGAACGGGACCAACCGGATGAAGCTGTTCGTGTTCGGCTCGGACACCGGCCGCCAGGCGCGGCTGGTCGCCCTGCTCGACAACCTGGGCAAGGGCGCGTCGGGCGCCGCGGTCCAGAACATGAACCTGATGCTCGGCCTGCCCGAGACCGCCGGCCTGTGATCGTCCGGCGGGCGCTCCCCGCCGACACGGCGGCGCTGCGGACGCTGATGGCGACCAGCAACGGCTACGTGCGCGCCGAGGCGCGGGCGATGATCGTCGCCTTCGCCGCCGGCTGGTCCGTGCCCGACGCCGATCATGAGGTCTGGATCGCGGAGGAGGCCGGCGCGGTCCGCGGCTTCTACGCCCTGATCCCGCATGAGACGGACCAGGAGCTCGACCTGTTCTTCACCGCCAACGACGCCCAGGGGACAGGTCTCGGCCGCCGCCTGTTCGAGCATATGGCCGGGCAGGCGAGGGCGCAGGGCGCCGCGCGGGTGGTGATCAGCTCCAACCCCGAGGCCGCCGGCTTCTACCGCCGCATGGGCGCGATCGACATCGGCGTCAGCCCGCCGGGCGAGGGGATTACCTGGGAACGGCCGAAACTTCAGCTGTCGCTGAAGTGACGGCCGATCCTGACGCGAGGGATAAAGCGCGGCAGGGAGTCTCCATTCACGGTTCGTGGCGGGCCCCAGTCGCGCGGATGGGTGGACAGACGGCGCTGGAACGCCGTCCGCGCGCCGGTGGAGCGGATGGCCTGGTGAACGGTTCTCGGCTTGCGGAGCAAGGGGCGGACGACGGTGGCAAAGCGCTTCCAGGGCCGGCATCCGCCGAGTCTAGCGGCGCCTGGACCAGGGTGGATTGATCGGCGCGGCGGTCGGGCCCGGAAGGGGCCGGTTGTCCCGCAATGTCCCGCTTTGTCTCCGGAGTATATGTCCCGGGAGTCTCGCATGTTGCGTCCTTCGACACGCCGCGGAGTTCATCCTCGGGCGCGCGCTCCGCGCGACCCGTGGGCGGCTGCTCAGGATGACGTAGTCAGAAGGCTATCCACCCACGTCATGGTGAGCAGCGCCGAAGGCGCGTGTCGACCCACGCAGGGCCCTACGATCCGCCTCCAGAACACTACGGTCGCCGCGGACCCTTCGCCGCTCTTGAGCGCGAAGTCGGGGATCCTGCCGACCTCGGTCCAGCCAAGCTTGCGATAGAGGTCGTCAGCGACGCCGCCCAGCCGGACGCTCTCGAGGGCGCTCGCGACGACCCGCTCGGTGTGTTCCACGCGTCATGCGACCCCGTTGACGTCCACGTACATCAGTTTGGCCGCGTCAGCATCATAGTAGGCTTGGAAAAAGCATGACCCACCATCTGCTACCATGACAAATTCTGTACGTGCGCGAGGGAAGTCCAAGCCGCCGCAGAAGCCGTTGATCACCAGAACGCGAACCCCGCTCTTGGTGACCCCGACATATTGCCGCCCGTACGATGAGAGGCTGCTCTTGAGCCGTTCATTGCCTTCCGCTGGTAGCGCTTGGACATGGGACGATAGTTGTGCTTCAGCTGCTGCGATTGTTCCAGCTGATGGAACCCAGTACGGTCGGCCGAAGCCTTGGGGATCATCGAAAGCCCACGTGAAGGCCTTCTCTTCCAAGATCACACCATTTGGTCGAGACGTGGCTGACGGAGGAGCGGCCGCAGGCTCCGAGCAGCCGCTCAGGATCAAGAGGGCCGTAGCGAACCTAATCCGGACAGACCTCAACTCCGCACCTTCACGAAGCTCCCCGGCGCGTCCTCCAGCGGCCTGCCGAGCGGGCCCTTGCTGGGGTCGCGCGCCGGGACCATCGAGCCGGAGCGTTCCTTCAGCCATTCGCCCCAGTGCGGCCACCAGCTGCCCGGGTGCTCGACGGCGCCGGCGCGCCATTCGTCCACCGTCGCGGGCAGCTCGGGATTGGTCCAGTGCTGGTACTTCCTCGCGTCCGGATGGTTGATCACCCCGGCGATGTGGCCGCTGCCGGCCATGGTGAAGGTCACCGGTCCGCCGAACAGCTTCGCGCCGCGATAGATGCTCCGGAACGGCGCGATATGGTCGTCGCGAGACGACTGGACGTAGATCGGCGTCTTCACCGTCCTGAGGTCGAGCGTCACGCCGTCGAGCACCAGGTTCCCCTTCGCCAGTGCATTGTCCTTGTAGAAGTTGCGCAGGTAGAACAGGTGCAGCGCCTTGGGCATCCGCGTCTGGTCGCTGTTCCAGAACAGCAGGTCGAAGGGCTTGGGCTCCTTGCCCATCAGGTAGTTGTTCACGAAGAACGACCAGATCAGGTCGTTGCCGCGCAGCGAGTTGAAGGTGTCGGCCATCGACTTGCCGGGCAGGAAGCCGCCGGCCTGGTCCATGCGGGCCTCGATCTCCGAAAGCCAGGCGTCGTCGACGAACAGCTTCAGGTCGCCCGCTTCTTCGAAGTCCTGCTGGGCCGCGAAGAAGGTCGCCGAGTTGATGCGGTCGTCGCCCTTCGCCGCCATGTGGGCGAGGGCGCAGGAGAGCAGGGTGCCGCCGATGCAGTAACCGACCGTGTTCACCCGGTCGACGCCGCACTGCTTCATCACCTGGGCGGTGGCGTCGTAGATGCCCTCCTTGAGGTAGCTCTCGAAGGTCTTCTCGGCGAGCGTCTCGTCGGGGTTCACCCAGCTGGTGACGAAGACGGTGATCCCCTGGCTCGTCAGCCAGCGGACCAGGCTGTTATCCGGCCGCAGGTCGATGATGTAGAACTTGTTGATCCACGGCGTGAACAGCAGCAGCGGGATCTCGTGCACCTGTTCGGTCGTGGGCTCGTACTGCAGCAGCTGCAGGATGTCGTTCTGGTAGACGACCTTGCCCGGCGCGGTGGCGACGTTCTCGCCGACCCTGAACTGCTCCATGTCGGTCTGGCTGATGGCCAGCTGGCCGCCGCCGCGCGTGAGATCGGCGGCGAAGTTCTCCATCCCGCGGACCAGGCTCTCGCCGTGCGAGCTCATCGCTTCGCGCAGGGCGGCCGGATTCGACATCAGGAAGTTCGACGGCGAGATCGCGTCGGTGAGCATCTTCATGAAGAACTCGACACGCCGCTTCTCCAGCGGGTCGACGCCCTCGACGTCGGCCACAAGGCTGTTCAGCCAGTTGCTGGTCAGCAGGTACGACTGCTTCATCACGTCGTACATCGGGTGGGCGCCCCAGTCGGGGTCGTTGAAGCGCTTGTCGCCCTTGGCCGGTTCGACGACCGGATCCACGGCCTCGCCGGCCATGCGGCGGGCGGTGGTCTGCCAGAGGTCAAGATAGCGGCTGAACAGGTCGGCCTGGGCGCGCAGCAGCCGGTCGGGCTGTGCGGCGAGGCGGCTCATGACGTCGGTCAGGGCCGGCGCGACGTGGAACGGGTCGGGGCTGAGAGCGGCCGGACTGTCGGCCTGGCGCAGCGCGGCCTCGGCGATGGCGCCCTGCGCGGTGACCGCGGCGCGGGCGAGATTGGCCGACAGCTTCTCGAGCGTCTC
>CALKHU010000167.1 GCA_937991555.1 uncultured Caulobacter sp.
CGAACCCCACCTTCTCGCACATCGAGCAGTTGCAGGTCTGGGCCTCGACCACGGCAGGAAGGGCCGCCTCGAACCGCACGGCCCCGCAGTGGCAGCCGCCGGAACGCCATGTGAGAGCGTCGCTCATCTCGCGCATCCCCACACCTCCGTCATGGTCGGACCTGTTCCGACCACCCATGCCCACGAGCAGACCGCCGTGTTGATGGGTCCTCGCGACAAGCGCGAGGATGACGGTTGAAGGAAATGGCGGAGGAGCGCCCGCATCACCGGTAGCAGACCGCCTTGGCCGCCTTGACGATCTTCTCGACCGACGGCAGCGACAGGGCTTCGAGGTTGGCGGCGTAGGGCAGCGGGACGTCTTCCTGGTGCACGCGCAGCGGCGGGGCGTCCAGGTAGTCGAAGGCGTGCTCGACGACGCGCGCGACGATCTCGGCGCCGACGCCCATCGGGCCCCAGCCTTCCTCGCAGCTGACCAGGCGGTTGGTCTTGCGCACGCTCTCCAGGATGGTGTCGTGGTCGAGCGGGCGCAGGGTGCGCAGGTCGATGACCTCGGCCTCGATGCCCTCGGCCGCCAGTTCCTCGGCCGCCTTGAGCGCCAGGCCGACCATGCGGCTGTGGGCGGTCAGGGTGACGTGCGCCCCCTCGCGGCGGACCCTGGCCTTGCCGATCGGCACGACCCAGTCCTCGACTTCCGGGATCTCGAACTCGACGCCGTACATCATCTCGTGCTCGAGGAAGACCACGGGATTCGGGTCGCGGATGGCGGCCTTGAGCAGGCCCTTGGCGTCGGCGGCGTCGTAGGGCGCGATCACCTTCAGCCCCGGGATCTGGGCGTACCAGGCGCTGTAGTCCTGGCTGTGCTGGGCGCCCACGCGGGCGGCCGCGCCGTTGGGGCCGCGGAACACGATCGACGACCGGATCTGGCCGCCGGACATGTAGAGCGTCTTGGCGGCCGAGTTGATGATCTGGTCGATGGCCTGCATGGCGAAGTTCCACGTCATGAACTCGACGATCGGCTTGAGGCCGGCCATCGCCGCGCCCACCCCGAGGCCGGCGAAGCCATGCTCGGTGATCGGGGTGTCGATGACGCGCCGGTCGCCGAACTCCTGCAGCAGTTCGCGGCTCACCTTGTAGGCGCCCTGGTACTGGGCGACTTCCTCACCCATCAGGAAGACATCGCCGTCGCGGCGCATCTCCTCGGCCATGGCGTCGCGCAGCGCGTCGCGGACGGTGATCTTCAACATCTTCGCGCCCGCGGGGATCTCCGGATCCTTCAGTTCGGCCTTCGGCGTCACGGGCGCCGGGCCTTCGCCCTCCGGCTGACGGACAGCGGTTTCGGGCGCCTGCTTCTCTGGATCGCCGGACGACTGTCCTGCGGCCTTCGACACGGGCGCTTGCGCGCCCTGCTCAGGCTGACGTGAAGATTTGCTGCCGACGTCATCCTGAGCAGCAGCCGAAGGCTGCGTGTCGAAGGACGCAACGCCCAGCCGGGCGATCGGGGTGTTGACCTTCACGCCTTCGGTTCCGGCCGCGACCAGGATGGCGCTGACCACGCCCTCGTCGACGGCCTCGACCTCCATGGTGGCCTTGTCGGTCTCGATCTCGGCGATCACGTCGCCGGCCTTGACCTCGTCGCCTTCCTTGACGTGCCACTTGGCGAGGGTGCCCTCCTCCATCGTCGGAGACAGCGCGGGCATCAAAATCTCAGTCATTGAACGGCGCCCTCGGCAGGCTTGGTGCAATCAAGGTGCGGATACGGGAGATCGAAGGGCGGAACAGGACCAACGGCCTTTCGCTTCGCTGGGGGCAGCTTCTCAAGCGCCTCGCGGTAGGCGGCCCGGTAGGCCGCCTTCTGCGCGGGGGCGTCCTTGCAGCCATGTTTCTCAAGCCAGTACGACTCGATGATCTCTTGAGACATGTCGTCGGGGTGGCGAATCCCGCGCGCTTCCATGTCATTGCGAAGCGAACCGCCGGACCAGAGTCCCCAGTTGTTCCGCATCCACGTGCCCAGCCCGAAGTGATACTCGATCAGGTCTTCATACGGCTGCGCCAGGAACGCGTCCCTGTAGGCCGGGAACCAGCGCGTATCCAGGCACACAAACGCCTCGTCCATCGTCTTCGGCGCGCAGGCGGCCAGGGCGCTGTCGGCTGCCTTGGCCTCAACGCTGGGCTCATCAGGCTCGACCGCCAGAAGCGCCATAGCAAAGACTGCCGCCATCACTGCGCGGCCTCCAGATAGACGTCAGTGTACAGCTCGGACGGGTCCGGCTCGGGGCTGGTGCGCGCGAACTCGGCGGCCTGGGCGACGATGGCCTTAACCTCGGCGTCGATCGCTTTCAGCTCGTCGTCAGTGACCTTCGCCGCGGCCAGCTTCTCCTTCAGGTGTTCGATGGGATCGCGGGTCTTCTTGACCTCGTCGACCTCCTCCTTGGTGCGGTACTTGGCCGGATCGCTCATCGAGTGGCCGCGGTAGCGATAGGTCTTCATCTCGAGGATGTAGGGGCCCTTGCCGCTGCGGGCATGCTCGGCGGCGCGGGCGCCGGCCTCGGCGACGGCCTCGACGTCCATGCCGTCGACCTCCTCGCCCGGGATGTTGAACGAGACGCCGCGCTTGTGCAGTCGGGTCTCGGCGGAGGCGCGCTCGATCGAGGTGCCCATGGCGTACTGGTTGTTCTCGATCACATAGACGACCGGCAGGCCCCAGAGCTCGGCCATGTTGAAGCTCTCGTAGACCTGGCCCTGGTTGGCCGCGCCGTCGCCGAAGTAGGTGAAGGAGACGGCGCCGTTGCCGCGGTACTTGTCGGCCAGCGCCAGGCCCGTACCGAGGCTCACCTGCGCGCCGACGATGCCGTGGCCGCCGTAGAAGCCGGCCTGGGTCGAGAACATGTGCATCGACCCGCCCTTGCCTTTGGACGAACCGCCGATGCGGCCGGTCAGCTCGGCCATGACCTCGTCGGGGCTCATGCCGGCGGCCAGCATGTGGCCGTGGTCGCGGTAGCCGGTGATGATCTGGTCGCCATCGCGGCGGATGGACTCCATGCCCACGGCGATGGCTTCCTGGCCGATGTAGAGATGGCAGAAGCCGCCGATCAGGCCCATGCCGTACAGCTGGCCGGCGCGTTCCTCAAAGCGGCGAATGAGCAGCATGTCCCGGTAGAACTTGAGCAGCTGCGGCTTCGAGGGTGATGTGACACCGGTGTCACCTCTCTTCCCCGACGCGGCCTTCGCCTTGGGCGCACTCGGCATCGATTTCTCCCTGGACCGTCCCATACCGGCCTGATCGTCCCATTCTCGGTGAGCGGGACGAAAACTTCGACCCGGCTCAGGGGGTTTCGCGGATCACATAATCCTTCGGGTCCGCGAAGCCTAGAAGAGAACGCGCGCGTTCCTCAAGGAGGTCCGCGGACAGGCTGTTGTCGCGTAATAGCCGCGCCCGCGCTTCCAGGTCCACCCTGCGCTTGCGCAGATCGGCCAGTTCCTTCGAACGCGCGTTCAAAATGGCCTCGCGCTGCGACGACAGCAGCAGCCCGCGCTCCCCGGTCAGGCCGTGGAAGACGAAATAGACGATCAGGCCCAACAGGGCGATCGTCGGCAGGGCTGGGCGAAGACGCTGGAACATGCCGACTCGAGGCGGTGGATGACGCCAGGATCAACCGGCATGGTTAAGGGGGCGTTGAGAAAGCCTGCAGCCGTGGGTGCAAGTCCCTGCCCGATCAGCAAAATCCCCCGTCACCCTAGCGCTCGTCGCGAGGGCCCATGCGTGGCGCGCCAAACGACAAGGACGCCGCGTGGTCCGCGCTGTTCCCGCCGATTGTCGTGTTTGCGGGTCCTCGCGCTCGTCGCGAGGATGACGCAGGACGCGATCAGCGCTGCTTCAGCGCCCGACGGCCCAGATAGATGGCCATGTCGTCCAGCTGCTCCTCGATGCGCAGCAGCTGGTTGTACTTGGCGGTGCGGTCCGAGCGGGCCAGCGAGCCGGTCTTGATCTGACCGCAGTTGGTGGCCACGGCCAGGTCGGCGATGGTCGAGTCCTCGGTCTCGCCCGAGCGGTGGCTCATCACGGCGGTGTAGCCGGCCCGGTGGGCCATATCGACGGCGTCGAGGGTCTCCGACAGGGTGCCGATCTGGTTGACCTTGACCAGGATCGAGTTGGCGAGGCCCTTGTCGATGCCCATCGACAGGCGCTCGGGGTTGGTCACGAACAGGTCGTCGCCGACCAGCTGGACCTTCTTGCCCAGGGCGG
>CALKHU010000168.1 GCA_937991555.1 uncultured Caulobacter sp.
GCGCCGCCAGCGGCCGGTCCGCGGGGCCGAAGGCCCGCTCGACGCGGTAGTGGGTGACCGCTTCCCGGCCGCCCGACTTCAGCACCGCCATCTTCTTGCGGTCGCCGGCCGACCGCCCCAGCCGCGTCTCCACGGTCCCGCTCGGCGGGTTGGGCGCGCCGCGGGTCAGGGCGATGTAGACGCGCTCGATGTCGTGCGCTGCGAACAGCGCCGCCAGCCCCTGGTGGGCCGCGTCGGTCTTGGCGGCGACCATCACGCCGCTGGTGTCCTTGTCGAGGCGGTGGACGATCCCCGGGCGCGCCACGCCGCCGATGCCCGACAGGCTGTCGCCGCAGTGATGCAGCAGGGCGTTGACCAGGGTGCCGCTCTCCGTCCCCGGGCCCGGGTGGGCGGCCATGCCGGCGGGCTTGTCGACGACGATCAGGTGCTGGTCCTCATAGAGAACCGTCAGCGGGATCGCCTCGGGCTGCGGATCGGCCGGCGCCGGGGGCGGGATCAGGATCGTATAGACGCCGGCCTTCGCCTTCGAGGAGGCGTCGGCGACCACCGTGGTCCCGAAGCGGATCAGCCCGTCGGCCATCAGCGCCTGGACCCGGGCCCGGGACAGTTCCGGCAGGTGGTCCGCGAGGGTCCGGTCGAGCCGTCCGCCGGCCTCCGCGGGCGTGAGCTCGATGACCCGGACGCCGGGCTGGTCGGGCTCGAGGACGTCCTCGTCGTCGGGGATGATGTCGGCGGTCATCGGCCAGACATAGCCGATGCGGGCTCAGCCCGTCAGCCGTCCGCCGGCGGTCTCCCCGCGGGACAGGCTGGTGGCGACCGGCGCCATCAGGAACAGGTCGCCGCCGGCCGCCTCCGCCCTGGGGCCGATGTCGCGGATCAGGTAGCGCTCGATATGGTCCGGAACCGAGCCTTCGGGCGCCAGCGGATCCTGGCCGAGGAGGTCGGCGCAGGCGGCGTCGTCGGCGTCGCGGTCGCCGGAGAGATCGCCGGTCCGCTCCATTATGATGGGATAGGCCGAGGGGCTGCGCGCGGCGTTCAGGGCGGCGCCCATGACCAGCCCGTCGAGCATCGAGGCCTTGGGCAACGGCACGCCGTTCAGGATCAGGAAGATGGGGGTGAAGCCGACGGTGTCGTACACCGTCACGAACAGCTGGCCCTCCGCCGGCAGCATCCAGCCCGTGAACAGCAGCCCCGCGCCGCCGAACTGGATGCTCAGCAGGCCGTTGGCCTCCCGCCGGATCATGCCGCGATCGTGGAAGAAGCGGTGCTTCATGAGCATCGACGGCCGCGTCGTCCGCCAGAAGCCCTCGTAGGCCGCGCCGCGCCGCTGGGTCGCCGCCCGCGCCTGCTCGATCATGGCCGGCGGGTAGCCGAGCGGGTCGGCCGGACCGCCGTTCGCGGCGGGGGCGTCGCCCCCGAACAGGGCCACCAGCGCTTCCGGCGACCGGTCCCAGTCCAGCATCGAGAAGCCGGGACGTCGGCCGGCCACGAGGGCGGTCAGGGCGGCGAGGTTGTGCTCGGACGGCGTCACCGCGCCCGTGGCCCAGCGGGCGACCACGGACTTGTCGACCCCGAGGTCGGCCGCCAGCCGTCCCCGGCTGAGCGACAGCGCCTTCATGACCACCTCCAGCCGCCCCGCGAAGCCGCCCGTGCGCGTCATGTCTCCCCGACCCCTGCATCGATATGCACCGATCAGTGCATCCTGATGCAACGTGATGCGCAAGCCAACGCAATTCGGCGAACGTCGGCGCCTCTGCGCGCGCGACGCACGCCAGGGTAGATCACTGCCGAAGGGGGCGGGGTCTTCGGCCCTCCGGGATCCGACCATGACCACGAAGTTCACGCCGCTGCTCGTCGCCATCGCTGTCTGCGCTGCGGTCGTCGCGATCGTGCTGACCGCCCCGGCCCATACGGGCTTCTGATTCGCGAATCGTCGCGCCCCCGCCCCGAAGGTGCGGCGCGACGCGCGGCCGGCGTCCTCCAACACCGGCCGCTCCCTGCCGCCCCGGCCAGCCGCCTCCTGGCCGGGGCGCCCTTTTTCTCCCCATTCTCTGCAGTGACGTCGCGCGCCCGTCGCCCCGCCGTCTTCCCACTGTCATCCCCGCCCGGTAGCCACAGGTGAACATCGTTCACGTTCGAGGGGATACGAACATGACACTGACCTACCGTGGCCTGCTGCTCGCCGCAGCGGGCGCTTCCGCCATGCTTGCGATCGTCGGCCCCGCGCGGGCCCAGGACGCCGCCGCCGAGGTGGAGGAGATCGTCGTCACCGCCCAGAAGCGGGAGCAGGCGGCCGTTGACGTACCGCTTTCGCTGACCGCCTACAGCGGCGAGCGGCTCGAGGCGATGGGCGTCCAGGACTTCGCCGACCTGTCGAAGGTCACGCCGGGCTTCGAGGTCCAGGACCAGTCGCCCAACAACCCGGGCTATGTGATGCGCGGCATCACCTCGGACTCGACCGACGCCTTTTCCGAACCGCGGGTGTCGGTCTTCCAGGACGGCGTCTCGATCTCGAAGGCCCAGGGCTCGTACGTCGAGTTGTTCGACATCGAGCGGGTCGAGGTGGCCAAGGGGCCGCAGTCGACGCTGTTCGGGCGCGGGGCGCTGATCGGGGCGGTCAACATCATCCAGGCCAAGGCCGATCCGGCCGCGGTCGCCGGATGGCTGAAGGGCGAGGCCGGCGACTACGACTACCGCCTCGTCCAGGGCGCGGTGAACCTGCCGCTCGGCGACAGCTTCGCCGTCCGCCTGGGCGGCTCGATCCGTCAGCGGGACGGCTATGTCGAGAACGCGCTGGCGAGCGGAGGCCTGCAGGGGCTCGACAGCCGCGCCGTGCGCCTGGCGCTGGCCTATGAGCCCTCCGACCGCGTCCGCGCCGACCTGATCTGGAACCGGCAGGAGGACGAGACCGACGGCACGGCCTTCAAGTCGATCCGCTACCTGCCGACCGACCCCGCCACCGGCGTGGTGCTGGGCGGACTGGGCGCCCAGGATCCGGCCGCGCTGGCCGCGGGCGCGGGCTTCCAGGGCGGCCGCGCGCTCGGCGTCGACCGGACGGTGGAAGGCGTCACCGGACTGGTGTCGCTGGAGCTCACCGAGGCGCTCACCCTGACCTCCATCACCGCCTGGCGGCAGTTCGACTCGGCCGAGGTGTTCGACGCCGACGGCGTCTCCCTGCCGATCCTGACCGGGCTCAACGCGGCCGACAACGAGCAGGTCAGCCAGGAGCTGCGGATCAACTGGGACGCCGGCGGCCGGATCAAGGGCTTCTTCGGGGCCAGCTGGTTTCGCGAGGAGTCGTTCAACCGCATCCCGATCCAGCTCGACGAGCGCGTCGGCCTGGCCCTGATCACCGGCCAGCTCAACGCCTCGGCCGCCGGCTCGGGCCTGCCGGCCAACCAGCCGGCGCCGGCCGCCTACTTCGGCAACACCCTGTTCACGGGAGCGCTGGTCCAGGGGCTGGTCTTCAGCGGCAGCGGCGGCAACCTCGCGCTGACCGGCCCGCAGGCCCAGGCGATCGCCGCCAACCTGCGCGCCGCCCATGTCGAGGAGACCCGGACCGGCAGCGAGCTGGACTCGTTCGACCTGTTCGCCGACGTCTCCGTCGCCGTCACCGACCGTTTCGAGCTGTCGGCCGGCGTCCGTTACACCTTCGACGACCGCACCACGAGCTTCGGTTCCAGCACCGTCGGCGGGCGCAGCGTGCTCGGCGGCGTCGTCGCCGCCACCCAGCTCGGCGCCACGGGGAATCCGCTGGCCATCGGGCAGGCCAACGCCATCCTGACCGCCCTGCAGAGCCCGTTCGTCCAGGCGATCCCGGCGGCCGCCCTGCCGAACTTCGGCGTCACCTTCCAGCCGACGGCCAACAACGGCGACGTCACCGCGGTCAGCAACGACGACGGCGACTTCACCTGGCGTCTCGTCGGCCGCTACGAGCTGACCGAGGACGCCAACCTCTACGCCAGCTACGCCCGCGGCCGCCGTCCGGCGGTGCTGGCCATGGCCGGTCCGGCGGTTCCCTACGGCGCGCCGCGGTTCGACGTGGTCGACGCCGAGACGGTCGACAGCTTCGAGGCCGGCGTGAAGTCGGCGCTGTTCGACCGCCGACTGCGGCTCGATGCGGCGGTCTATTTCTACGACTACGACAACTTCCAGACCGTCGAGCAGCAGGGCACGCTGTTCGTCATCACCAATGCGGGCAAGGCCAAGGCCTACGGTTTCGAGGGCCAGGCCGAATGGCGCGTGGCCGGCGGGCTCGACGTCTACGCCACCTACGCCTTCAACCACGCCCGCTTCGACGGCGGCGCCTATGACGGCAACCGCTTCCGCCTGTCGCCCGACCACACGCTGTCGCTGGGCGCGAACTGGCGCTTCGCGCTGGCGGGCGGCGAGGTCTCCGTCCGGCCGAGCTACACCTGGCAGTCGAAGGTCTTCTTCGACGACAACAACGACCGCGCCGTGTTCCAGCAGCCGCCGGCCGCCCTTCTTCCGGACAACGTCCAGGACGAGGTCCAGGACGCCTACGGCCTGCTGGACCTGCGGGTCGGCTTCAAGCCGGCCGAGGGTTCGTGGACGCTCGGCGCCTTCGTCACGAACCTGACGGATGAGGGGTACATCATCGACGCCGGCAACACGGGCGACTCGCTGGGCCTGCCGACCTTCATCGGCGGCCGCCCGCGGATGTGGGGCGTCACCGTGGGCTGGAGCTACTAGGCGAGTCTGGACGCGGCCGGGACTGTCGGCGCACAGTCCCGGCCAACCAGAACACGCAGGGGGAGGACAAGGGCATGCGGACCAACAGACGGGGGGCCCTGGCCCTTCTCGGCCTCGGGGGCGCCGCGACCGCGGCCACGGCGGCGGAAGCCACGCGGATCGCGCCGCCCGACTACCTGCACGGCGTCGCGAGCGGCGATCCGCTCCAGGACCGCATCGTCTTCTGGACCCGCGTCACGCCGACCCCCGCCTCGTCGGTCGCGAACCTGCCCGGCGAGCTGGTCATCAGCGAACGCGAGGACTTCGAAGGGGCCCGCCGGGTTCCGGTCGGCGCGTCCGCGGACCGGGACTGGACCGTCAAGGCCGACGTCGGCGGCCTGAAGCCCGGCACGGACTACTGGTACCGCTTCGAGTTCGCGGGCAAGGCCTCGCCGGTCGGCCGTGCGCGCACCCTGCCGGAAGGTCCGGTGAAGGACGTCGTCCTCGCCGTCGCCTCCTGCTCGCTCTACCCGGCCGGCTACTTCAACGCCTACGGCGCCATCGCGGCGCTGGAGCGGGTCGACGCGGTCCTGCATCTGGGCGACTACATCTACGAGTACGGCGCGGCGGAGGGCCAGTACGGCATGAACTCGCCGGTGGCCGCGCAGCGCATGTCCGTGCCGGCGCACGAGATCGTCAGCCTGGCCGACTACCGGGCCCGGCACGCGCTCTACAAGGCCGACCCGCAGCTTCAGGCCGCCCACGCCCGGGCGCCTTGGATCGTCGTCTGGGACGACCACGAGACCGCCAACGACAGCTGGCAGGGCGGGGCCGAGAACCATACTCCGTCCACGGAGGGGGACTGGACGGCGCGCAAGGCGGCGGCGCTGAAGGCCTACTACGAGTGGATGCCCGTCCGCGACCCGGCGCCGGGGGCCCTGCTGGAGTCGTCCTGGCGCAGCTTCCGCTTCGGCGACCTGGCCAGCCTGATGATGGTCGAGACCCGGCTGGCCGCCCGGGGCGAGCCGCTGGACTACAACGACAAGACCCTGCCGGTCGTCGACGGCAAGCCGGACGTCGCCCACTTCCTGAAGATCCTCAACGATCCGTCGCGCCAGCTGATGGGCGAGCGCCAGGAGAAGTGGCTGGCCGGCGAGCTGGACCGCTCGGTCAAGGCCGGCGAGGCGTGGCAGGTGCTGGGCAACCAGATCGTCATGGCCCGCATCTCGCCGCCCAACCTGCGCGCCACCATGGGCGACGCGGCCTGGGCGGACATGATGGCGAAGCTTCCGGACTACGCCCGCGCGCCGGTGCAGCAGTCGTCGGTCCTGGCGGCGCTGGGGCTGCCGCTGGGGCTGGACATGTGGGACGGCTATCCGGTGGCCCGCGAGCGGGTCTACGACATGATCAAGGCCGCGAAGGCCAACGCCGTGGTGCTGGCCGGCGACAGCCACAGCTTCTGGGCCAACGAACTGTGGGACGAGGGGCGGCGCAAGCGCGTGGCGGCCGAGTTCGGGACGACGGGGGTCACCAGTCCCGGCTTCTCCGACATCCTGCCCGGCCTGCCGCTCGGCGAGGCGTTCGTGGCGGGCAATCCCGAGGTCAAGTACGCCAACTCGGCGGCCAAGGGCTTCGTGCTCCTCACCCTCACCCGCGACCAGGCCCGCGCCGACATGATCGGCGTCTCGACCATCCTGTCCACCGACTACACGGCCGCGACGGTCAAGTCCTTCACCGTCGCCCGCGAGGCCGGCGGGGGCGTCGGGCCGGTGATGGCGGGGTAGGGCTCAGCCCCGCTCCTGCAGCGATCCGTCCGCCGCCGCCACGCGGTAGAAGCAGGACCGGAAGCCGACGTGGCAGGCCCCGCCGTCGCCGCGCGGGCGGACCTTCAGAAGCACCGCGTCCTGGTCGCAGTCGACGCGCAGCTCGACGACGTCCTGCAGCTGGCCGCTGGTCTCGCCCTTCTTCCAGAGTTCGTTGCGGGAGCGGCTGAAGTAGTGGGCCTGGCCGGTTTCCAGCGTCAGTCGCAGCGCCTCGTCGTTCATCCAGGCCAGCATCAGCACCTCGCCGGTGTCGGCGTGCTGCGCCACGGCCGCGACCAGCCCGGCGGCGTCGAAGCGGGGCGCGAGCAGGGCGCCGCGCTCCAGCGTGGCCTTGTCGGGAGCGGTGGGGAACAACTGGCTCATGCAGACCTCATATGCGCGCTCCGCTCGGCGACGCAAAGCATCCTTCTCCCCTTGCGGGAGAAGGTGTCGGCGAAGCCGACGGATGAGCGGTTTCTCAGAACCGGAATGAGAAAGGGGTCGAGACGGCGACCGTCTTCGACCCCTCATCCGACCCGCTTCGCGGGCCACCTTCTCCCGCAAGGGGAGAAGGGAAATCGATCAAGCCTTCGCCACGAAGTCCAGGAAGCGCTGGCGCAGGGTGGCGTCGGTCTTGAACACGCCGCGGAACTGGGTGGTGATCGTCGAGACGTCGCGGTGGTGGACGCCGCGGGTGGTCATGCACTGGTGCTCGGCGTCGATCAGGATGGCCACGCCGGCGGGCTTCAGCGAGTCACAGATGGCGTCGGCGATCTGCTGGGTCATGGTCTCCTGCGTCTGCAGGCGCTTGGCGAAGATCTCGACCACGCGGGCCAGCTTGGAGATGCCGACGACCCGGTTGGTCGGCATGTAGGCGACGAACGCCTTGCCGAGGAACGGGGCCATGTGGTGTTCGCAGTGGCTCTCGACCTCGATGTTCTTGAGGAACACGATGTCGTCGTAGCCCTGCACGTCCTCGAAGATGCGCGACAGCTCCCTGGCCGGATCGGCGGTGTAGCCCTCGAACCACTCGGCGTAGGCGTCGACCACCCGCTTGGGCGTGTCGATCACGCCCTCGCGGCGGGGATCGTCCCCGGCCCAGGCGATCAGGGTGCGGACCGCTTCCATGGCTTCCTCGCGGGTCGGCCGCCGGACGGGTTCAAGATCAAGACCGGGCACGCCGATCAGGGTTCGCTCGCGAGCGGTGGTGTCCATATCGAGGGGTTCTTTCCAGGGCTGAGTTGCGCCGGGACGCCTGTCGTCCCGGAATGACGCGTGCCACCCGTTCACTTGGCAGCGAGCCGTGGCTTCGCTGGCTGCTCAAAGCTATATGGGACGGTCCGCCGACCCGGCAACCTCTCACGTAACGTCAGTTGAAATGACCCTGAAGCTCTATGACACCATGGCCCGCGAGAAGCGGCCGTTCGTCCCCGCCGATCCGGACCGGGTGACGATGTATGTCTGCGGGCCGACGGTCTACGGCTACGCCCACATCGGCAACTTCCGGCCGGTGGTCGTCTTCGACACGCTGTTCCGCGTGCTGCGCCACGTCTACGGGGCGGAGAAGGTGATCTACGCCCGCAACGTCACGGACGTGGACGACAAGATCAACCGCAAGGCCGTCGAGGAGGGCGTGGACATCCGCGTCATCACCGACCGCTACCTAGCGGCCTACGAGGCCGATGCGGCGGCGATGAAGGCCCTGCCGCCGACGATCAGCCCGCGCGCCACCGACCACATCGCCGACATGCTGGCCCAGATCGGCGCGCTGGTGCAGCGCGGCGCGGCCTATGCGGCCGAGGGCCACGTCCTGTTCGACACCCAGGCCTTCCCGGACTACGGCCAGCTGTCGGGCCGGCCGATGGACGAGATGATCGCCGGCGCCCGCGTCGACGTCGCCCCCTACAAGCGCCATCCGGCCGACTTCGTGCTGTGGAAGCCGTCCAAGCCGGGCGAGCCGGTATGGGAGAGCCCCTGGGGGCCGGGCCGTCCGGGCTGGCATATCGAGTGCTCGGCGATGATCGAGGCGGCCCTCGGCCTGCCGATCGACATCCATGGCGGCGGCATCGACCTGACGTTCCCGCACCACGAGAACGAGCTGGCCCAGGGCCGCTGCGCCCATGACCTGCCGACCTACGCCAACTACTGGATGCACAACGGCTTCCTCGACATCGAGGGGGTCAAGATGTCCAAGAGCCTGGGCAATGTGGTGATCCCGCATGAGCTCCTGCAGAAGGTGCCGGGCGAGGTCGTGCGCTGGGCGCTGCTCAGCGGCCACTACCGCCAGCCACTGGACTGGACCGAGGACCTGCTCGCCCAGTCGCGCAAGAATCTCGACTACCTCTACGGGGTGCTGCAGCGGGTGAAGGGGCTGGACGTCGACCGCGCCGAGCCGTCGCCGGTGGTGCTCGAGGCGCTGGCCGACGATCTCAACACGCCGAAGGCCTATGCCGAGCTGTTCGCCATGGCCAAGGCGCTGGAGACGGCGCGGGGCGAGGAGAAGGCGGCGGCCAAGGCCGCGCTGCTGGCCTCGGCCAACCTGCTCGGCTTCCTCCAGGACGACCCGGACGTCTGGTTCGCCGGCGGCGCCGACGACGACCTGCGCGGCAAGGTCGAGGCGCTGCTGGAGGCCCGCAAGGCCGCCCGCGCGGCCAAGGACTGGGGCGAGGCCGACCGTATCCGCGGCGAACTGGACGCGATGGGCGTGGTCGTGATGGATTCCGCCGAGGGCGCGACCTGGCGGTTGAAGGAGTCCGTGTGATGGGACTGAAACTCGAACGCCGCATCGGCATCCAGGCCCCCGACGAGGTGGTCTGGGAGATCCTGTCGGACATCGAGGGCTGGGGCGCGTGGAACCCGCTGTATCCGCGGGCGAAGGGCGTCATCCGGATCGGCGACCGCTGGGATCTCGACCTCGCCTTGGCCGGTCAGCCCGTGCGCACCATCAAGCCGGTGATCCTCGACTGGGCGCCCTACGACCACATCCACTGGCGCCTCGACATGATGCGCGGCTGGGTGCGGACGGTGCGTTTCCTCGAGATCGAGAAGATGGGCGAGGAGAACGTCATCTTCGCCAACGGCGAGATCTTCGACGGCATGCTGGGCGGGACGGTCGGCCAGCGGATGCGCCGGCCGATCCTCGACGCCTTCGAGGCCATGAACGAGGTGCTGAAGACCCGCGCCGAAGCGCTCTGGGCCGAGCGGAAGTAACCCCTTCCTCCGCTCATCCCTTAAGTTCTCAAACGAAGTGCAACACCCTGCTTTGGGCGAGGTGTTGTCAT
>CALKHU010000169.1 GCA_937991555.1 uncultured Caulobacter sp.
AGGGGCCTGATCGTCACCCAGGGCGGCAAGTCCGCCGTCGTCCACGTCCCCGCCGACCGCATCGGGAGCTGACCATGCGCCGCATCGCCCTTCTGTGCGCGGCCGCGCTGTTCTGCGCGCCCGCCCTGCCCGCCGCCGCCCAGGCGATCGCCGCCCAGACCCTCGTCGGGGAGATGGCGCCGAGCCGGGTCATCACCGTGCCGAAGGACAAGTCCTCGGCCTTCCGCCTGATGGCCGCCGCCGGCGAGATCGTCGTCGCCCAGCCGGACATCGCCGAGATCGTCGCCAACACCGACCGCAGCGTCTATGTGCGCGGCAAGGCGCTCGGGACGACGAACATCCTGATCTACGACGCCGCCCACCGCCTCGTCGAAGTCATCGACGTGCGGGTGGCGCAGGACATTGAGTCCCTGCAGTCCGACCTCGCCGCCGCCCTGCCCGGCCAGCCGATCCGGGTCTCGGCCATGGCCGGCGGCGTGATGCTGTCGGGACAGGTGTCGACGACCTCCGTCGCCGCCCGGGCGAAGGCCATCGCCGAGCGCTACGCGCCGGGCGGCGTCAGTTCCGAGCTGACCGTGGAGTCCGCCCAGCAGGTAATGCTGGAGGTCCGCATCATCGAGGCCAGCCGCAGCTCGCTGAAGGACTTCGGCATCGACGTCGACATCGCCAACAACTCCGGCATCGTGTTCGGCTCGGGGACCGGCCTGATCGGCCTCAATCCGCCCCAGGCCACCCTGGGCGTCTCGACCAACGTCGGCCTGACCACCATCGAGGCGACCCTGCGGGCGCTCGAGGAGAAGGGCGTCATCCGCACGCTGGCCCGGCCGAACCTCGCCGCGATCTCCGGCGAGGAGGCGACCTTCCTGGCCGGCGGCGAGTTCCCGGTGCCGGTGCCCAACGGCCAGGGCGACATCACCATCCAGTACAAGCCGTTCGGCGTGACCCTGAAGTTCACGCCCGGCGTGCAGGACAGCGGTCTCGTCAGGCTCAAGGTCTCGCCCGAGGTCAGCCAGCTCGACACCAGCGCCGGGCTGAGGCTGTCGGGAACCGAGGTCCCGGGCCTGCTGGTGCGCCGCGCCGCCACGACCATCGAGCTCAAGGACGGCGAGACCTTCGCCATCGCCGGCCTGTTCCAGCAGGGCTACTCGACCTCGGTGCGGCAGATCCCGTGGGCCGGCGACGTGCCGGTGCTCGGTTCGCTGTTCCGTTCATCGCGCTGGAAGAAGTCCGAGACCGAACTGGTCATCCTCGTGACCCCGCGCCTGACCACGGCCGCCCAGAGCCGCGCGCTCGTGCCGGACCCGTTCTCCGGGACGCGGGAGCCCAGCGCCATCGACCTGATCCTGCAGGGCATCGCGCTGGACAAGAAGATGTCCCCGCCGCCCGCCGATTCCTACGCCCCCGCTCCGTGAGGCCCGCCATGAGTTTCGCAGGACGCCGCATTCTCGTCGTCGGTTCCGGGCTCGCCGACCTGGCCCGGCAGGCGCTTCGCGACGCGGTCATCGAGCTCGGCGGCGTCGACCGGCTGCAGGCGCGCTGGGCCTTCGGCGAGGCGCCGGACCTGGTGCTGATCGAGGCCGCCGGCCTCGCGCCGGAAGCGCTGTCGGCGGCCATCGCCGCCCTCGGCGCGGGCGCCGCCCCCCCGCCGACCCTGCTGGCCGGCGACCATCTTCCCGCGGGCCTGGTCCGCAACCTCATGCGTCTGCCGCGGTCGGACGTGCTCGAAGCGCCGTACGCCGCCGCCGACCTCGCCGGAGCCGCCGCCCTCCTCATCGCCCCCGCGGCGGCTCCGGTCCCCAATGCCCCGTCCCGCTGCTGGACGGTGATGGGCGCCGTCGGCGGCTGCGGCGCGACCACGGTCGCGATCGAGACCGCCTGCGCCTTGGCGCAGCGCTATCCGGGTCCGCGTCGGGTCTGCCTGATCGACCTCAACCTCGCCGACGGCGCCGCCGCGGCCTACCTCGGCGCGCCGGCCAACATGCAGCTGGGCCGGGCCTCGCAGGCGCCGGACCGGATCGATCCGCAACTGCTGGACGCCTTCGTGTCCGGCGCCCCCGGGGGCGTCGACCTGCTGGCCGCGGCGCGCGATCCCAACGCCTTTGACACGACGTCGGCGGACGCGGTCCTGAGGCTGCTGGAGGTCGCCTGCCAGGTCTACGACGCGGTCGTGGTCGACGCCCCCCGCCACCGCCGGGCCTGGTCGCTCGATGTGCTGGCCGGGTCGGACGAACTGCTGATCGTCTCGGAGCTCACCGTGCCCGCCCTGCTGGCGACCCGTTCGCTCGCCGCCGAGATCGAGGCCGATCTTCCCGGGGGGCCGCCGCCGCGGATCGTGCTCAACCGCCTCGCCAAGCGCGTGTTCGGCCCCGCCCCCTCGATGTCAGAGGCCGAGAAGGCCATGCAGCGCCGCGCCCTCGGCGGCGTGACCTCGGACTGGGAGGCGGCCGCCGCCTCCGTCAACCTGGGCGGTCCGATCAGCCAGCACCGGCCCAAGTCGCGCATCGTCAAGGACGTCGCCGACCTCGTCGACCGGCTGATCGCCTCGCCCTCCCGGACCACCGACCAGGATCTGCGGGTCGCCTCATGAGCCGCTTCTCCCTCCGCCGCGCCGTCGCGCCCCAACCCGCCGAGCCGGTCGTTCCGAGGCCGCAGGACGCGCCCGCGCCGATGGGCGTCCCCGCCCCGGAGCCCGTCGCCGTCGCCGCGCCGGCGGTCCACGACGATCTGCTCGACATGCGCCTGCGGCTGCACGGGCGGCTGATCGAGGAGATCGACCTCTCCAAGCTCGGCGAGCTGGACGAGGGCGAGATGCGCCGCCAGGTGCGCAAGCTGGTCGGCGACTTCGCCCGCGACAGCCGGCTGGCGCTCAACGCCGCCGAACTCGACCAGCTGGGCGCCGAGGTGTTCGACGAGATGGTCGGCCTCGGCCCGATCGAGCCGCTGCTGAAGGACGAGTCGATCAACGACATCCTCATCAACGGTCCGTTCCAGGTCTATGTCGAGCGGCGCGGGGAGCTGGAGCTGACCCCGATCCGCTTCCGCGACAACGACCACCTGCTGCGCATCGTCAACCGCATCGTCGCCGCTGTCGGACGCCGGATCGACGAGAGCGCGCCGATGGTCGACGCCCGCCTGGCCGACGGCAGCCGCGTCAACGCCGCCATTGCACCGATCGCCATCGACGGCGCCGCCGTCTCGATCCGCAAGTTCTCGAAGAAGCCCCTGAGCTTCGAACGCCTGGTCGACGTCGGCGCCATGCCAGCCTGCGTCGCCGAGTTCATCAAGGGCGCCGTCTATTCCCGCGTCTCGCTGGTGATCTCGGGCGGCACGGGCTCGGGCAAGACCACCCTGCTCAACGCCTGCTCGGCGGCGATCAGCCACAAGGAGCGCTTGATCACCATCGAGGACGCGGCCGAACTGCAGCTGCAGCAGCCGCACGTGGTGCGCATGGAGACCCGTCCGCCCAACATCGAGGGCAAGGGCGAGATCCGCCAGCGCGAGCTGGTCAAGAACGCCCTCCGCATGCGTCCCGACCGCGTCATCCTCGGCGAAGTGCGCTCCGAGGAGGCCTTCGACATGCTCCAGGCCATGAACACAGGCCACGAGGGCTCGATGGCCACCATCCACGCCAACAACCCGCGCGAGGCCATCACCCGCCTCGAACAGATGGTCGCCATGGGCGGCATGAACCTGTCCAACGAGGCCGTGCGCGGCCAGATCGCCGCCGCCGTCGGCATGATCATCCAGGTGATGCGCCTGTCGGACGGCAAGCGGAAGGTGATGAACGTCACCGAGATCACCGGCATGGAAGGCAACGTCGTGCAGATGCAGGACATCTTCGTCTTCAACCGCACCCGCACCGACCCGGACGGCACGGTCCACGGCGAGTTCCGCGCCACCGGCCTGCGCCCCAAGTGCCTCGACGAGATGAACCGCAAGGGCATCTACTACGACACCGCCAACTTCGATCCCCAGCGGGTCCTGTAGGGGGAGCGGCCGATGCCCGACGTCGATCCGCGTCTCGTCTTCCTGATCCTGATCTTCGCGGCCGTGTTCATGGCCGGCCAGGCGGTCTGGGGGCTGGTCCATGTGGCCGGCGCCCGGCGCAAGGTGAACCGGCGCCTGGCGGTCGCCGAGTCGGCCGGCTCGCTGGAAGCGCTGATCAGCGAACTGCGCAAGCAGCGCGGCCTCGACGACAAGGGCGAGAGCCGCATCGTCGTCCGCTGGTTCTCCGACCTCGTCATCCGCTCGGGCGTCGCCTACCAGCCGCGCCGCTGGACCTTCTACTGCGTCGGCCTGGCGCTCGCGGGCCTGCTGCTCGGCCTTCTGGTCGTCAAGAGCTGGGTCGTCGGCGTCGCGGCCGCGCCCGTGCTCGGCCTCGGCCTGCCGCTGGCGGTCCTGAAGGTCAAGGGCGGCGCCCGGGCGAAGGCCATCGGCGCCCAGTTGCCCAACGCGCTCGAGATCATCGTCCGCAGCCTCGAGGCCGGCCACCCGGTGCCGACCGCCGTCGCCCTGGTCGGCCGCGAGATGCCCGATCCGCTGGGCAGCGAGTTCGGCATGCTGGCCGACGAGATCGCCTACGGCGCCACGCTGGAGCAGGGCGTCGGCCGTCTCGCCGACCGCTGCCGCCATCCCGATGTCGACCTGTTCGCGGCCACTATCCGGCTGCAGGAGCGGGCCGGCGGCAACCTGACCGGCCTGCTGAAGATGAACGCCAAGGCGGTGCGCGAGCGGACCAAGATGCGGATGAAGATCAAGGCCGCCTCGAGCGAGGGCCGCGCCTCGGCGATCATCCTCACCTCGGCCCCGTTCGCGGTGCTCGGCATCCTCGCCTTCGCCAGTCCGCAGTTCTACGGCGACGTCATCCACGAGCGGTTCATCCAGTACGGCCTCGCGGGCCTCGGCGTCTGGATGCTGCTCGGCAACATGGTCATGCGGCGCATGATCGACATGCGGATCTGACGCCATGGACCCGTTGATGCTGCAGACCTGGATCACCTGGGCCGCCGTCGCCCTGATCACCGTCGGCGTCGGGGGCGTGGCCTTCATCGGCCTGCGCGAGGCCCAGGTCGGCGCCCGCCGCCGCGCGCGGCTGGCCGGAAACACCGTCGTCCCGGCCCGGAGCGAGCCCTCGGCCGCCGTCGCCGGCGTCGTCAGCGGCGTCAAGCGCCTCGGCGACCGCATGGCCATCCAGGATCCCGCTCAGCTGTCGACCATCCGCGCCATGCTGGTCCAGGCGGGCTGGTACAGCCGCGAGGCGGTCGCCTTCTACCTCGGGGCCAAGGCCACGGCCCTGGGCCTGGCGGTGGTGGCGACGATGTTCACCGTGCCCTGGGCGCTGAAGGGCGGCGGCGGCATGCTCGCCATCTGCGTCGCCGCCATCTTCGCCGTCGCCGCGATCATGGGGCCCGAGCAGGTCGTCAAGGCGCGGCGCCGCAAGCTCGAGCTCGAGTACATGGAGGGGTTCCCCGACCTGCTCGACCTGCTGGTGGCCTCGGTTGAGGCCGGGCTGTCGCTGGACGCCGCCGTCAGCCGGGTCGGCGACGAGATGGCCCGCCGCTATCCGCACCTCGCCGAGCAGCTGAAGTTCCTGACCCTGGAACTGCGCGCCGGCCGCGCCCGCAAGGACGCCTGGGCGGCCTTCGCCGAGCGGGTCGGCATCGACGACGCCCGCTCCCTGGCCACCATGCTCCGCCAGTCCGAGGAGATGGGCACCAGCCTTGGCGAGACGCTGTCGGTGTTCTCGGACGACATGCGCTCCAAGCGCATGCTGCGCGCCGAGGAGAAGGCCATGGCCCTGCCCGCGAAGCTGATGGTGCCGCTGATCCTGTTCATCTTCCCCTGCCTGATGGGGGTGCTCATCCTGCCGGCCGCCTTCCGGATCGCCGAGCAGTTCGCGAAGTAGCGGCGATTTGACCCGGGAGGCGACCGCAGTTACTTTCAGGTAACTGACGGGCGCGCCCGAGACGCCCGCATGCCTCGGGGAGGCGACATGAGCGGACGTCGTAACCGGACCGCGCGGTCCGTGATCAGCCTGGCGATGGCGGCGCTCGCCGTCTTCGCGCCCGTGGCCTCGGCGCGGGACGCCGCGGTCGCCGCGAAGCGGCCGAACATCGTCATGATCGTCGTCGACGACGCCGCCCTGATGGACTTCGGCGCGTTCGGCGGCGAGGCCCGCACGCCCAACATCGACCGTCTGGCCCGGTCCGGCGCGATGTTCACCGCCTACCACACCTCGCCGCTGTGCTCGCCGTCGCGGGCGATGCTGCTGACCGGCGTCGACAACCACCGGGCCGGCGTGGCGACGATCGAGGAGATCCTGCCGCCGGAGCAGAAGGACAAGCCTGGCTACGGCCTCAGCTTCGCGCCCGGCGTCTGGACCGTGGCCAGGCGGCTGAAGGCGGACGGCTACCGCACCCTGATGGTCGGCAAGTGGCACCTGGGACACGGGCCCGGCGCGCTGCCGGACAGCCACGGCTTCGACCGCTCTCTGGCGCTGGACGCCTCCGGCGCCGACAACTGGGCCCCCAAGCCCTACATGCCCTACTACACCGAGGCGCCGTGGTTCGAGGACGGCAAGCCGGCGAAGATGCCGAAGGCCTACTACTCCTCGGACATGATGGTCGACCGGCTGAAGGGCTACATCGACGAGAAGCCGGCCGGCGGTCAGCCCTTCTTCGCCTACCTCGCCTTCCAGGCCGTGCACATCCCGGTCCAGGCGCCGAAGGAGTATTCGGACCGCTACAGGGGCCGGTTCGACGGCGGCTGGGAGGCCACGCGCCGGGCCCGGCTCGAACGGGCCCGGGCGCTCGGCCTGCT
>CALKHU010000170.1 GCA_937991555.1 uncultured Caulobacter sp.
GGGCCGCTTCGGCCGCCGAATAGAAGATCGACCATGCGCGCACCACGCCCGTCGTCAGGGTCTGGACGGTCAGATACGAGGTCGCGCCGTAGTCAGCCAACGTCTCCATCACGGCGAGGGCCACGCCGGTCACGGCTTCTGGGCCCTCGTCCTCGGCTCGATCGGCGTCGTGTTCGGCGACATCGGCACCAGTCCGCTCTACGCCATGCGCGAGGCGCTGCATCACACGCGCAGCGGCGTCGCCACCGAACTGGCCGTCCTCGGCGTCATCTCGCTGGTCATCTGGGCGCTGATCCTGGTTGTCACGGTCAAGTACGTGGTCCTGCTGATGCGGGCGGACAACAAGGGCGAGGGCGGCACCCTGGCCCTGATGGCCCTGGCCCGCCGCACCCTGGCCAAACCCAACGGAAAGCGGTCGGCGACGGTGTTCTTTCTCGGCGTGATCGGCGCGGCGCTGTTCTACGGCGACGGCATCATCACCCCGGCCATCTCGGTGCTGTCGGCCGTCGAGGGCCTGAAGGAGGCGCCGGGGCTGGGCGGCAGGGTCGACAACTGGATCCTGCCCATCTCGGCCGGCATCCTCATCGCCCTGTTCATGGTCCAGTCGCGCGGCACCCACCGCGTGGCCGCGCTGTTCGGGCCGATCACACTGGTCTGGTTCCTGATCCTCGGCGGCCTGGGGCTCTACCATATCTTCGACGACCCCTCGGTGCTCCGGGCCGTGCTGCCCCACTACGGCATCATCTTCCTGTTCGAGAACGGCTTCCTGGGCTTCGTCATCCTCGGCAGCGTCTTCCTGGCGGTGACCGGGGCCGAGGCGCTCTACGCCGACATGGGCCATTTCGGAAAGAAGCCGATCCAGGCCGGATGGCTGTTCCTCGTCTTCCCCTGCCTGGTGCTCAACTACCTCGGCCAGGGCGGCCTCATCCTCGCCAACCCCGGCGCGCGCGAGAACCCGTTCTGGGAGATGGTGCCCGAGATCGCCTACTGGCCGGTGCTGGTCATGGCCGCCACCGCCACCGTCATCGCCAGCCAGGCGGTGATCACCGGCGCCTTCTCGGTCACGCAGCAGGCGGTGTCCCTGGGCCTGCTGCCGCGCATCGACATCCGCCGCACCAGCGAGACCCAGGCCGGACAGATCTACGTGCCGCAGGTCAACACCCTGCTGCTGATCGGGGTTCTGATCCTGCTGTTCAGCTTCAAGACCTCGAGCGCCCTTGCGGCGGCCTACGGCATCGCCGTCACCGGCTCGATGTTCGTCGACACCCTGCTGGCCTTCGTGATCGTGCGCTTCCTCTGGAAGTGGCGCTGGTCGGCGACCGTCGCCGTCCTGGTGCCGCTGGTGGCCATCGACCTGACCTTCATCTCCTCGAACCTGCTGAAGATTCCGCAGGGCGCCTGGATGCCGCTGGTGTTCGGCGCGTTGCTGGTGCTGATCATGTGGACCTGGACCCGGGGCTCCCAGATCCTGACCGAGAAGTCGCGGCGCGACTCGGTGCCGCTGTCGGACCTCCTCGACATCCTCAAGGCGCGCGCGCCGCACCGCGCGCCCGGCACGGCGATCTTCCTGACCAGCGATCCGGACATCACTCCCGTCGCGCTGATGCACAACCTCAAGCACAACAAGGTGCTGCACGAGAAGAACATCATCGCCACCGTGCGCACCGCGGAGACCCCGCGCGTGCCGGAAAGCGAGCGGGTGAAGATCGAAGTGGTCAACGACGACTTCAAGAAGCTGATCCTCAACTTCGGCTTCATGGAGACCCCGAACGTGCCCAAGGCCCTGGCCCTCTGCCGCAAGCAGGGGCTGAAGTTCGACATCATGGCGACCAGCTTCTTCCTCGGCCGTCGCTCGGTCATCGCCTCGGCCCACAGCGGCATGCCGCTGTGGCAGGACAGGCTGTTCATCTTCCTCATGAAGAACGCCGCCAACCCGACCGACTTCTTCAAGATCCCGCCCGGGCGGGTGGTGGAGCTGGGCGCCCAGGTCACGGTATAGTCGGCCATGATCCAGGGTCTTTCGATCGCCGGCGACGTTTTCTGGATCGTCGCCCTCGCCCTGATGGCCTCCTTCACTCTGGCGGTGTGGAAGCGGCTCGGCCCGGACGCGCGCGTGCCGGTGCTGTGGCGGCGCGACGAGGTCCTGATGCGGGCGCCGCGGGCCGTGGCGCTGCTGGCCATCCCGGTCGGCGCCTTCCTGATCGGGGCCTGGCTCAAGATCGAGAGCCGCGCCCCCCACCTCGACCTGACCGGCGCCCTCGTCGTCCTCGGCGTCCGCGTCACCCTCGCCCCGCTGTTCGCCCTGTTGCAGGTCGGCAGGCTGCAGAAGGCGCTCGCCCTGCTCGACGGGGAGACCCGTTGAGCGCGCGCTTTGCGGCCGCAACGGGGTTGACCCCGGCCCCGGAACGCCGTTGAACGCGCGCGACTTTGTCCACCTCCCCAGGAACCGCGCCCGTGTCCGACAAGAAGTCCGTCAAGAAGGTCGTCCTCGCCTACTCCGGCGGCCTCGACACCTCGATCATCCTGAAGTGGCTGCAGACGGAGTACGGGGCGGAGGTCGTCACCTTCACCGCCGACCTCGGGCAGGGCGGCGAGATCGAGCCGGCGCGCGCCAAGGCGCTGGCGGCGGGCGTGAAGCCCGAGAACATCTTCATCGAGGACGTGCGCGAGGAGTTCGTCCGCGACTACGTCTTCCCGATGTTCCGCGCCAACACGGTCTACGAGGGACAGTACCTGCTGGGCACCTCGATCGCGCGGCCGCTGATCGCCAAGAAGCAGATCGAGATCGCCCGCAAGGTCGGCGCCGACGCCGTCAGCCACGGCGCCACGGGCAAGGGCAACGACCAGGTCCGCTTCGAGCTCGGCTACTACGGCCTGGAGCCCGACATCACGGTGATCGCCCCCTGGCGCGAGTGGGATTTCAAGTCGCGCGAGGCGCTGCTGGACTTCGCCGAGAAGCACCAGATCCAGATCGCCAAGGACAAGCGCGGCGAGGCGCCGTTCAGCGTCGACGCCAACCTGCTGCACAGCTCCTCGGAAGGAAAGGTGCTCGAGGACCCGGCCGTCGAGGCGCCCGAGTTCGTCCACATGCGCACGATCTCGCCCGAGGACGCGCCGGACCGGCCGACCGTGATCACCATCGACTTCGAGAAGGGCGATCCGGTCGCCATCGACGGCGTCAGGCTGTCGCCGGCCGCGCTGCTGACGAAGCTCAACGAGCTCGGCCATGACAACGGCATCGGCCGCCTCGACTTGGTCGAGAACCGGTTCGTCGGCATGAAGTCGCGCGGCGTCTACGAGACCCCGGGCGGCACGATCCTGCTGGCCGCCCACCGCGGCATCGAGAGCATCACCCTCGACCGCGGGGCCATGCACCTGAAGGACGAGCTGATGCCGAAGTATGCGTCGCTGGTCTACAACGGCTTCTGGTTCACGCCGGAGCGCGAGATGCTGCAGGCGGCGATCGACTACAGCCAGCAGAAGGTCGCCGGCCAGGTGCGGGTGAAGCTCTACAAGGGCAATGTCACCGTCATCGGCCGCACGAGCCCGTACAGCCTGTACGACCAGGACCTGGTCACCTTCGAGGAAGGCAAGGTCGCCTACGACCACCGCGACGCCGGCGGCTTCATCAAGCTCAACGCCCTGCGCCTGCGCGTGCTGGCCAAGCGCGACCGGCGGGGGTAGCCGGCGGCGGGGCGGTCAGCCGTCCAGCTTGTTGTACGGGTACCGGTCGCGGATCTCCTCGGCGAAGAAGCCGCCCTTGGAGTCGGCGTCGAGGAAGCTGCGGTGCACCTCGCCCGGCACGCCGACGTAGACGTAGCGATCGCCGTCGACGAAGCGGACATACAGCTTGCCGTGCTGGTCCTCGTACTCGATGTCGGTGATGGCGGTCGAATCCACGCGCATGCCGTCTCCCTCCGGCCGGCCCTCCCCGGACCGTCCCGGCGGTAAAATCCCCTGCGCCGCCGATGGGTTCCGGCGTCGGGCGAAGCATGACAGGCTCGGTTCCGGAGGCGGCGCAGACCGCCCCGGAAAAGGGACGCATCCGATATGCAAGCACATGCCTACGTCGCCATCGTCAGCCTGCTGGCGCTGCTGGTCTACTTCTGGATGGGCCTGCGGGTCGGCGGCGCGCGGCGCAAGAGCGGCATCGCCGCGCCGCAGATGACCGGGGATCCGATCCTCGAGCGCCATATCCGCGTCCAGGCCAACACCCTGGAGTGGCTGCCGCTGTTCCTGCCGCCGCTGTGGCTGTTCGCGCTGTTCTGGCGGACGGAGGATCCCACGGGTGCGATCGCCGCGGCCATCGGCCTCGTCTGGATCGTCGGGCGCATCCTCTATGCGCTCGGCTATGTCGCCGATCCCGCCAAGCGCGAGATGGGCTTCCTGATCCAGGCCCTGGCCACCGCCGTGCTGCTGTTCGGCGCGCTGGGCAAGGCGGTGTGGATCCTGCTGGCCTAG
>CALKHU010000171.1 GCA_937991555.1 uncultured Caulobacter sp.
CTCGTCTACTCGGCGCCCTCGGGGCTGGTGACGGTGTACCCCTTCGCCCGGAGCCGCTGCAGCACGCCCTCGCGCGCCACCAGCGAGCGCAGCGGCAGGACCGCCACCGCGTGGCCCGGTTTCCTCAGCGCCTCCTCGATCGCCGCCGCCTGCCGGGCCAGGGCGTCGCGCTTCATCTCTGCCGCTCCCGGCACCGCCGCCAGGCAGCGCTCGACGCTGCGCGGCGCGGTGAGCGCCCCGGCGACGTCGCCGGTCGCCCAGGCCCGCCCGGCCCGGCGCAGGGCGCCCGGTCCGGCTTCGGCCTCGGCGATCGCCCCGTCGAGGCATGCCAGGCCCTCGGCCGGCGTGACGGCGTCCAGCTGGCCGAGCAGCGAGGTCGCGGTCGTGTTCAACACCATCGCCGGCGTCACCCGGACCTTCGCCCTCTTCGCCGCCTTGCGCGCGGCCGAGACCGGCGCGCCGACCTGCAGCGCCGAGCGTTTGCGGAAGTCGCCCGCCAGCTGCCCGCCCGCGAACCAGGGCTCCAGCTTGCGGTAGGCGTCGGGGCTCTTGCCGACCTTGCCGGCCGCCGCGGCGAGACGCGCCTGCTGGGCCGGGCTCAGGCGTGTCATTAGGTCGACGTCGGCGCGCGAGACCTCGCGGTACTGCGCGTAGAGCCGGGGAAGGGCGGTCGCCCTGGCCGAGGCGCGGACCTCCGGCGGCGTGATGAGCACGTTCGCGCCCGCCAGGCGCCGCTTGAGCACCGACTGGTCCCAGGCGAGGCCCTTCGGCAGGGCGTCGGGCGCGCCCAGCACATAGACGACGGTGTCGCCGTCGGAGACCTTCCACCAGGCAGGTCCGGGGAGGCGGCCCTGGACCACGAACTCGTCGAGGGTGACCCCCTCGATGTCATCGACCGCGGGCGCGGCGGCGGCCGGCGCGGCGACGGCTAGCGCGAGGCCCAGCATGGCTGTTGCGAATCTCATCCCGGTCCTCCCCCGTGCGGCGGCAGGTCAGCGCGACTTTGTGGCGGCATCGCGGTCGCACCGGGGACGGACTCGTGGCGACGCCGGGGACGGGCGTCCAGTCCCGTCCCCGGCCCCCACCCTAGTGGGACCCGCTCGCAGGGCCTTGCGCGACCGCGCCCAGGGTGAAGGTGACGCCGCGGCCGTTCAGTTCGATCGGCGGGGCGGGCAGTTTGATGCCGGCGAGCGCGCCGCGTACGGCCTGGTCGTAGTCGGCCGAGCCGCTCGAGCGCGCCACTGCGGGGGCGTAGCGCTTGTCGTCGGCGGTGGCCTTGAGGCGGATGGCCACGGTCTTGCCGTCGTCATGGAGGCCGGCCGCGGCCACGCGGGCCTGCAGGGCGGCGCGGGCCTCGGCCAGCCACTGCTCGGACGGCGTGGCGGCGAAGGCGTTGGACAGGGTGGCGACGGACAGCAGGGCGCCGGCCGCCAGCGGGAGGAGCTGGGTCTTCATGGTCTTGGTCCTTGATGCAGGGGCGGACCGGGGAGGGTCCGTGGGGAGGAAGCTCAGCGGCCGCTGACGGGATGGAAGATGGGGCGCCGCCGCCGCGAACACGAACGATACCTTTTGCCTGAGGTTGTGAGCGCCGCTAACATCCGGGCATGAGCCGCCTGCCGCCCTTCATCGCCCTTCGCGCCCTGGAGGCCGCCGCCCGCCACCGCAGCTACAGTCGCGCCGCCGAGGAGCTGAACGTCACGCACGGGGCCGTCAGCCAGCAGATCCGGCGGCTCGAGGAAGAGCTCGGGACGCGTCTGTTCCTGCGCGCCGGGAACGACATGCAGCCGACCCCGGCGGCCGTGAAGCTGGCCGCCCAGGTCAGCGGTGCGATCGAGCTGATGCAGGCCGGCGTCGCCGAACTGCGCGCCGAGGCCTGTTGCGCGCCGCTGGTGCTGAGCACCGTCCACGCCTTCGCCGGCCGCTGGCTGACGCACAGGATGGCCCGCATGCCCGAGGCCGTCGGCGAGATCGAGCTGAAAGTCGACGTCCGCCTGTCCAACTTCGTCAGCGACGGCGTCGACGCCGCCATCCGCCATGGCCAGGGGCCCTGGCCGGGCGTGGAGAGCGTGCACCTTTTCGCGGAGAGCTTCTACGTCGTCGGCAGTCCCGCGTTTCTGCAGCGCCATCCGGTGCGGTCCCACGACGACATCGCCCGCGTGCCGCTGCTGCACCACACCGAGTACCCGTGGGCGCTGTGGTTCGAGGGGCATGGCCTGCCGACGCCGGGGCTGCCGCGCGGACCCCGGTTCGACGACTCGCTGGTCCTCACCGACGCCTGCCTGCAGGGCCTCGGCCTGGCTCTCGTCCGGGAATGGCTGGTCGAGCAGGACATCCTCGGCGGCCGTCTGGTGAAGGCGCTGCCCGGCGCGGTCCGCGCCCGGGCCGACTACAGCTTCGTCTGGCGGGCGGATTCGCCCAAGCTTCCCCGCGTGCTGGCGCTTCGCGACTGGCTCCTGGCCGAGGCCCGCGCCTCGATGGCGACCTGCCCCGACGAAGCGCTGGCCGAGACCGCGGCGCGCTGCTGAGCGACGGCTACGCCGGGTCGCGGAACAGGCCGTCCTGCCACAGCGTGCGGCCGAACCAGGGATGGTCGAAGGCGAGGGTGAAACGGAAGGTTCCGCCGCCGCGCTCTTCATGGACGACATGGGCGCGACCGGGCGTCAGCAGGCCCGGTATCGTCAGGCGCAGGCCGCCGAGGCTGAAGAAGTAGCGCCGGCTGCGGAAGTGCAGGGCCCCGTCCTCGGCCGTGACCGTCAACGCCATGCCCAGCCCGCCGCGCACGACCTCAAGCAGCTCGCCCCTGTCGGTCATCAGCTTGGTCGAGCTGACCAGCACCGGACGGCGGCCCGCGAAGGCGTAGGTCCGCGCCCAGACCAGGCCGCCGCGCGGGTCGAGGTGGACGTCGACCGAGGTCGGGACCTCGTCGCCGGTCCAGGGGGCCAGCGGCGTGCCGATCAGGCGGCAGACTTGCGCGACCAGCCTGCCGAACAGGTTGGCCCGCACTTCCATGTCGCCCTCGTAGACGACGTTCAGACCCTCCGCCGCATGCGGTCCGAACCGGCGGCGCACCGGCGAAGGCAGGCTGTCCCAGGCCTCGCGGCCGAGCAGCGCCTGGAAGTCGATCGGCCGGTAGGGTGGGGCGACAGACGCCTTCCCGCGGAAGGGCGTGTGTGTCCCCAGTTTCCCCAGCACGGCGTCCATCGTCCCGCTCCCTCTACCGCCCCAGGAACCCGGCGACCTTCGCGCCCAGGCCGATCAGCCGGATCAGCGTGGGACGCGGGATCTGGCGGACCTGGACGTACCAGCGGTCCAGGCCGGTCATGAACCCCTGCATCTCCCTCAGCCGCGCCTTCACCTCCGGAGGGGTGGTCCTGTCGGCGTCGGCCTCGGCCACGCAGGCGGCCAGCATCTCCAGCGTGGGATCGATCTCGCGCTTCTTCCGGCCCTCGACGATCAGGGTCAGCATGTCCCAGGGATCGGTCCTGGCCTCGAAGTGGTCGCGCCGGTCGCCGGGCAGGTGGGTCAGCCTGATCAGCCCCCAGACCTGAAGCTCCTTCAAGCTGTTGGAGACGTTCGACCGCGCGATGGTCAGGGTCTCGGCGATTTCCTCGGCATGCATCGGCCGGCCGGCGAGATAGAGCAGCGCATGGATCTGGGCCACCGACCGGTTGGTCCCCCACCGCGCGCCCATCTCCCCCCAGTGGAGGATGTAGCGCTGCATGACGGGGGTGAGGTCCACGGCGGTTCTCTAATTTCTGTCCAGACAGAAATAACAGAAATCGGGAGGGGTTCAAAGAGAAAGGGACAGACACCTGCCGTGTCTGTCCCTAGCTGCGCCGAGGCTGGCCGGGAGGCTGCTTCCGGCATCGCCGGTAGCTGTCCACAAGTGGCCGGTTCAGCGTCGGGGACAGCTACCGCCTATTGACGGAAGCAGTCCCCATCAGGGCGTGATCAGGTACTTCTCGCCGGTGGCCTTGCGGTTGTAGGTGCGGATGACCTCGGGATCGAGGGCCTCGGCCAGGGTGATCTCGGCGGTGTAGCGGCTGGCGAAGGTGGTCTTCAGCTCGGCGACGACCCGGTCGCGCAGCCGCTGGGTCTCGGCAGGGCCGATCTTCATCAGGAACGGCGTCAGCAGCCAGCCGCCCAGGCCCCACATCATGCCGAAGGCCCGGTTCAGCTCGGTCGGGCCGGTGTCGAGGCCGCCGTAGACATAGACCTGCTTCATCTGGTTGGAGCCGTAGCGGCTGTAGACCTTGGCCGTCTTGTTGGCGGCGATCTCCATGCAGTTGAGGATCTGGCCGGCCAGCTTGCCGCCGCCGATGGCGTCGAAGGCCAGGTAGGCGCCGGTGTCGACGATCGCCTGGGTCAGGTCCTCGAGGAAGGTCGGCTTGCTCGAGTCGACCACATGGGTCGCCCCGATGCCGCGCAGGATCGCCGCCTGCTCGTCGTTGCGCACGATGTTGACCAGCGGGACGCCGTCCTTGAGGCAGATCTTGACCAGCATCTGGCCGAGGTTCGAGGCCGCCGCGGTGTGGACCAGACCCGTGAAGCCCTCGCGCTTCATCGTTTCGGGAAAGCACAGCGCGGTCAGCGGGTTGACGAAGCAGGACGCGCCGTCCGCGAAGGCCGTGCCGTCCGGAAGGACCATCACCGAGGCCAGCGGCAGGGTGCGGTACTGACCGTACATGGCGCCGCCCAGACAGGCGACGGTCTTGCCCAGCAGCGCCTGCGCCTCCGGCGAAGAGCCGGCCGCCACGACGACGCCCGAGCCCTCGTTGCCGACCGGCATGCTCTCGTCGGCCCGCGCAGCCATCATCCGCATCAGGTGCTGCGGAATGGCGGCCGTGACGGTCGGGCCGTTGGCGTTGGTCCCGGCTTTCAGGGTGCTAAGGTCCGCCGGTCCGATCAGCAGGCCGAGGTCCGAAGGGTTGATCGGCGAGGCCTTCACGGCGACCACCACCTCGCCCGGTCCGGGCGCGGGCGTCTCGACCCGCTCCAGCGAGAGCTGCAGCTCGCCGCCCGAGGTCACCAGCGACCGAAGTTGAAGTCCCGACTGCCAGTCCGCCGCCATGATGTCTCGCTCCCGCTCCGGGTTGATCCGGTTCGCGGCCAGTTGATCCCGGCGCGTTGCTATTGGCAATCCTCGCCGCCCCCGCTGCATCGCAGCAAAGGCCTTGGCGGCGCCTCGGACTCTCGTGCTAGAAAGCCAGCCACAAAAGTTTGACGGCGTGGACCTCCCCGGACTTCAACCGCGCCGACGTCGAGGACGAGACTTCATGGCGGATATCAAGACGGTCGGCGTGATCGGCGCCGGCCAGATGGGGTCGGGCATCGCGCACGTTTGCGCCCTGGCCGGCTACGACGTCTTCCTGCACGACCTCAACCAGGACAAGCTCGACGCGGGCGTCTCGGTCATCGAGCACAACCTGGCCCGCCAGGTCGGCCGCGGCCTGATCGACGACGCGGCGATGCGCACGGCGCTCGGCCGCATCAAGCCGGTCCTCGACCTCGGCGTCGTCGGCCAGAGCGACATCGCCATCGAGGCGGCGACCGAGAACGAGGACGTCAAGAAGGCGATCTTCCGCGCGCTGCAGCCGCACCTGAAGGCCGAGACCCTGCTGGCCTCGAACACCTCCTCGATCTCGATCACGCGCCTGGCGTCGACCACCGACCGGCCGGAGCGGTTCATCGGGCTGCACTTCATGAACCCCGTGCCGCTGATGAAGCTGGTCGAGGTCATCCGGGGCATCGCCACCGACGGCGCAACCTACGAGCAGGCGGTGACGTTCGCCCGTTCGCTCGGCAAGACGACGACCAACGCCGAGGACTTCCCGGCCTTCATCGTCAACCGCGTGCTGGTGCCGATGATCAACGAGGCGATCTACACCCTCTACGAGGGCGTCGGCACGGTGGAGTCGATCGACACCGCCATGAAGCTCGGCGCGAACCATCCGATGGGACCGCTGGAGCTGGGCGACTTCATCGGCCTGGACACCGTGCTCAGCATCATGAACGTGCTGCACGAGGGGCTGGCCGACAGCAAGTACCGGCCCTGCCCGCTGCTGGTGAAGTACGTCGAGGCCGGCTGGCTGGGCCGCAAGTCCCAGCGCGGCTTCTACGACTACCGCGGCGAGACGCCCGTCCCGACGCGGTAGGGCCGCTTCAGCCCCAGCCCAGCGCCACCGCCGTCTGGTAGACCGCGAAGGCGGCCAGATAGGCCAGGGTGAACATGTAGGCGAACATCACGCTCGGCCACAGCCAGCCGTTGGTCTCGCGCTTGACCACGCCCAGGGTGGCCACGCACTGCGGCGCGAACACGTACCAGGCCAGGAAGGCGAGGCCGGAGGCCAGGCTCCAGCGACTGGCCACGATCTGCTGCAGCACCGCGCCGCCGGCGCCCTCGACGTCGCCCACCGCGTAGATCGTGCCGAGGGTCGCCACGGCGACCTCGCGGGCGGCCATGCCCGGGATGAGGGCGATCGACATCTCCCAGTTGAAGCCGATCGGCGCGAGCAGCGGCTGGATCGCGTGCCCGATCATGCCGGCGAAGCTGTAGTCGATGGCCGGTCCGGTCGCGCCCGCGGGCGGGTAGGGGAAGGTCGACAGCGCCCAGACCAGCACCATCAGCGGCAGGATGATGCGGCCGGCGCGACTCATGAAGATCGCCACCCGCTGCCAGAGGTTCAGCAGCAGATTCCGCAGGCCGGGGGCCTTGTAGGTCGGCATCTCCATCATGAAGGGCTCGGACGCCGTCCGCCAGAACACCCGCCGGATGACGAAGGCGACCGTCAGGCCCGCGACCAGGCCGATCGCGTAGAGGCCGAACATGACCAGGCCCTGCAGGTTGGCGAAGCCCCAGACCACCCTGTTCGGGATCAGGGCGCTGATGATCAGGGTGTAGACCGGCAGGCGCGCCGAGCAGGTCATCAGGGGCGCGATCAGGATGGTGGTCAGGCGGTCGTGCCGCTGGTCGATGACCCGGGCCGCCATCACGCCGGGGATGGCGCAGGCGTGGCTCGACAGCAGCGGGATGAAGGCCCGCCCGTGCAGGCCGGCGACGCCCATCAGCCGGTCCAGCAGGAAGGCCGCCCGGGCCATGTAGCCGCTGTCCTCGAGCAGCAGGATGAAGAAGAAGACGATCAGGATCTGCGGCAGGAACACCAGCACGCTGCCGACGCCGGCGATCAGGCCGTCGACCAGCAGGCTGCGCAGCAGGCCCTCGCCCAGCGCCCCGCCGATCAGGTCGCCCAGGGCGGCGAACCCCGCGTCGATCAGGTCGGCGGCGGGCGTCGCCCAGGTGAACACCGCCTGGAAGATGACGAACATGATCGCCGACAGGATCAGCAGGCCGGCGGCGGGGTGCAGCAGCACCGCGTCGATGCGGTTGGTGATGGTGTCCGGACGCTCGGGCGGACGGACGTATGCCTTCAGGATCCGCTGGGATTCGGCGTGGGCGGCGCGGATCTCCTCCGCGCTCGGCTCGCGCCAGGTGTTCTCGCGCGGCGGCATGGTCAGGGCCAGCTGCTCGGCCTGGGCGACGAGGTCCTCGATGCCGCGCTTCCGGGTCGCCACCGTCGTGACGATCGGCGCGCCGATGGCCTGCGACAGGCCTTCCAGGTCGATGCGCAGCCCCTGCCGCTGGGCGATGTCGTACATGTTCAGCGCCAGAACGAACGGCCGCCCGACCTGCTTGAGCTCCAGCGCCAGGCGCAGCACCAGCCGCAGGTTGGTGGCGTCGGCGACGCAGACGATGACGTCGGGCGCGGCCTCGCCCGCCAGCCGGCCCAGCACCGCGTCGCGGGTCACCGCCTCGTCGGGGCTCCGGGCCCGAAGGCTGTAGGTGCCGGGCAGGTCGAGCACGCTGATCCTGCGGCCCGACGGCGCGGTCAGCGTCCCTTCCTTCCGCTCGACGGTGACGCCGGCGTAGTTGGCGACCTTCTGCCGGCTGCCGGTCAGGGCGTTGAACAGGGCGGTCTTGCCGGTGTTCGGATTACCCACCAGCGCCATGCGCCAGGGCGAGAGGACGGCTTCGGTCACGCGCCCGCTTCCTCGAACTTCACTTCCACGGCCCGGGCCTCGCGGCGGCGCAGCGCCACGCGCATGTCGTCGAGCTTCACCGCCATCGGATCGCGCCCGAACAGGCCCTCGTGCAGCACCTCGACCCGCGCGCCCTCGACGAAGCCCAGCTCGAGCAGCCGCCGCTCGAGCTCTTCCACGGTCAGGGCGCCGCGGACGTCGTCATGCGGATGGACGCGGACAATCACGCCGCGCGCGCCGAGCGCGCCCTCGCTCAGGAAGCGGGCGGACGGATCAGGGCTGGTATGGGTCAAGCTGCGGGTCCCGACTGTAACTTGCGAGTGATTATCAGTCAGATGGGCGTCTGTCGATGCGGCGCAACAGCCCGCGCCGAACATGCGGCGTTAATACAATCGACACCATGATCGCACGCGTCGGATAATCACGGCGATTCGTAGAGGCGGGTGTCGAATGCGGCGACTCACTCAGGTTCTGATCGGCGCCTCGTTTCTCTGCCTGGCGCTCATCCTCTCGCTCGGCATCTGGCGCAGCGGGGGCGGATGGGGTGCGGGCGTGGCGGCGTTCGTCGCCGGCATGGGCGTGCTCGGCGTCGTTTACCTGTTCGTGGTCCGCGGCCTCGACTTCGCCGGCCTGCGCGGCGAGCTGGGCGCCATACGCGAGGCGCACCTGATCCTGGCCCAGCAGCTGGAGAAGATCGACGCCCGCCTGACCGAGGTGGTCGAGACCGTCACCGATGACGCCCTGCGCCGCTCCGAGGAGTTGGCCAGCGAGGTCCACACGCTCGAGGACACTGTCCAGCGCATGGCCGAGAAGCTGGAGGCGCAGCTCTCCAGCCGCGTGGCGGCGGCGCCGATGCACGCTCTCGGCCGGTCGTCGCAGTCGGCGGCCCTGCTCGACACGGTCAAGGCGGCGCTCGCCGACAACCGCGTCGACCTCTACCTGCAGCCGGTCGTCTCCCTGCCGCAGCGCCGGACCGTGTTCTACGAGAGCTTCTCGCGTCTGCGCGATGACACCGGTCGGGTGATGATGCCGGCGGAGTATCTGTCGGTCGCCGAGCCCGAAGGGCTGGTGGCCGCCATCGACAACCTGCTGCTGTTCCGCTGCGTGCAGATCGTCCGCCGCCTGGCCAAGCAGGACCGCAAGGTCGGCATCTTCTGCAACATCTCGCTGGCCAGCCTTTCGGACGAGACCTTCTTCCCGCAGTTCCTCGACTTCCTGTCGGCGAACCGCGACATGGCCGGCTCGCTGATCTTCGAACTGGGCCAGTCCGCCTTCGCCCGCCGCGGCGCGGTCGAGGCCCGCCACATGGCCCGCCTCGCCGACCTCGGCTTCCGCTTCAGCCTCGACAAGGTCATCGACCTCGACCTCGACTTCCAGGAGCTGCAGCGCGCCGACGTGAAGTTCGTCAAGGTCGGCGCCCAGATGCTGCTGGAGCAGCTCGAGGAGAGCGACGGCCGTCTCGTCATCCGCTCGCTGCCGGACCTGCACGCCGGCGACTTCGCCCGCCTGACCCGCCGCTATGGCGTCGAGGTCATCGTCGAGAAGGTCGAGAGCGAGCGCCAGATCGTCGACATCCTCGATCTCGACATCGCCTTCGGCCAGGGCCACCTGTTCGGCGAGCCGCGCGCCATCCGTGACGCCGTTCTGGCTGAAGCCGACCCGCCCGCCGACTTCATGCGCGCCCAGATGCGCCGGGCCGTGGGATACTGACCCGTTCGGGGACATGCACTTCAGTGCGTGTCCCCCGCACCTTCCGGCGCTTCAAGTCGCTGTGGACCCGCACCGCAGACGGTAGATGTCCCCGGTCTTGCCCGCTTCCTCCGCTCCCCCTAGCGTCGCGGCAAATCAGTTCGGGGTCTCCCCCACATGCGCCTCTTCCTCGCCGCGAGCCTGGCGCTCGCCTGTCTGCTGCCCGCCGCCGCCGGAGCGCGGCCGTTCACGGCCAAGGACCTCGCCACCCAGGAGCGCATCGGCGATCCCCGGGTGTCGCCCGACGGCCGCTGGGTCGCCTACACGGTGCGCACCACCGACTGGGACGGCAACAAGGGCGTCCAGTCGCTTTGGCTGCTCGACCGGACGGCGGCGGGCGCAAAGCCGGTCGCCGTCACTGAGGACGAGAAGGCGCCGGCCTCGCCCCGCTGGTCGGCCGACGGCAAGTGGCTCTACTTCCTGTCCGGCAAGTCCGGCTCCACCCAGGTCTGGCGTGTCGCCGCCGACCGCACCGGCCGGGCCCAGATCACCAGCCTGCCGGTCGACGTGTCCTTCTTCCGCCTGGCGCCGGACGGCCGCTCGATGATCGTCGGCGCGGACGTCTATCCGGACTGTCCCGACCTCGCCTGCACCAAGGGGCGCAACGACGCCAGGGCCAAGGTCAAGTCGAGCGGCCAGCTGTTCGTCGACGGGGCGCTGCCGCGCGCCTTCGACCGTTACGAGGACGAGCTGTTCACCAACCTGTTCGCAGTCCGCCTCGACGCCGGCGCGCCGGCCGAGGGCGTGCGCCTCACGCCGGGGCTGAAGGCCGACGTCGACGGCGCCGGCATGGCGGTCAGCCGCGACGGCCGCACGGTCTGGTTCAGCGCCCTGCCGTCCGGCGCCAGCGGCGGCGCCGGGCCGATCGCCAGCCTCTACGCCGTCCCGGCCGACGGCTCGGCCGCGCCGGCCCGCCTTGCGCCCGACAGCCCGTCCTCGGACAGCCGACCGGTGGTCTCCCCCGACGGCAGGACCCTGGCCTACGTCGCCGAGGCGGCGCCGGTGATGATCTACCAGCGCTCGACCCTGATGCTGCGTGACCTGAAGACCGGCGCCACCCGCCCCCTCGGCCGCGATCTCGACATTTCCGTCCAGGGGCTGGCCTGGTCGCCGGACGGCAGGGCGTTGCTGCTGACCACGCCGGACACGGGCCAGGTCCCGCTGCTGACCGTGGACGTCGCCAGCGGCAAGGCGACCGAACTGGTCGCCGACGGCTCTGTCAGCGGCTTCGATGCGGCCGGCGAGGTCATCGTCTACGCCCGCGAAAGCCTGACCTCGCCGGTCCAGCTGTTCGAGACCGTCCGGGGCCGTCAGCGCCAGCTCACCGAGGGCAACAAGGCGGCGATGGCCGACACCCCGATGTCGGACGCCGAGCAGTTCAGCTTCGCCGGCTGGAACGGCGAGACCGTGTACGGCTACATCGTCAAGCCGCACGGCTGGCAGCCCGGGAAGACATACCCGGTCGCCTACCTGATCCACGGCGGGCCGCACGGCAGCTTCGGCAACGCCTGGTCCTACCGCTGGAACCCGCAGGTCTGGGCCGGGATGGGCTATGCGGTGGTGATGGTCGATTTCCACGGCTCGGCCGGCTACGGCGAGGCCTTCGCCCAGTCGATCGTCGGCCACTGGGGCGACCGCCCGCTGGAAGACCTGCAGAAGGGCTGGGCCTTCGCGCTCGACAAGTACGACTGGCTCGACGGCGATCGCGCCTGCGCGCTCGGCGGCAGCTACGGCGGCTACATGGTCGCCTGGATCGCCAGCCAGTGGCAGACGCCGTGGAAGTGCCTGGTCAACCACGCCGGCCTCTTCGACATGCGCGGCTTCGCGTACGCCAGCGACATCCCCGCCTTCGCCGAGCAGCAGAACGGCGGCCTGACCTGGGCGGACCCGGCCTCGGTCGAGAAGTTCAACCCGGCCCTGCACGTGAAGGACTGGAAGACCCCGATGCTGGTCATCCACGGCGCCCGCGACTACCGCGTGCCGCTCGACCAGGGTATCGGCGCCTACACGGCCAACCAGCGCCTCGGCGTGCCGACCGAGTACCTCCATTTCCCGGACGAGAACCACTGGGTGCTCAAGCCGCAGAACTCGGTGCAGTGGTACGCGACGGTAGAGGCGTGGATGGCCCGGTGGACGAAGGAGAAGTAGGCGCGGGCGTCCTGCGCCCTCGCCGCGCTCCGGGGAGGATTGACCGGGTGAACCCCACCCTCTACCGCCTCACACCATGACCGCGCTGCCCTCAGGCCTCTCCGACCTCGCCGACCGATACGACGTCCTGCTCAGCGACGTGTGGGGCGTCATCCACAACGGACGGGAGCATTTTCCCGACGCCTGCGCGGCCCTTGCCCGCTTCGGCGCCGAGAAGGGGCCGGTGGTGCTGATCTCGAACTCGCCGCGTCCCGCGGCGGGGGTCATCGAGCAGCTCGACCAGCTCGGTGTCCCGCGCGCCGCCTGGAGCGCCATCGTCACCTCCGGCGACGTCACCCGCACCCTGCTGGGCCAGCGCGCGCCGGGCCCCGCCTGGCGCATCGGACCGGACCGCGACGGGCCCCTCTACGAGGGCCTCGGCCTCACCTTCGCCGAGCCGGACGCGGCCGCCTTCATCGCCGTGACCGGTCCCTACGACGACGAGGTCGAAACGCCGGAAGACTACCGCGAGCGGTTTCTGGGCCCGGCCTCGCGCGGCCTGCCGATGATCTGCGCCAATCCCGACCGCGTGGTGCAGCGCGGCGACCGGCTGATCTACTGCGGCGGCGCGCTGGCCGATCTCTACAAGGAACTCGGCGGAGAGGTCCTGATGGCCGGCAAGCCCTATGCGCCGATCTACGACCAGAGCCTGGCCGAGGCGGCGCGCCTGCTCGGCCGCGCGGTCGATCCGCGCCGCGTGCTGTGCATCGGCGACGGCGTCCATACCGACGTGCAGGGGGCGGAGGAGCGCGGGCTCGACTGCCTGTTCATCGCCCGGGGCATCCACGGCGAGGCGGCCATGGGGCCGGACGGCAGGCTCAGCGCCGCGGGCGTCGGCGCCCTGCTGGCCGCAGAGGGCGTCAAGGCGGGCTATGCGATGGCGGATCTGGTCTGGTGACCTGAACCGTCGTTCCGAAAGACCAGACGAACAACGAGGGAGCGCGCGATGTCGGGACTGTATTTCGAGGATCTGTCGGTCGGCCAGTCGGCCGAGCTGACCCGCACGGTGGACGAGAAAGCCATCCAGGGCTTTGCCGACGTCAGCGGCGACTACAATCCGGTCCACCTGGACGAGGCGTTCGCGGCCACCACGCCGTTCAAGACCCGCATCGCCCACGGCATGCTGTCGGCCGCCTACATCTCGGCCCTGATCGCCGGCAAGCTGCCGGGGCCGGGCGCCATCTACCTGGGCCAGACGCTGAGCTTCAAACGGCCGGTCAAGATCGGGGACGAGGTCACCGTCACCGCGACGATCACCGCCCTCGATCCGGAGAAGGCCCGCGTCACCCTGTCGACCGTCTGCACCGTGGGCGGCAAGACGGTGCTCGACGGCGAGGCCCTGATCATGGCCCCCCGCCGCCCGTGAGCCTGCGCATCGTCCACGGCTGGAAAGGCCTCTCCGACGCCGACCGGGGCGCGTCGGTGGCCCTCGGCAACTTCGACGGCGTGCACCGCGGCCACCAGCAGGTGATCGCCGGCGCCGTCGAGGCCGGGCGCCGTCATGGCGCGCCGGTCGGGGTGATCAGCTTCGACCCGCACCCGCGCCGCCTGTTCCACCCCGACGAGCCGGCCTTCCGGCTGATGACCACCGACCAGCAGGCCCGCGCGCTCGCGGCGATGGGCGTGGACCTGTTCTACGTGCTGCCGTTCGACTTCGAGATGGCCAACTTCAGCGACCGCGACTTCGCGCTGAAGGTGCTGCACGAGGGCCTCGGGGTGCGCCATGTCGCCGTCGGCTTCGACATCTCCTTCGGCAAGGGGCGCACCGGCAGTCCGGCGCTGATGCGGACCTACGGCGAGGCGATGGGCTTTACCGTGTCGGTCGCCGAGGCCGTCGGGGAGGGGGCCGAGAAGTACAGCTCCACCGGCGTGCGCGAGGCCCTGCGCGAGGGGCGGCCGCAGGACGCCGCCCACATCCTCGGCCAGCCCTTCGCCATCGAGGGCGTCGTCCGCCGCGGCAAGCAGCTCGGCCGCCAGCTGGGCTTCCCGACGGCCAATGTGTTCATGGCCGACTATGTCGTGCCCCGCCTCGGCGTCTACGCCACCCGCACGCGGCTGCCGGACGGCCGCCTCGTCCCCGGGGTCGCCAACATCGGCAACAACCCCACCACCGGCGAGGTCGAGACCCGACTCGAGGTTTGGCTGTTCGACTTCGACGAGGACCTCTACGGCCAGGTCATCGAGACCCAGCTGATCGCCTTCCTGCGCCCCGAGGAGAAGTTCGGGTCGATCGACGAGATGGTCCAGCAGATCCGGCGGGACGAACAGCGGGCGCGGGCGATTCTGGGGTAGCCGCCCTGCGTGCTTCGACACGCGCCTTCGGCGCTGCTCAGCATGACGTGGGTGGGCAGCTTTCTGACCACGTCATCCTGAGCAGCCGCGAAGCGGCGTGTCGAAGCACGCAAAGACTCTCCCGACAGGCGACGAGGCCTTCCCACGCCGCTCGCCCCATGCTTCCGTTAACCATTGCGTTGGCGGGGGCCGGGATGATCAAGGGGCGGAAGTACGATCTGTTCGCGAAGGCGCGCCGCCCGCGCCGCCGGTTGCCGGCCACGTTCAACTACCCGCCCGAGACCCAGCTGGTCTTCGATCCCGGCGACGCGCCGGCCATGTTCGTGCGCGAGCAGTCGCTGCTGGACGCCTATTCCAACGCCGTGGTCGATGCGGTCGAGGCGGTCGGCCCGGCCGTCGTGCGGGTCATCCCGATCGTGCCGGACGGCTACATCGCCGGGGAGGGCTCGGGCTTCTTCGTCAGCAACGACGGCCTGATCCTGACCAACCGGCACGTCATCGCCGGGGTGAACCGATTCGCCATCATCACCGCCGACGGCCACGGCCTGACCGCCCGGCCGATCGGCGAGGACGCCGACACCGACATCGCCGTGCTGCGGCTTGAGAACGCCATGCGCACGCCGTTCGCGAAGCTTGGCGATTCCAAGAGCCTGCGGCGCGGCCAGCTGGTCATCGCCATCGGGGCGCCGCTCGGCTTCGAGGCGACGGTCACCACCGGCGTCGTCAGCGCGCTGGGCCGCTCGATCCGCGGCGAGCGCGGCCGGCTGATCGAGGACCTGATCCAGACCGATGCGGCGCTCAATCCCGGCAACAGCGGCGGGCCGCTGGTCAATTCCGCCGGCGAGGTGGTCGGCATCGCCACCGCGGTGATCAGCGGGGCCCAGGGCCTGTGCTTCGCCGTGGCCTCCAACACCGCCAGCTTCGTGATGGGCGAGATCCTCAAGCACGGCTACGTCCAGCGTGGCTCGATCGGCGTGATCGCCCAGCAGACGCCGGTGCCGCCGGCCATCCAGAAGGCGACCGGTCTCAAGCAGGCCTACGCGGCCTGGGTGGCGACGGTGGAGCCGGGCGGTCCGGCGGCGAGGGCGGGCCTGGCCCAGGGCGATCTGATCGTCGGCGCCGACGGCAAGGCGGTCACCGGCCTGGACGACCTGCTCCGCGTGCTGGGTCCGACCAGCATCGGCAAGCCTATCGAGCTCGATGTGGTCCGCGCGGGCCGGCGCATGACCGTGACGGTGACCCCCAAGGCGCGGAAGAAGTCCTAGCGTCCCTCCCTGCGGGGCGGGGAGAGGTGGTGCAAACTCCGCAAACCTCTGCTACAGCCCCGCGCGATGACTTCGGTTCGGAAGACCTCGCGAATTATCCGCCCGGCGTGACGCCGCCGGGAACGGCCGCGCATGCCGGGACGTGACCCCGCACCCTTCCGACCAATTCCGAGAAAGTCCCATGGCCGACGACGCCGCTTCCCCGCGCGACTACCGCGAAACCGTCTTCCTTCCCCACACGCCGTTCCCGATGCGGGCGGGCCTGCCGAAGAAGGAGCCCGAGATCCTGGCGAACTGGGAGGCCCAGGACCTCTACAACCTCGTCCGCAGGACCCGTAAGGCGGCCGGCGCGCCGCTGTTCGTGTTCCACGACGGCCCGCCCTACGCGAACGGCGCCATCCACATCGGCCATGCGCTGAACAAGCTGCTGAAGGACTTCGCCTGCCGCAGCCGCCTGGCCATGGGCTACGACGTCGACTTCATCCCCGGCTGGGACTGCCACGGCCTTCCCATCGAGTGGAAGATCGAGGAGCAGTTCCGCGCCAAGGGCCGCCGCAAGGACGAGATCCCCAACGCCGAGTTCCGCGCCGAGTGCCGCGCCTACGCCGACCACTGGATCGGCGAGCAGATGAAGGGCTTCAAGCGGCTGGGCGTGCTGGCCGACTGGGAGAACCGCTACGCCACGATGGACTTCTCCAGCGAGGCGGCGACGGTGGCCGAGTTCCACAGGTTCGTCATGTCGGGCCAGCTCTACCGCGGCTCCAAGCCGGTGATGTGGTCGCCGGTCGAGCGCACCGCCCTGGCGGACGCCGAGGTCGAGTACGCCGACCACGTCTCGCCCACGATCTGGGTGAAGTTCCCGGTGCGCGGCGGCGACGCCAGCGTGGTGATCTGGACGACCACCCCCTGGACCATCCCGGCCAACCGGGCGGTCAGCTACAACCCGGCCATCGACTACGGCGTCTATGAGGTCGTGGCGCTGGAGGAGAACCTCGATTTCCAGCCGTGGGCGGCGCCCGGCGACCGCCTGATCCTCGCCGACAAACTGGCCGAGGAGGTCTTCAAGGCCGCCAAGGTCGCCAGGTGGACGCGGGTCGAGACGGCGAAGCTCGAAGGCGTCGTGCTCTCCCACCCGCTCGCCGCCCTCGACGCCGGCTACGGCTTCGACGTGCCGATGCTGGCCGGCGACCACGTCACCGATGACGCCGGCACCGGCTTCGTCCACACCGCCCCGGGCCACGGCGCGGACGACTATGTCGTCTGGCTGAAGAACGGCTATCGCGACATCCCCGAGACCGTCGACGCCGACGGCGCCTACTATCCGCATGTGCCGCTGTTCGGCGGTCTCAAGGTGCTTGAGACCGAGGGCAAGAAGGCTGGCAGGTTCGGCCCGGCCAACGGCGCGGTGATGGAGAAGCTGATCGAGGCGGGCGCCCTGCTGGCGCGCGGCCGGCTGGAGCACAGCTATCCGCACAGCTGGCGCTCGAAGGCCCCGGTCATCTTCCGCAACACGCCGCAGTGGTTCATCCGCATGGACGAGCCGCTGGAGGACGGGACCACGCTGCGCGGCCGCGCCCTGAAGGGCATCGCCGAGACCCGGTTCTTCCCCGACAGCGGCCGCAATCGCATCGGCGGCATGGTCGAGACCCGTCCGGACTGGCTGATCAGCCGCCAGCGCGCCTGGGGCACGCCGCTCGCGATGTTCGTCGACAAGGCCACCGGCGAGCCTCTGAAGGACGAGGCGGTCAACGAGCGTATCGTCAAGCTGATGCGCGAGGAGGGCGCCGACGCCTGGTTCAACCGGCCGGCCACGGATTTCCTCGGCAATCACGACCCGGCGAAGTACGAGAAGGTCGAGGACATCCTCGATGTCTGGTTCGACTCGGGCGCGACGCACGCCTTCACGCTGGAAGGCCGCGCCGAGGGCGACAGCCGCTGGCCTGCCGACCTCTATCTCGAAGGCTCCGACCAGCATCGCGGCTGGTTCCAGTCGTCGCTGCTGGAGTCGTGCGGCACCCGCGGCCGCCCGCCCTACGGCACGCTGGTCACCCACGGCTTCACCCTCGACGAGAACGGACAGAAGATGTCCAAGTCGCTGGGCAACACCGTTGAGCCGCACGAGGTGATCGCCCAGTCCGGCGCCGAAATCCTCCGCCTGTGGACGGCGACGGTCGACTACATGGAAGACCAGCGGATCGGGCCGACGATCCTGGCCACCGTGACCGACAGCTACCGCAAGCTGCGCAACACCATGCGCTACCTGCTGGGCGCGCTGGCCGGCTTCACCGACGCCGAGCGCGTCGCCGTCGCCGACATGCCGCCGCTGGAGCAGTACATCCTGCACCGGTTGTGGCAGCTCGATACGCAGGTGCGCACGGCCTACGAGACCTACCGCTTCAACGAGGTGGTCCGGCCGCTGCTCGACTTCTGCCAGGGCGACCTGTCGGTGTTCTTCTTCGACATCCGCAAGGACAGCCTCTACTGCGACCGGCCCGACAGCCTGACGCGCCGGGCCTATCGCACCGTGCTGGACGCCATCTTCGAGCGCCTGACCATCTGGCTGGGCCCGCTGATGACCTTCACCATGGAGGAGGCCTGGACGACCCGCTTCCCCGAGGCGGGCTCGAACGTCCTGCGCGTGTTCCCGGAAACCCCGGCGGACTGGCGAAACGACGCCGAATTCGCGCGCTGGACGGCGATGGACGAGGTCGTCTCGGCCGTCACCGCCGCCCTCGAGGTCGAGCGCCGCGAGAAGCGCATCGGCGCCGCGCTGGAGGCGGCGCCCAAGGTCGAGCTGACGGCCGAGCAGTCCAGGCTGTTCGAGGGGCTTTCGGCCGCCGAGATCTTCCGCACCAGCGACGCGGAACTGATCGAGGCGGGCGCCCTCAACGTCCGGCCGTTCCGGGCCGAGGGCGACAAGTGCGACCGTTGCTGGCGGATCCTGCCGGAGGTGAAGGCCGACACGCGCCTCTGCCTGCGCTGCGAGGACGCCGTCGAGGCCTGGGACAAGTCGCGCGCCGCCTGATACCCCTTCGCGGACTGACACAGGGAAACGCCGCTTGAGTACCGAAGCCCCCGAAGCCCCGGAAGCATCGCCGGTCTCCCACACGCCGGAGCCCGCCGCCGCGCCGCCGGCGACGGCGACGTTGCAGGGCCCCAAGGCCTTCACGATCGCCCTGGCGGTGATCGTCTTCGACCAGGTGATCAAGCTCTGGATGCTGGGCAGCGTGTTCCCGAACGCCTGCCAGCCGTTCAGCCCTACCCCCGCGATGTACACGCCCTGCACCGTGCCGGTCGCGGGGCCGCTGAACCTGACCATGGTCTGGAACCAGGGCGTCAGCTTCGGCCTGTTCCGGGGCGAGCAGGACTGGGTCCGCTGGGCCCTGGCCGCCTTCTCGCTCGGCGTCGCCGTCGCACTCGGCGTCTGGGCCCGTCGGGTTGACCGGCCGCTGCTCGGCGCGGCCATCGGCCTGGTCATGGGCGGCGCGGTCGGCAACCTGATCGACCGAGTCCGGCTCGGGGCGGTCGCAGACTTCATCGACGTCCAGGCCCTCTACTTCCCCTGGGTGTTCAACGTCGCCGACAGCGCCATCACCATCGGCGTCATCCTGCTGCTGCTCGACAGCGTGCGGCGGGACGTGCGTCCTTAATCGAAGTTGCCGCCCGCCTTACTTTTGGCGTATCCACCTCGTCTGTCTTAGGCCGGGGGCGGCCTGTTGGAGCTAGGCTCGATGATCTCTACCCGCGTGATGTGCGTGCTGGCCCTGACGGCCGCGGCCGGACTGGGCGGCTGCCAGTCGGCCAGCAAGGCCATGGGCATCGCCAAGGTGACCCCGGACGAGTTCCGTGTTGTGACCAAGGCCCCGCTCGTGATCCCGCCGGAATACGCGCTGCGTCCGCCGGCCCCGGGCGAGCCCCGCCCGCAGGAGCTGCAGCCTGAAAGCGCCGCCCGCGCCGCCCTGGCCGGCCAGGCCGCCGCGGCCCAGCGTTCGGACGGCGAACGCCTGCTGGTCGCCCGCTCCGGCGCCGACAAGGCCGATCCGCTGATCCGCTATGTCGTCGACGACGAGTTCGGCGACATCGCCCACAAGGACAAGTCGTTCGCCGACCGCATCATGTTCTGGCGCAAGGACGCGCCGGCGGCGCCGGTCGCGACCGGGACCGGCGCGGACGCCGTCGTCACGGTGGACGCCGCGGCCGAGGAGGCCCGCCTCAAGGAGCTGACCGGCGGCAAGACGGTCATCATCTCCCGCGAGAAGGGCAGCTGGGTGAAGCTTCCGGGTCTGTAGACCCAGGCCTCGTCGGAAAAGTCTGAAGGGCCTCGCCGGGGACGGCGGGGCCCTTTTCCCTTTGTGCGTCCTCACCCCCCGGAATCGGCTAAGGTCCGCACCCCATGCCCATCCGCCGCCTGCCTCCGGAGACCGTCAACCGCATCGCCGCCGGCGAGGTGGTCGAGCGTCCGGCGAGCGCGATCAAGGAGCTGGTCGAGAATGCGCTGGACGCCGGCGCCGGCGGCACGGAGGTCGAGGCCGACAACGGCGGCCTGTCCCGGATCCTGATCGTCGACGATGGCTGCGGCATGACCGCCGACGAGCTGTCCCTGGCCGTCGAGCGGCACGCCACCTCCAAGCTCGCGCCGCAGCCTGACGGCAGCTGGGACCTGCTCAACATCTCGACGATGGGCTTCCGGGGCGAGGCGCTGCCGTCGATCGGCTCGGTCGCCCGGCTGTCGATCTCCAGCCGGCCGCGCGACGGCGGCCCGGCCCACGCCATCCTCGTCGAGGGCGGCGCCGTGGGCGAGGTCGGCCCCGCGCCCTTCGCCGGGCCGCACGGCGCGCGCGTCGAGGTCCGCGACCTGTTCTACGCCACCCCCGCGCGCCTGAAGTTCATGAAGTCGCCGCGCGCCGAGCAGATGGCCATCGCCGAGGAGCTGAAGCGCCAGGCCATGGCCCACGAGGCGGTCGCCTTCACCCTGGACCTCGACGGACGCCGCACGATGCGCCTCTCGGCCGAGCACCCCGGACCGGAGGGACGGCTCGCGCGCCTCGCGGCGGTGCTGGGCCGGGAGTTCCAGGACAATGCGCTGCAGATCGACCACGAGCGCGACGGCGTCCGCCTGACCGGGTTCGCCGGCCTGCCGACCTACAACCGCGGCAACGCCGCCCACCAGTACCTGTTCGTCAACGGCCGGCCGGTGCGCGACCGCCTGCTGCAGGGCGCCCTGCGGGCCGCCTATGCCGACTATCTGGCCCGCGACCGCCATCCGACCGCCGCCCTCTACATCGAGCTCGACCCGACCTACGTCGACGTCAACGTCCACCCGGCCAAGGCCGAGGTGCGATTCCGCGACCCGGCGCTGGTGCGGGGGCTGATCGTGGGCGGCCTGCGCCATTCGCTGGCGGCGGCGGGGCACAGGGCCTCGACGACCGTGGCCAGTTCCGCGCTCGCGGGTTTCCGCCCGCAAGGCGCGCCGGGCTACCAGCCCGGCTATGCGCCGCCGCCGGACGCTGCCGGCTTCTCGGCCTGGCAGGCCGGCGGCTGGCGACCGGCGACGGCCCAGCAGCTGCCCGGCCTGAATGCGGTCTCGGCCCGGGTCGAGGCGCCGCCCTCCGGCTTTCCCGCCGGGGTGATGGCGGAGGCGATCGGCATGGCCCTCTCGCCGGTTCCGCAGCCCGGCGCGGCGGACGGCTACGCGGCGCCGGTCGTGGACCTCGTCGACTATCCGCTCGGCGCCGCCCGGGCCCAGGTGCACGAGACCTACATCGTCGCCCAGACCCGCGACGGCATCGTCATCGTCGACCAGCACGCCGCCCATGAGCGCCTCGTCTACGAGCGGATGAAGCACGAGATGGACGCCGGCGGGGTCGCCCGCCAGACCCTGCTGCTGCCCGAGGTGGTCGAGCTCGACCCCGCCGAGGCCGAGCGCGTGGCCGCCCGGGCCGACGAACTGGCCGCCCTCGGGCTGGTGGTGGAGCCCTTCGGTCCCGGGGCCGTGCTGGTCCGGGAGACGCCGGCCCTGCTCGGCGACGCCGACGCCGCCGGCCTGGTCCGCGACATCGCCGACGACCTCAGCGAGAACGGCCAGGCCCTGGCGCTGAAGGAGCGGCTCGAGGAGGTCTGCTCGACCATGGCCTGCCACGGCTCGGTCCGCGCCGGCCGCCGGCTGACCGCCGCCGAGATGAACGCCCTGCTGCGGGAGATGGAGGCCACGCCCCACAGCGGCCAGTGCAACCACGGCCGCCCGACCTACGTCGAACTCAAGCTCAGCGACATCGAGCGACTGTTCGGCCGGCGCTGACCGACGGTCGGGCCGGGCGTCCACCGAGGCGCCGCGGCGGCCCATCCCCCCTTTTTCCGGGGCGCGCGGCGCGGCGGGACGGGGCAGGGTCCCGCCAGGATCTGGAGGGACCCCGATGAAACGCGCCCTGATCGCCCTTGTCCTCTCGGCCATGCTCGCGCCGGCGGCGCCGTCCACGGCCCAGGATGCGACCGCCCGCTACCGCCAGGAGATGGCCGACGTCGCCGAGAACGCCGAGCTGTGTGCGGGGATGTTCACGATCGCGGTCGAGAACAACTGGTTCTCCAGCGACGCGGCCCGCGTACGGCGGCTGCGCGACCTGTGGGTCGGATGGCTTCGGCGAAATCGCGGCGACGCGGCGGTGGAGCGGGCCCGCCAGACGGCGATCACCGACTCGAACCGCTTCGGCGCCAATTACGTCAACGGCATGGTGCGCTCCTGCATGGCGCGTGACCCCAGCGTCCTCGAGGCGGACGTCGAGAAGCGCTATGTCCGCAGCCCGGTCAATCCGAACACGGTCAGCCAGGCCGAGCTGCCGTCGGCCTACCAGTACGCGGCCATGTGCGCCGGCTTCATGGGTTCCGTCACCGAGGGCGGGCTGGCGATCACGACCCAGAAGGACGCCACCAGTTCGTTCCGCTACTGGAACTGGCACGCCAGGGTGCTCGGCCAGCGGCTCGGCCGGGCGACGACCGACAAGGCCATCCGCACCGACGGCTTCGGCTGGCTGCGCGGCGCCGGCCACGTCGAGGGCCTGTTCGGCGTCAGCCAGAAGGGGCTCGAGTTCGGCAACCGCTGCCTGCAGGAAGGCGACATGGGCTTCGAACGGGGCGGCGGCCGGTTCT
>CALKHU010000172.1 GCA_937991555.1 uncultured Caulobacter sp.
TCACGCCCGGCCGGGCGGCGTCGAACAGGTTGTTGTCGGTGATGCCGTGGCGGTCCGGCCGAAGCCCCGTAACGAGGGTGTAGTGGTTCGGGAAGGTGTTCACCGGAAACGAGGGGCGCATCGCCACGGCGCGGACCCCTTCGGCGGCCACCGCGCTCAGCGTCGGGGTCAGACCGCGGTCGAGATAGTCGGGCCGGAAGCCGTCGATCGAGACCAGCAGCACCGGCGCCGGAGACGGTTCCGCGCTGGCCGGGCGACCGCCAAGCCCAAGGAGGACGACGGCCAGAAGCATAACGATCCGGGGCGACATACGGGCGACTCTCCGTGTTCGGCGCCCGTTCTCGCGTGGACGCTTGGCGGACTCAACGGCCCTCGTCATAGTCCGGTCCTGTCGCGGTTCGACGACAGGGGACGGACAGAGCGGATGACCCAATGAGTTTCGCCCTCGAGGCCGTCGGCGTCAGCAAGACGTTCGGGACGGTCAAGGCGCTCGACGCCTTCTCGCTGCGGATCCCGAAGGGCGGCGTCTACGGCATCCTGGGGCCGAACGGGGCCGGCAAGAGCACGCTGTTCCGCATCGTGCTGGGACTGGTCCGGCCGACCGCCGGCGAGACCCGGCTTCTGGGAGCCCGGGCCGGCGACATCGCCGCCCTGCGCCGCGTCGGCGCGGTGATCGAGACGCCGCGCTTCCTGCCCTGGCTGACCGCCCGCGATACCCTGAAGGTGCTGGCGCTCGAGTCCGGCGAGACCTCGCCGGACATCGACGGCTGGCTGGCCCGCGTCGGCCTCACCGAGGCGGCCGACCGCAAGGCGCACGGCTTCTCGGTCGGCATGAAGCAGCGGCTGGCGCTGGCGGCGGCGCTGCTGACCCGGCCCGAGGTGCTGATCCTCGACGAGCCGACCAGCGGCATGGACCCGGCGGGCATCCTGGAGATGCGCGCCCTGATGCGCGACCTGGCCGACAGGGACGGCGTGACCGTCATCCTCGCCAGCCATCAGCTCGATGAGGTGCAGCGGGTCTGCGACCGCGTCGCCATCCTCGACCGGGGCCGCCTGGTCCGCGACGGGGCGGTGAGCGAGCTGACGGCCGTGCACGAGCGCCTGCGGCTGTCCGTCTCGCCCGTCGACAAGGCGCTGGCCGTGCTCGGCGAGCGGGGCGCGGCCGAGGGCGAGGCCGTGCTCGCCGCCGTCGAGCGCAAGGACGGGCCCGCCCTCATCAGGGCGCTGGTCGAGGCCGGCGTCGACATCACCGAGGCGCGCTGGATCGGCGGCGACCTCGAGAAGGTCTTCCTCAGCCTGACGGGAGAGCCCGATGCTGCTTGACGCCTACGCCGCCGAGCAGCTGCGCCTGCTGAAAGCGCGAGGGACGCTCGTCTGGAGCCTGGCGCCCATCCCGCTGGTCTACCTCGGGTACGCTCTCTTCCTGCACTGGGGGTTCCACCAGCAGGCGGCCAGGACCGGCACCCAGGCGCTGTTGAGCGCGTCCGGGCCGATCGACCTGATCCACGGCGCGGTCCAGGCGCTGGGCGGCGCCCACTACGTGATGAACATCCCCTTCCTGCTGGTCGCGGGCTGCGCGGTGTTCGGCTCGGATTACCGGTGGGAGACCTGGCGGCTGATCACGCCGCGCAATTCCCGCAACAACCTGATGCTGGCCAAGCTGGCGCTGTTCGGCGTGCTGGCGGCGGTCAGCCTGGCCCTGTTCGTGGTGCTGGCCTTCGTCGGCGGCCTGTTCGGCTCGGCGCTTAACCGGGTCCCGGTGGTGCTCGCGCAGGACCTGGGAAGCGCCCTGCCCCGGCTGGCCATGATGTTCGGCCTGAGCTGGCTCGAACTGATGGTGTTCGGCGCCGCCGCGGCCTGCCTGGCCGTCTTCACCCGCTCGCAGTTCGCGGCCTTCTTCCTGACGCTGGTCTGGGCGGTCGGCCAGGGCATCTGGCAGCTGACCCTCCAGCCGCCCGACCCGGCCAATCCGCCGTTGAAGTATCTGGCCATTCTGCCCGGTTACGCGGCGGACTTCCTGAAGGCCGTCATCCGGGCCGGAGAGATGGCCCCCGAGACGCACAGCGTCTGGCCGGCGCTGGGCTTTCTGCTGTTCTGGGCCGCGGGGCTCGGGGTCGTGACGGTGCTCGCGTTCGGCCGACAGGATCTCACCCGGGAGTAGCCGGGACTAGAAAATACACCAGATACGTGCCAAGGCGGCGACATGAGCAAGGACCCGCCCGGCTTCTCCGAAGGCCCACGTCAGACTTCGAGCACCTCTCCGAAGAAGAACGTGACGTGGCGCTGATTGCTACGGCGGAAGCCGAACTCGCAGCCGGTCGGTGCGTGTCGCACGAGGAGGCCGGAGCCTGGCTCAAGACCGGGGGAACGCCCGACTACAAGCCGATGCCCAAGGCGTGGCTAAAGTAGTCTGGTCCCCGATGGCGTTGCGCAATCTCGATGCCATCGAACGCAGAATCGCCAGGGATCGTCCAATGGCCGCCGTCCGCTTCGTCGATCGGCTGTCGGCCGCAGGGCAAGGCCTGAGCGAACAGCCGGACCGGGGGAAGGCCACGGCGACTGGCCTTCGCGTGCTCACGACCGTGAGGCCATACCCGATCCGGTACTACACCCGCGAAGACCTCGTCGTGATCGTGGAAGTGCGCCACGGCGCGCTCTGGCGAACGACCTGACAGCCCCAAAAGCAAAAGGCCCCGGATCGCTCCGGGGCCTTTCGTGTTCGGGATGGCCGAAGATTACTCTTCGCCGCCGAAGGACGCCTGGACCGGACCGGAGTCCTTGCCCTTTTCGTTGACGTCGCGGTCGACGAGCTCGATCACCGCCAGCGGGGCGTTGTCGCCATGACGGTAGCCGGCCTTCAGGACGCGGACGTAGCCGCCGTTGCGGTCCTTGTAGCGCTGGCCGAGGACCGAGAAGAGCTTGCCGACCTGCTCGACGTCGCGGACCTGGCTGATCGCCTGACGGCGGGCGTGCAGGTCCCCGCGCTTGGCGAGGGTGATCAGCTTCTCGACGATCGGACGCAGTTCCTTCGCCTTGGGAAGGGTGGTGACGATCTGCTCGTGCTTGATCAGCGAGGCCGACATGTTGGCGAACATGGCCAGGCGGTGGCTGGTCGTACGACCCAGTTTACGGTGGGCTTTACCGTGACGCATCTTGGTCTCTCCTGGGCCTGCGGCCCGCAGTCATTGTCACCATCCCGGCTGTCTCCCTGCCGGGTCAGAACGAAGCGCCGGGGCCCTCCGCCGCGGATGCGGCATCAGCGGGCCCGAACCGGGGAACCGGTCCGGGATTGGCGCGGCAAACGGATCAGATCTGGTCTTCGAACTTCTTGGCCAGGTCTTCGATGTTCTCGGGCGGCCAGTTCGGCACGTCCATGCCGAGATGCAGGTTCATGCCCGCGAGCACTTCCTTGATCTCGTTCAGCGACTTGCGGCCGAAGTTCGGGGTGCGGAGCATCTCCGCCTCGGTCTTCTGGATCAGGTCGCCGATGTAGACGATGTTGTCGTTCTTCAGGCAGTTGGCCGAGCGGACCGAGAGCTCGAGCT
>CALKHU010000173.1 GCA_937991555.1 uncultured Caulobacter sp.
AGACCTCGAACAGCTCGGACCGGTTCAGCGGCCCGCTGCTCGCGACCGAGACCACGCCCTTGACCCGCGGGTCGATGACGAAGGTGTAGCCCGTGGTGCGGGCGACATCCTGGATGAAGGCGCGGATGTCGGCGTCCTGGACGTTCAGGACCTGCGTCTGCGCCATGGCCGGCGCCACGGGCCCAACGGCCAGCGCCGCGAGCAGCGCAACGAACCCGAGTGATCTCACGGCTGACCCTGATACTGGGCGACGGAGTCCGTCGCGGTTGGGAAGAAGAGAGAGGTCCGGGCGCCGCCGCGGGCGAGGACGACGTGGTCCTCGGCGACGGAGTCCAGCCGCACGCCGGGCGCGACCTCGTCGCCGACGGCGAAGGACGCCTGCGCGCCGTCAGGGCCGCCGATGATGGCCGAGCCGGCGCCCGCGCCGCCGGCCCGCACGCCGTAGAGGCGGAAGGCCTGGGCGGTGGCCGCGTCAAGCGCCGCGGGGGCGCTCCTGAAGAAGGGATCGAACCGGGTCAGGATCGCGAAGTCATCCTCGCGGGCGCCGGCGTCCGGGGTCCGGTTCGCCGTCGGCAGCGGGAGCAGGATCCAGACAAGCGCGGCGGCCTGCCACGCCAGCGCCGCGACGAGGAGGACCTCCGCAGCGGTCAGCAGGCGCCTCTGTTGCTCCTCGCCGATCCCTGGAAGACGCGCAAATTTCAAGGGAGACCCCCACGACCGGAACCGCATGCCGGTTACCGAGGATCCGACGCACTATCGTGGAGGTTTTGCGACAGGGCGGTGACAGTTGCCGCCGCGCGCGGCCGGTCCGGAAACGACAACGGCCCGCACGGCGAGCGCCGTGCGGGCCGTTCCGGTCTCGTCGCGACGACTAGAACCGGGCGCTCAGACCGAACGAGAAGCTCTGGCCCAGGTCATAGCGGTAGAAGTCGATGCTTCCGCCGCCCTGGGTCTGGGTCTGCTCGAAGGACTCGTTCGTCAGGTTGCGGGCCTCGAACGAGAAGGTGACGTCACGCTCCCAGACGGTGAACTCGCGCCGGTAGGTGAAGTCCACGAAGGTGGCCGGCTCCTGCATGACATCCGGGAAGCCGATCCGGTCGCGGGCCACGACGCGCTCGCTGGCGTAGTTGAACAGCAGGGTCGCCTGCGAACGCGCAGTGTCGTCCTCGAAACCGAGCTGCAGGTTGAACAGGTGCTCCGACTGGCCCTGCATCGGGTCACCGTTGCTCACATAGTCCGTCGCCGGTCGCGAGGAGCCGTCGGTCGTGTACGGGTAGACCACGTCCCCGGCCTCCACCTGCAGCTCGGACTTGCTGTAGGTGTAGTTGGCGTAGACCAGCCAGCGCTTGCTGCTGATGAAGTCCATGTCCGAGTCGAAGTTGAAGTACTTCTTCACGTCGAGCTCGACGCCGTAGAGGTTGGCCTTGGGCGCGTTGACGAACGAGGTGATCGTGCTGCTGCCCGCGTTGATGAGGTAGACCTCGACCGGCTTCTCGATGTCCTTGTAGAAGAACCCGGCGGTCAGATATTCGTCGCGCGAGAAGTACCACTCGTAGCGGGCGTCGAAGTTGACGAGCTCGCTGTCGACCAGGTTCGGGTTGCCGATGTAGGTCCGGTCCGTATCCGGATCCTGGTAGACCTGCGGCGCCAGCTCCCGGAACTGGGGACGGGCGATGGTCTTCGACGCGCCGACCCGAAGCTGCATGTCCTCGGCGAAGTTCCAGGTCACCGTCGCCGTGGGCAGCCAGTACTGGTTCTCGAGCGGCGCCGGCGCGAAGATCACCGGGTCGCCGGTGAACAGCGAAATCGGCTTCACCGACTGTTCCGCGTCCTCGTAACGGACGCCGAACGCCACCTGGACCAGCGGGATGATCTCCACGTCGGCGGCGAGATAGGCCGCCCTGTTCACAAGACCGGCTTCGTACGCGGCCGCGCCTTCGGCCCCGGTCGTCTCCCGGAGCATCAGGCCGTTCACGCCCTGGGCGTAGTCGGCGAAGAGGTAGTCGACGCGGTCGTCCTGGACGTTCAGCGGCAGGGCCGCGTTGTACGTCAGGAAGCGGAACTCGCGGAGAATGGCGGCCCGGTTGTTGTCCATCCAGAACAGGCCGCCGCTGATGACGGCGTCGCGGGCGTCAGAGAGGGCGAAGGTGTACTTGCCGTCGATCCCGAAGCTGGAGACGTCATCCTCGACTTCGCTGAAGCGGGTGTAGTTCTGCTCCGCCGAGGCGCTGTGGTAGTAGACGCCGTTCTCGAGCCGGTAGCGGATCCACTTTTCATACGGCGCGTCGCGGGACGTCTTCGCAAAGGAGCCGCGCCAGTCGATCTCGAGGTCGCCGAACGTATGCTCGGCCACCAGCTGCGTGCTGGTCAGGGTGCGCTCGAACCATTCGGTGTAGTCGTCGCGGACGACGGTGCTGGCGACCGTCGGCTGAACGCCTTCCCGGATGCGGGCTTCCTTGGTCGTGCTGTGGATGTAGAGGTTCGTCCAAGTGAAGACGTGGTCGCCGAGGTCGAGGCCGAGGCCCAGAAGGCCGTTCACCATCACGTCGTTCTGGGTCGAGGTGAAGTCGAAGTCGTCCTCGGCCGTGATCGTGCCGCCGCCGACGAACCCGGTCTGCTGCGAGCCGTTCCGCGTCCGCCAGCCGTTGTCGAAGCCGAGGACCCCGATGACGCCGAGCGTCCCCATGCCCAGGTCGAAGGACCGGCCGCCCGACAGGTCGATGCCGAAGTTGGCCGGCATGACGTTCTTCTTCTGGATCAGGTTCAACGGCGCGTTGTTGAAGCTGCTGCCCAGATAGATGATGTCGGTCGTGGTGAAGTCGGCGCCGACGGTGATCCGCTTGCGGGTGGCGAAGGCTTCCTGCAGCGGGTTCGCCAGCTCGCGGGCGCCGTTGTCATAGCCGAGCCAGTCGGTGTCGGAACCGTAGTAGGTGATGCCGTTCTTGAAGGTGGTGTCGGTGTTGCCGCTGACGCTCGTCGAGATGGAGAAGAACGGCTCGTCGGGCGTGCTGACGGTCTGCAGGTTGATGACGCCGCCGCCGAACTCGCCCTGGAAGTTGGCCGAGTAGGTCTTCTGGACCAGGGTGCCGTCCAGGATGCTGGCCGGGAACAGGTCAAGCGGGACGACGCGCTGAAGCGGCTCGGGGCTCGGCAGCGGAGAGCCGTTCAGAAGCGCCGAGGAATAGCGCTCGCCGAGGCCGCGGACGTAGACGAACTTGCCGCTGACAAGGCTGACGCCGGTCAGGCGGGTCAGGGCCTGGGCCGCGGTGTCGTCGCCCGAACGCACCAGATCCTCCGCGGAGAGGACGGAGGCGACCTCGGCGGTGTCACGCATGGGTTCGGGGATGTTCTTGCCAAGGACGACGAGTTCCTCGACTTCGGGTTCATCCGCTGGCGGAGGCGCGTCCTGCGCCATGGCGAACTGCGGCGACACCAGAGCGGTCGTCGCAAGCAGCAGGCTGCCCAACGAGGGCGCGAAGATCTTCATGGTCAGGGCCTTGTCATTGAAAGGCGAATAAACGGGACGGGCGGCGACCCCGAGGGTCG
>CALKHU010000174.1 GCA_937991555.1 uncultured Caulobacter sp.
GGGGTCGCCAGGGCCGAGGCCGCGCTCGAGGCCGAGCGTCGCAGCGCCGCCTCGCTCGGCTCGGCCCGCGCCCAGACCGTCGCCCAGGCCGCCGCCGCCCGCGCGGCGGTGGAGCAGGCCCGCCTCGACCTGGAGCGGACGGTGATCCGGGCCCCGGTGGCCGGCGTCGTCGGAGCCCGCTCGGTGCGGCCGGGCCAGCTCGTGCAGCCGGGCGGCTCGCTGATGAGCGTCGTCCCGCTGGGCCGGACCTATGTCGTCGCCAACTTCAAGGAGACCCAGGTCGCCCGCCTGCGCATCGGCCAGCCGGTCGAGATCAAGGCCGACGCCTTCGGCAGCGAGGGCATCGCCGGCCGGGTCGAGAGCTTCGCGCCGGCCACCGGGGCGGAGTTCGCGCTGATCCCGGTGGAGAACGCGGTCGGCAACTTCACCAAGATCGCCCAGCGGATCCCGGTCCGAATCGCCGTGGATCGCCGGACGCCGCTCGCCGGCGCCCTGCGCCCGGGCCTGTCGGTCGAGGTCAGGGTCGACATCCGCGACCGCACCGGACCCAGCTTCGCCGAGGCGGGATCGCCGGCGACCAGCTACGTGCGCCACGGCGAGTCTCGCTAGTCCGATGACCGCCGCGACCCTCGAGGACGCATCCGCCGCGGCCCCGCCCGCGCCGTCGGTCGACTGGACGAAGCTGTTCCTGGGCTTCGGCGGCATGGCGATCGGCCAGTTCATGGCCATCCTCGACATCCAGATCGTCGCCGCCTCGCTGCCGCAGATCCAGGCGGGCGTCGGGGCCAGCGCCGACCAGGTCAGCTGGATCCAGACCGCCTACCTGATCCCCGAAGTGGTGATGATCCCGCTGTCGGCCTACCTCTCCCGCCTGTGGGGCACCCAGAAGGTGTTCCTGGCCAGCTGCGGCGGCTTCCTGGTGATGAGCGTGCTCGCCGGCCTGTCGAACAGCATCGACACCATGATCCTGTTCCGGGCGCTGCAGGGCTTCGTCGGCGGCGCCATGGTGCCGACGGTCTACGCCACCGCATTCACGGCCTTCCCGCCGGACAAGCGCATCACCGCCAACGTCGTGACCGGGATGATCGTCACCCTGGCGCCGACCGTCGGCCCGACCCTGGGCGGCCATCTCACCGAATGGCTGAACTGGCGCTGGCTGTTCTTCATCAACGTCATTCCGGGCCTGCTCAGCATGGCGCTGGTCTGGCGCTACGGGAACTTCGACAAGGGCGACCCGTCGCTGTCGCGCAACTTCGACTGGTCGGGCCTGGTGCTGATGGCGATCTTCCTGATCACCATGCAGTACGTCATCGAGGAAGGCGCCAAGGACAACTGGTTCGAGGACGACGCCATCCTCTGGCTGACCGTGGTCTCGGCCTGTGCCGGATCGGCGTTCGTCTGGCGGCAGCTGACCTACTTCCGGCCGATCGTGCAGCTGAAGGCGTTCGCGGACCGCAACTTCGCGCTGGGCATCACCATGACCTCGGTGTCGGGCGCCGCGCTGTACGGCGGCACCTTCCTGATGCCCCTCTACCTCGGCCGCGTCCGCCAGTTCTCGGCGGCGGAGGTGGGCACCACCATGCTGGTCTCGGGCCTGGCCATGTTCCTCACCGGCCCGCTGGCCGGCCGCTGGGTGCGCCAGATCGACCCGCGCGTGCCGATGTTCTGCGGCTTCTGCATGATCGCCTGGGGCATGTGGCTCGGTCACGCCATCACCGACGACTGGGGCTTCTGGGAGTTCGCCGCCCTGCAGGCCTTCCGCGGCGTGGGGGTGATGATCGCCATGATCGCCACCACCCAGCTGACCATGAGCACCCTTCGGCCGGAGATGATCAAGGACGCCTCGGGCCTGGTGAATCTGTCGCGCAACGTCGGCGGCGCCATCGGCATGGCCCTGCTGTCGACCAGCCTGTCGACGCGCACCGCCGTGCACATGAACGAGCTGTCGGCCAAGGTCAGCAGCGCCAGCGTCGAGGCCCAGGGCATGCTGGCCGGCCTGACCGCGCGCATGCAGCAGCTCGGGGTCGCCGATCCGGACGGCGCGGCCATGAAGGCCTTCAAGTACATGCTCGGCCAGCAGGCCCAGGTGCTGGCGTTCGGCGACGGCTTCGCGCTGCTCGCGCTCGGCGCGCTGGCCGCGGCGGCCCTGTCCCTGTTCACCGCGCCCGGCAAGGGCCAGATCCCCCAGCTCGGCGGAGGCGACCACTGATGCCCAGGCTCGCAGGCCAGATCGATCTCGCCAAGAGCGAGGCCATCCTCGACGCCGCCTCAGAGGTGCTGGGAGAGCGCGGCCTGTCCGCGCCGATGGAGGAGATCGCCCGCCGCGCCGGCGTCTCCAAGCAGACCGTCTACAACCACTACGGCTGCAAGGCGGATCTGGTGCGGGCGCTGGTCGACCGCCGGGTGGACACCATCACCGCGCCCCTGCGCGAACCCGGCGCCGAAGCCCATCCCGAGGACGCGCTGGCCGCCTACGCCCGCACCCTGCTGACCATCGTCACCAACAGGAACTATTCGCTGATGCGGGTCATCATCCAGAGCGCCGGGGAAATGCCCGACCTCGCGCGCGCGGTGTTCGAGGCCGGCCCCCTGCGCTCACGCGCCCAGCTCGCCGAGTTCCTCGACAAGGAGACCCGCGCCGGCCGCATGACCATCCCCGATCCGAGGATGGCGGCGGAGTTCTTCAGCGGCATGGTGCTGGGCCAGCGCCAGACCAAGGCGCTGCTCAACATCGCCCCCGACCTGGACGAGGACGCGATCGAGGCCACCGCGAACGAGGCCGTCCGCGTGTTCATGAAGGCCTACGCCGCGTGATCAGGGCGCGAAGTTGCTGTTGGCCTCGATCGAAAACACGTTGTCGAGTCCCTCCCCGACCGAGATGCCGAAGGGCGGTCCGGTCCGGAAGCGAAAGGTAAACGACGGTTCCGCCAACGACCCCAGGGCCTCCACCTCGGCGCGCAGGCACCGGAATGTCACATCAACACGACCCGGCCCGTCCTTCTTGCCGCGACACCGCGCGGTCACGACCGGTTGGGATCCAACCGCTGACTGGGTAACGTCGTAGACCAGACCATCCGGACCGGCGCTGACGAACCTGAAGCCATAGTCCGCCCGCTTCAGGTCGGGCGGGCCGAACATGAGCTCGCGGCTCAATGTGAAGTTCAGCCCGTTCACGCCCGCGACCTGGAGCCTGACCGGAGTCGTTCTTGTTGCGGCCTTCGCCAGGCCCATCGCGATGCCGGTTCTGCCAGGCTCTCCATACGCCTGGAAGCGCGCCAGCATACCCGCGAAATCGTCTTTCAGGGACGCCGCCCGGACTGGAAGCGCGGACGCCGCGGCCAGTACTCCGGCCAGGATCAGAACTCGCATGATCGCCATTGTCGCTCCTCCAGCCAGCGAGGCTGGGCGAGCGCCAATGGCTGAGCATGATCTGAAAAGGGGGGCTAACCGTCGGCCGGTTCCCCGTCCGGCAGGCCCATCATGTGGAAGCCGGCGTCGACATGGACGACTTCGCCGGTGGTCGAGAAGCCGAGGTCCGACAGAAGCCACAGCGCCGCGCCGGCGACGCCCTCCATCGAGGTGTCTTCCTTCAGGGCGCTGAAGGCGCGGCCCTGGCTCAGCATGCCGCGGCCGCCGGAGATGCCGGCCAGCGACAGGGTGCGCATGGCGCCCGCCGAGATGGCGTTGACGCGGATCTTCTTCGGCCCGAGGTCGCGCGCGATGTAGCGGGTCGCGGCCTCGAGCGCCGCCTTGGCCACGCCCATGGTGTTGTAGTTGGGGATGACCCGCTCGGCGCCGAGGTAGGTCATGGTGACCATCGAGCCGCCGTTCGGCATCAGCTTCGCGCACCGGCGCGCGGTGTCGACGAAGCTGAAGGCCGAGATGTTCATGGCGCGCAGGAAGCCCTCGCGCGTGGTGTTCTCGACGAACGAACCCTTCAGTTCATCCTTGTTGGCGAAGGCGATCGAGTGGACGAAGGCGTCCAGCGTGCCGAATTCCTTCTCGAGCTGCTCGAACGCGGCGTCCATCGAGGCGTCGTCGGTGACCTCCATCGGGATGAAGGTCTTCACCCCGATGCTCTCGCCCAGCGGCTTCACCCGCTTCTCCATGTCGGGCAGGTAGGCGAACGCCAGCTCGGCGCCCTGGGCGGCCAGCTGCGAGGCGATGCCCCAGGCGATGGAGTTGTGGTTGGCCACGCCGGTGACGAGGGCCTTCTTGCCCTTCATCAGCTCGCCCCTGGGGAAGTTGTAGTCGTCGGCCATCTGGCGTCTCCGTCTTGGTCGGCCCGGCGCGTTCGCGCTGCCTGAGCCGGTTCTCGGGCGCCTTTCTGGACGGACGCGCGCGCCGGAGCAAGACCGCGCGGGCGGCGGCCGTTCCACCTTCCGTCATCCTCGCGCGTGTCGCGAGGACCCATGAACCCAGGAAACAGCAAGAAGGGCGCGGATCGCTCAGCACCCTATTCGTTTGGCTCACCAGGCATGGACCCTCGGAACAAGTCCGAGGGTGATGCAGAAGACTGTCAGGCCCGCGCCATGATCAGGCAGCCGTTGGTGCCGCCGAAGCCGAAGCTGTTCGACATCACCGTCTCCACCTGGCGGTCTGCCCGCTGGCGCAGGATCGGCAGATCCTCGAAGGCCGGGTCGAGCGTCTCGATATTGGCGCTCTCGGCCAGGAAGCCGTTGTTCAGCATCAGCAGGCTGTAGATCGCCTCCTGCGCGCCGGCGGCGCCCAGGCTGTGGCCGGTCAGGGACTTGGTCGAGCTGATCGCCGGGGCGTCCTTGCCGAACACCTGGCGCACCGCCTCCATCTCCTTGATGTCGCCGACCGGCGTCGAGGTGCCGTGCGGGTTCAGGTAG
>CALKHU010000175.1 GCA_937991555.1 uncultured Caulobacter sp.
CGATGTAGGCGACGACGTTGTTGCTGGTCTCAGGCTGCTTGCGCACCTGGGTGACGACGCCGCTGAAGGTGTCCTCCGGGAAGGCGTCGACGGTGAAGCGCACCGTCTGGCCCTCGCGCACCTGGCCGATGTCGGCTTCGTCGACCGTGATCTTCACCTCCAGCTTCGACAGGTCCTGGGCGATCTGGAACAGGACGGGCGCCTGCAGGCTGGCGGCGACGGTGTTGCCCGGCTCGATCGACCGGTTGATCACCACGCCGTCGATCGGGGCCACGATCCTGGTCCGGCCGAGGTCGGTCTGGGTGCTGGCCAGCGCGGCGCGCGCCTGGGTGACGCCGGCCCGCGCGGCCTGGGCCGAGGCCTGGGCGGACTTCAGGGTCGCCTGCGCGGTTTCGAGCGCCGCCGGCGCGACGATGCCCCGGTCGAACAGCGCCTTGCTGCGGTTGTAGGCGGCGCGCGCCTCGGCGACGCGGGCGTCAGCCTGGGCGACCTGCGCCTGCTGGGCCTGGATCTCGGCCTGTCCCTGGCGGAGGCGGCTCACATAGGTCTGGGGGTCGAGCGTGGCCAGCACCTGGCCCTTGCGGACCCGGTCGTTGAAGTCGACGAACACCTGCTGGATCTGCCCTGAGATCTGCGAGCCGACGTCGACCGTCACGAGCGCCTGGAGCGACCCCGAGGCCGACACCGACTTGGTGATGTCCCCCTGGCTGACCGCCTCCGTCCGGTACGGGTCCTTCGGCGCCCTGGGCTTCAGCACCTGCCAGCCGGCGAAGGCGGCGACGAGCACGACCACCGCCGACAGAGCGTAGACGAGGGGGCGGGGCAGGCGGCCCCGCCGACGGGGTGTGGCGGTGTTCAGGCTCATGGTCTCGGGGAAAACTCGATCGGGAAGGAGGGGGCCGGGGGCAAGTCGATAGCGAGGGCAGTTTGCAGTCTCATTTCAACGCGCCGATCAGGGTTTCCGTCGCCCTGTCGGCCCGGCCCCGTCGAACAGCCTCTGGGCCGGCGTCATCGGCAGTTCGGCGAGGACCAGCCGGCCGTCTCCGTCCCCGTCCAGCAGGCCGAAGCGCCGGCGGGCGGCCGCCTCGGCTTCCGCGCGGGTGATCCTGCCGTCGAGGTCGCCGTCCGAGCCGCGCACCGGATGCGGTTCGTTCAGCAGACCGTACTGTCCTGCGCCCTGCCGGTTCATGCCGACCGGCGGCTTTCCCGGCTGCGGCGACAGCATCGGCGGACGGCCCCACATCAGGTCGCTGCGGGTGAACGGGCGCCAGTAGGGCGCGGCCTGCCGGGGCGGAGGCGGCCGGCGCAACAGGCCACGGATCTCGGGCGCGATCCCGGTCTCGTAGTCGGCGTTCTCGAAACCGTCGACCCGGCCGTCACGGTCGGTGTCGAGGCGGTCCATGAACCCGGAGGCGTCGGCGACGAACTCCGCGAGGGACAGGGCCCCGTCGCGGTCCGCGTCGGCCCGGCCGAACCAGGCGATGACGGGATAGGGCGCGCCGGCCGGCGCCCGGAACGGCTCCCCGGCTGGACTGATGAAGACCTGCTCCTCCGGCGGCGCGAAAGTCTCCTCCGTCTCGAGCGGCGGCGCGGCCTCGGTCGGCTGCGGCGGGCCGGGCTGGGCGGCGGCGCTGGCCGCCAGGGCGGCGAGGCCGACGGTCATGGCGAGAAGACGGCTGTTCATGCGGTTCCGGGAATCACGAGCCCACCCTGCACCGGCGCGGCGTCGCCAGTAGGGCGCGTGGATTGCGGCCATGCAACACGGCGCCGTCAGAGCGGCAGCGACACCCGCGCCGTCAGCCCGCCGCCGGTGCGGTTGTGGAGGGTCACGTCCCCGCCGTGCGCCCGGGCGATCGAGCGCACGACCGCCAGGCCGAGTCCCGCCCCGCCGGTCTCGCGGCTGCGCGACGGCTCCCCGCGATAGAAGGGTTCGAACAGCCGCTCGATATCCTGTGGCGGAACGCCGGGGCCGTCGTCCTCGACCTCGATGATCGCGCAACCGTCCTCGGCGAAGACCCGTCCCCGGGCGCGGCTGCCGTACTTGAGCGCATTCTCGACGAGATTGGCGACCAGCCGCCTCAACCCCACCGGGTCGCCCTCGACGACCAGTCGGTCGGACGGCAGGGCGGTCGCATCCGATCCCGTTTCGGCGGCCTCGTCGAGGACGCTCTCCACCAGCGAGGACAGCTCCAGCTTCTCTCGCGGGCCTGCCCGGGCGGTGTCGCGGACGAAGGCGAGGGTGGCGGAGATCATGGCGTCCATCTGGTCGATCTCGGCCGCCAGCTTGCCGCGCACCTCGTCGGGGACCGCCTCGATGCGGAAGCGCAGCCGGGTGAGGGGCGTACGCAGGTCGTGGGCGATGGCGCCGACCATGGCCGTGCGGTCCTCCACGTAGCGCCGCAGCCGCTCCTGCATCCGGTTGAAGGCTTCGGTCGCGGCCGCCACCTCGCGAGAGCCGCCGACTTCCAGCGGCGGGGCGCGGGGATCGCGTCCGAGCCGGTCCGCCGCCTCGGCGAACACGGCGACCGGCCGCGACAGCCGCCGCGCGAAAAGCCAGGCCACGGGCGCGACGAGCAGGGCGGAGAGGCCGATGGTCAGCAGGATGTGGACCTGCCACGAAGCGAGCCGCAGCGACGGCTTGGGCTGCGCCACCCGCCACCGGCCGTCAGGCTGGCGCACCGCCACCTTGAACGGAGCGAAGACCACCCGCTCGTTGAACGAACGAACCCCGTCGCGTCCGGGAGGCGGGCCCGGGGGGCGTCCCTGGAACAGGATGTCGGCCTCGGGCGGCGGCGCGCCGGGCGTTGGCTGGCGAACCACCAGACGGATCGTGCGCAGGTCGGTCTCCATGCTGCGCCAGAACAGCCGCCTGCGGCCCCGCGGCGACACCACGACGTCCTCGGGCCGCACCTGCAGCGACTGGGCGAGGTTCTGGCGGACCTCGTCGCGCCAGCGCCCACGGCCGGCCTGGTCCGGCTCGTCAGGCGGGCTCCGGGTCGTCTTCACGATCAGGGGACGGGCCCCGTCGACGCGGGTCTCGCCCGGCGCCCTGAGCGCGCGGACGATGTCGGACAGTCGATAGATCTCGGGCGGCGGCGGCGGCACGGTCAGGACCAGCACCGCCAGCACCACATGCACCAGGACCATGCTCAGCACGACCAGGCCAAGCACCTGGGCGAACAGCGGGGCGTCGCGGCCGAGCGACCGCATCACGGACGGGCGACCTTCGGCGAGAACATGTAGCCCTCGTTGCGAATGGTGCGGATGATCTCGGTCCCGCGGCCGTCGTCGAGCTTCTTGCGCAGGCGGCTGATCTGCACGTCGATGGCGCGATCGTAGGCCTCGGTCTCCGGACCCCGCGCCAGGTCGAGCAGCTGGTCGCGCGTCAGCACCCGCTGGGGCCGTTCGACAAGGGCGCGGAGCAGCGAGAACTCGCCGCTGGACAGGTTCACGATCACCCCCTGGGGCGAGCGCAACTCCCGGCGCACCAGATCCAGCCGCCAGCCGGCGAACTCGCGGGTCGCGGCGGCGTCGTCGGCCGCCCGCGGCTCCCCCCGGCGGCGCAGGACCGCCCGGATGCGGGCCAGCAGTTCG
>CALKHU010000176.1 GCA_937991555.1 uncultured Caulobacter sp.
CCTCTCCAGTCTCGCGGATAGCAGGCCTGGGCCTACTTCTCCTTCACGTCGTCGACGCCGTGGGCGAAGGCCTCGGCCGGGCTCGACATCGAGGTGTCCTCGGTGATGTCGATCCCCTTGGCCAGCTTGGAGTTCCAGAAGCCGTAGAGGATGTAGACCACGGCTCCGATCGCCGCGTAGCTGCCCAGCAGGATCAGCGGCAGCGGGTTGTCGTCCATGGCGTGCTGGATCATCGGCTTGAAGTTCTGCCACGCCAGGAACATGCAGGCGAGGATGCCGAGGAAGGCGGTGACAACGCCGCCCGGGACACGGAACGGGCGCTCCATCTCCGGATGCTTGACCCGCAGGTAGATCACCGACAGGCAGACGATCGAGAAGGCGACCGCCGTCCCCAGCGACACCAGATCGCCCAGCAGGCTGATCGGCAGGAACGAGGCCGCCACCGCGATCAGGACGCCGAGCAGGATGGTGCCCATCCAGGGCGTCCGGAAATTCGGGTGGATGGCGGCGAACACCTTCGGCAGCAGGCCGTCGCGGGCCATGGTGTAGAAGATGCGCGTCTGGCCGTAGACCAGCACCAGCATCACCGAGCTGAGGCCGGTGATCGCGCCGATCTTGATCATCAGGCTGATCAGGTTGAACGGCTGGCCGTCGGCGTTGGTGAACGGCAGGTTCGCCCATTCGAGGCCCATGCGGTCGATCGCCACGGCGATCGGGGCCGGGCTGGCGAGTTCCTTGTAGGGCACCACGCCGGTCATGACAGCCGCGACGGCCATGTAGATGAGCGTGCAGATCACCAGCGCGCCGAGGATGCCGATCGGCACGTCCCGCGACGGGTTCTTCGCTTCCGCCGCCGCGGTCGAGACGGCTTCGAAGCCGACGTAGGCGAAGAAGATGATCGCCGCGCCGCGGAAGATGCCGCCCCAGCCGAATTCGCCGGGCTGGCCGGTCGGTTCGGGGATGAACGGCGACCAGTTCGCGGGGTTGATGTAGGCCAGGCCCACGCCGATAAACGTCAGCAGCACGATCACCTTGATGACCACGATGGCGTTGTTGACGTTGGCGGATTCGCTGACCCCGATGACCAGCAGGATGGTGACCAGGGCGATGCCGATGGCCGCGATCACGTTCAGGCCGCCGGTCAGCTGGAAGGCGACGCCGCCGGCTTCGACCGGAACGGCCTGAATCAGCGGCGTGCCCCATTGGGCGACTTCGCTGCCGGCCACCGTGATCATCGGCAGGTGCACCCCGAAGTCATGCAGCATGCTGACCACATAGCCGGACCAGCCGACCGCGACCGTGGACGCGGCGATGCCGTACTCCAGCACCAGCAGCCAGCCCATGATCCAGGCGAACACCTCGCCCAGGGTGCCGTAGGCGTAGGTGTAGGCAGAGCCGGAGACCGGCATCGTCGAGGCGAGCTCGGCGTAGCACAGGCCGGCCAGCGCGCAGGCGATGCCGGCGACCACGAAGGACAGCATGATCGCCGGGCCGGCATTGGCCGAGGCGACCTGACCGGTGAGCACGAAGATGCCCGCGCCGATGATCGCGCCGACCCCGAGGCTGACCAGATTGATCGGTCCAAGGGAGCGCTTCAGCTCGCTCTTGGCCGCTTCCTTCTGGATGTTGGCGATGGACTTCTTGAGAAACAGTCGGTTCCCGCGAGGCGCGGAATCAGATGCGGACATTACGTCTCGCTCCCCCAAAGGCCGGCGACCCCCGCCGGCGGAATTGCGCGCGACGTTAGGCAGCTACGGCGGTTCGCGCAACGGCTTACGGTGACGAGGGGCCTTCGACGCACTAGGACTGCGCCACCATGCTGCCGATCGAGGAAATCCTGCCCCGCCTGAGGAAGGCGCTGGTCGACGACGTCAACGCCGTGCTGGTGGCCCCGCCGGGCGCCGGCAAGACCACGCGGGTCCCGCTCGCGCTGCTCGACGAGCCGTGGACGGACGGCCGCAAGCTGGTCGTGCTGGAGCCACGCCGTCTCGCCGCCAGGGCGGCGGCGGCCCGGATGGCGGCGACGCTCGGTGAAAGCGTCGGCGAAACCGTGGGTTATCGCGTGCGGATGCAGTCACGGGTGTCGGCCCGCACGCGGATCGAGGTGGTCACGGAAGGCGTGTTCACGCGCATGATCCAGGACGATCCGGCCCTCGACGGCGTCGCGGCCGTGCTGTTCGATGAGTTCCACGAACGCAGCCTCGACGCCGACCTGGGACTCGCCTTCGCCCGCGACAGCCAGTCGGCGCTGCGCGAGGACCTGCGGATCCTCGTCATGTCGGCGACGCTGGACGGCGCCGCCGTCGCCCGCCTGCTCGACGACGCGCCGGTGATCGAGAGCCAGGGCCGGATGTTCCCGGTCGACACCCGCTACCTCGGCCGCGATCCCGCCAGGCGGCTGGAGGAGCAGGCGGCCAGGGCGGTCGAGCGCGCGCTCGCCGAGGAGAGCGGCAGCCTTCTGGTCTTCCTGCCGGGGCAGGGCGAGATCCTGCGCACCCGCGACCTGCTCGCCGAACGCCTGCGCCGGCCGGAGGTCGACCTCGCGCCGCTCTATGGCGCGATGGAGGGCCGCGACCAGGACCTGGCGATCAGCCCGTCGCCGCCGGGCCGTCGCAAGGTGGTTCTGGCCACCGCGATCGCCGAGACCAGCCTGACGATCGAGGGCGTCCGCGTCGTCATCGACGCCGGCCTCGCGCGCGTGCCGCGCTTCGACCCGGCCAGCGGCCTGACCCGCCTGGAGACGGTCCGTGTCTCCCGCGCCGCCGCCGATCAGCGCCGGGGGCGCGCGGGCCGCACCGAGCCCGGCGTCTGCTACCGCCTGTGGGACGAGGCGGAGACCCGCGCCCTGGTCCCGTTCGGGCGTCCGGAGATCCTCGAGACCGATCTCTCGGGGCTGGCGCTCGATCTCGCCCGCTGGGGCGTGCGCGACCCGTCCGACCTCCGGTTCCTCGATCCGCCGCCGGCCGCCGCCTTCGCCGAGGCGCGGGCGCTGCTCGCCCGGCTGCAGGCGCTGGACGGGCAGGGGGCCCTGACGGCGCACGGCAAGGCTCTGGCCGACCTGCCGCTGCCGCCCCGGCTGGCGCATATGGTCGTCCGCGGCGCGGCCGGCGGTCAGGGGCTGCTGGCGGCGAAGATCGCCGCCCTGCTGACCGAGAGGGGTCTCGGCGGTCGCGACGTGCATCTGGGCCACCGTCTGGACGCCTTTGACCGCGACCGGTCTCCGCGCGCGAAGGACGCCCGGGCCCTGGCCGAGCGCTGGGCCCGCGCCGCCGGCCGACCGCCGCAGCAGCCACCGCTCGATGAGGCGCTTCTGCTGGCGGAGGCCTTTCCCGAGCGGGTGGCCAAGGCGCGCGGGGCCTCGGGCGAGTTCCAGCTGGCCACGGGGCGCGGCGCCCATGTGGAAGCCACCGACGTCCTCGCCCGTGAGAAGTGGATCGCGGTCGGCGAACTGGGCGGCGGCGCCCAGCGGGACCGGATCCTCCTCGCCGCGCCGCTGGATGAGGCGGCGCTTCGCGAGGCCTTTGCCGACCGCCTGACCCGCGAGGAGAAGCTGGAGATCGAGGCCGACGGCAAGGTCCGCGCCCGCCGGTTGCTCAGGCTCGACCGCCTGACGGTCGAGGACCGGCTGATCGAAAAACCCGATCCGGAGCTGATCGTCCGCGCCCTGGCCGAGCGCGTCCGCCGCGAGGGGCTTACCGTACTGAAGCCCGGCGAGCGCACGGCCTCGGTGATCCAGCGCCTCGCCTATCTGCACACCACCCGGCCTGACATCTGGCCGGACCTGTCGGAGGCGGCGCTTGTCGCCCGCCTCGACGAATGGCTGGAGCCACTGTTGCCCGGCAAGCGGTCGCTGGCCGACCTGCCCGACGACGCCGTCGCCGACGCCATCCGGACGCTGTTGCCCTGGGACCTCCAGCAACGCCTGGCCGCCGAGGCGCCGTCCCGCTGGACCGCCCCGACGGGCAGCCGGTTCCGTATCGACTACGCCGCCGAGGGCGGGCCGCGCGTCGAGGGGCGGGTGATGGAGTTCTACGGTCTCTCCGAACACCCGACCGCCGCCGGCGTGCCGCTGACCCTGGCGCTGCTGTCGCCCGCCCACCGGCCGATCCAGGTGACGAAGGATCTGCCCGGCTTCTGGCGTGGCAGCTGGAAGGAGGTCCGCACCGAGATGAAGGGCCGCTACCCCCGCCACGTCTGGCCCGAGGAACCGTGGCTGGCCCAGGCGACGACACGGGCCAAGCCGCGCGGGACCTGACCGCTGTCCAACTTGTGAGCGGCGCGCCTCCCCGATATCGGCCTCGGCCTGTTGCGTCCCTGAAACCAGCGCCTCATGGATCGGAGGACGGAAGGAGGGGGACGATGCCGGCGGAAGAGACCTGGCTCCTCGGGGAAGGGCGGCTGGCCGGAAAGCCGGTGCTGGTGCGCGCCCGCGAGATGGAGCCGCTGCCGGTCCTGCCCAACCTGCTGGTGGTCGACGTCTTCTACGACAGCGTCGATGACAGCGCGCTGCCGGGCGAGGAGGACGACGCGATGCTCGAGCGGTTCGAGGCCGAGGCGCTGGAGCGGCCGAGCGAGCGGGTGCGCATCGTGCTGGCCTTCGTCGAGATCCACGACGGGCGCGTCCGCTACTACTGTTACGCCAGCCATGTCGACCGCGCTGTCGAGCATATCGACGCCGCCGCCGGCCCGGTCGAGCCGGAGTACTCGACGGAGTACGATCCCGACTGGGTCGTCTACCGCGAGCGGATGGCCTCGCTGCAGGCCTGATGGCCCGATCCGGGGTGGGTCGGCGCTGGCGCCCCGCCCGTGTTCGCGTCACCTTCGCCCGACCCGTCGCCAGAGCGGGAGAGGGACGTCCATGGCCATCACGACCACCGTTATGCCGCCGCGCCGGCGGCTGACTGCGAGACCGTTCGCGCCGGCGGGCGTTCATGGTTGCGTCTGCTGCTCGCCGGCCCTCCAGACTCTCGGCCTGCTGACGCTGCCGAAGCTGGCCTCGGCGGCGAGGCCGTCCCACTGGGCGCGGTTCGGCCCTCCGCCGGCGGCGCCGGTCGGGGCGGTCATCCTCGCCAACGCCCGCATCCACACCATCGACGCCGCCTTCTCGACCGCGCAGGCCCTGGCTTTCGCCGGCGGACGCCTGCTCGCCGTCGGATCGCTCGAGGAGGTCTCGGCCGCGGCCGGGGAGGACGCCGAAGTGATCGACGCCGGCGGCCGCACCGTGCTGCCCGGATTCATCGAGCCCCACATGCACTTCTTCGCCATCGCCATGTTCGGCGCGATTCCGGACGTGGGCGCCCTGGTCTGCCGCGACGCCGACGATGTCATCGCGCGGGTCGGCGAGATGGCGGGATCGGCCGAAGCCGGGGCGTGGATCATCGGCCGGCAGTTCGACCCGTCCCTGCAGCCGGGCGCCGATCGCATCACCCGCCACACGCTCGATCAGGTCGCGCCGCGCAATCCGGTCTTCCTGTTCAACGCCTCGCTGCACATCGGCTACTGCAACAGCGCCGCGCTCGAGGCTGCGGGCGTGACGGCGGAGACGCCGGATCCGCCCGGCGCGAGCTACGTCCGTGGCCCGGACGGCGCGCCGAACGGCGTGCTGCAGGGGCAGGCGGCGATGTTCAGCGTCCTCGGCCAGAACCTGGCGACCATGGCCGAGGCCGACCTCGCCGCCGCCTGTGTGCGGGTCGCCGGCAAGGCCAACCGGGTCGGTTTCACCACCGTCTGCGACCAGGCCACCGGCGGCTTCCAGGGGCGTGGCGAGATCGCCGCCCTGCAGGGGTTCGCACAGTCGGGCCACCTGACGGTCCGGATGCGCAACTCGCTGATCCAGGCCGGCGAGCGGACCTGGGATGCGCTGGGTCTCGCGCCCGGCGAGGGCGACGACATGGTCCGCACCGTCGGCTGGAAGATCGTCTCGGACGGTTCCAACCAAGGCCGCACCGGCCTGCAGCGCGAACCCTACCTCGGGGGCGGGACCGGCATGGCCTACGTCGAGCCGGACGCCCTTCGCGACATCGTCGTGAAGCGGGCGCTGCAGGGCTGGCAGATGGTCATCCACGCCAACGGCGACCTCGCCATCGATCGCGCCCTCGACGCCATCGAGGCCGCCGTCGACGCCGGCGCGCCGGCGGACGCGCGCTTCCGCATCGAGCACTGCTCGGTCCTCGACGACGGCCAGATCGCCCGCATGGCCCGGCTCGGCGTCACGCCGAGCTTCCTCATCGGTCACGTGCACTACTGGGGCAAGGCGTTCCGGGACGAGATCTTCGGGCCCGCGAAGGCCGACCGGCTCGGGCGCGCCGCCTCCTGCGGCCGGGCCGGCATCCGCTGGACGATGCACTCCGACGAGCCGGTCACCGAGATGGATCCGCTCCGCATGATCGACAACGCCGTCAACCGTGACCTGTGGAAGGCCCCCGGCGAGGTGCTCAATCCCGCCGAGCGCGTCTCTGTCCGGGACGCCATCGTCGCCCTGACCCGCGACGCCGCCTGGCAGTGCCGGTCGGACCACGAGATCGGCACGCTCGAAGCGGGCAAGCTGGCCGATTTCGTCATCCTGGACCGCGACCCGCTCGAGGCTCCGACCGGGGAGCTGCGATCGATCCGGGTGCTGGAGACCTGGGTCGGCGGACGGCGCGTGTGGTCGTCTGCGAGCGGGACTCAGCCCGCCGCCGCGTAGATCATGATCCCCGTCGCCACCGACAGGTTGAGGCTGTCTGCGCGGCCGCGCATGGGGATCTTGACGTTGACGTCGCAGAGGGCGGCCAGTTCCGGCGTCAGCCCGGCCTGCTCGTTGCCCATCAGGACCAGCGCGGGGGCGCGATAGTCGGCGCTCCTGTGGTCGACGGTGGCGGTCAGCAGCGTTCCGACCACCGAGCCCGGCCAGGTCGAGCGCCAGGCGATGAACTCGGCCTCGGTCGCCTTCGCGAGGGGAACGGCGAAGATCGAGCCCATGGTCGCCCGCACGGCCTCGACGGAATAGGGATCGCAGCAGTCGCCGACCAGGATCACGCCGCCGCAACCGGCGGCGTCGGCGGTGCGCACAATGGTTCCGAGGTTTCCGGGATCGCGGACGCGATGAAGCGCCACCCATACCCTGGCGGCCTCGGGCCGCAGCGACTGCAGGGGCGTGAACCGCTGACTGAACACCGCCAGCACGGCCTGTGGATTATCACGACGCGCGATTTTCTCGAGAATCTCGCGTGTTACCTCGATAACCTCGCCACCGTCCTTTTCGGTCGCGGCGGCCGCCTTGCGCAGCAGCGGATGGTCGGCGGCGTCCTTGCCGTAGAGCAGGATACGGGGCGCCTGGCCCAGGTCCACGCCTTCGGTGACGACCTTCAGACCCTCGGCCAGGAACTGGCCGCTCTCCTCGCGCGCCTTGCGCATATGGAGCGCCTTGACCGCCTTCACCGTCGGATTGGCGTGCGAGGTGACGAGCCGGCTCACGACGACCACCGCGCAAAGAAGCTGAGCCCGACCTGTCGGACGCCGGCCTCCTCGACCAGGGCGAGTTCGCCCCAGTCGACCCGCCCTGGCCGGTTCACCGCCTCGGCCACCAGTCCGGCCATCGAGGCGCCGGAGATCCGGGCCGCATAGGCGTTGAGGATCAGGAACGAGGCGTCGTCTGACAGCAGGCCGCCGCACAGGCGCGCCATCTCGGGAAGATCCTCGAACAGTCGCCAGACTTCGCCGTCGGGGCCGCGGCCGAACTTGGGCGGATCGAGAATGACGCCGTCGTAGCGGTTGCCGCGCCGCGCCTCGCGCTGGGCGAACCGGCGGGCGTCCTCGACGATCCAGCGCACATTGGTCACGCCCGAAAGCTCGGCGTTCTCGCGCGCTCGCTGCACCGACTGCTTCGAGGCGTCGACGTGGGTGACCTGCGCGCCGGCCAGCGCGCAGACGAGGCTGGCGACGCCTGTGTAGCCGAACAGGTTCAGGATCCTGAGCGGCCGGCCCGCCGCACGCTGGCGGGCGTCGAGCCATGCCCAGTTGGCCGCCTGCTCGGGAAAGAAGGCGAGGTGCCTGAAGTTGGTGAAACGTCCGTAGAATCGGGCGTTTCCCCATGAAAGCTCCCAGGCTTCGGCCGGCTTGCCGCGGAAGCGCCACCGACCGGCCTCGTCCTCGTCGGTGGGATCGAACACGGCGTCGGCGCTGTCCCAGACGGCGGCGGCCAGCCTGGGCGTCCACAGGCACTGCGGCTCGGGCCGCACCACGCGATAGGGGCCGTAGCGCTCCAGCTTGCGGCCGCCGCCGCTGTCCAGCAGGGCGTAGTCCGCCCAGCCGGTGGTGCGCATCAGGCTCGGAGCCTCGGCGATGGTCGGACCGCTCATGGCCGCGCGATACGGCTCAGGCGGGCGGCTGTCCAGTCCGCGCGGCATGCCGCGTCTTGTCCCAGTGGTGCGGCGACCGGATCAGCTGCACCAGCGCATGGACGGCCGCGAGGCTGTGCAGGGGCCAGTAGAGCGGCATCAGCAGGAGGTCGGAGAGCGCCAGCCCCCGGGCCGCGCGCCGGCTCGCCACCGCGGCCGCGGCCATCGCGCAGAGCCAGCCGGCCGCCAGCAGGGCGACATCGGCGGGGGCCAGCCACGACTCGCCGGCCCAGAGGCCCGCGACGACCCCGACCAGGCTGAACGCGAGCAGCGGCGCATGGACGAACGCGGCCAGGATGGCCACGCCCAGCGTCAGGGCGAAGGCCGCCATCACCCCGGTGCGCCAGTGCGGCGGGTCGCGGGTCTGGACGCCGAAGGTCTGCATGTATCCCTTCACCCATCGGGCCCGCTGGGGCAGCCAGTCGCTGAGCCGGTCCGGCGCCGGTTCGAAGGTCGGCGAGACGAGTACGCCCAGGTCGTAGCCCTCCGCCGCCAGCCGGAATCCGAGGTCGGCGTCCTCGGTGACGTTCCACGCGTCCCACCCGCCGACGGCCCGGAGGGCGGCGGTCCTGAAGTGGTTGCTGGTCCCGCCCAGCGGGAAGGGCAGGCCGAGCCGGGCCAGCATCGGCAGCATGGCCTCGAACTGGATGGCGTATTCGACCGCGAACTGGCGCGGCAGGAACCGGCGGTCCGCGTCGATCCGCAGCGGGGCCTGCAGGCAGGCCAGCCGCGGCGATCCGGCGGCGAACCGCGCCGCCGCCTCGCGCAGCTGCCCCGGATGCGGCCGGTCCTCGGCGTCGTAGATGGTCAGCAGCGCTCCGGTCGCCTGCTCCAGCGCCACGTTGCAGGCGCGCGGCTTGGTCCGCGGACGCCCGGGCGGCGCGACGACGATCTCCGCGTGAGCCGGCAGGGCGGCGTCAAGCAAGGCGCCGAGGGTCGCGGGATCATCGGCCTCGACGACAAACAGCAGCTGCAGCTTCGCGCGCGGATAGTCGAGCGCCTCCAGCGCCCTGACGAGATCCGGGACGATTTCGGCTTCCCGATAGAGCGGCGCCAGCACGGTGTAGACCGGCAGGGCGTCGTCCGGCAGCGGCGCCGGCAGCCCCCTGACGTCAGCCGTCAGCGCCGCCGCCAGTC